>NZ_JBHTJN010000009.1:0-270156 GCF_042675725.1 Seminibacterium arietis
AATTCAATATATCAATATACAAAAAAACAAATCTCCAAAGTGCCCACACAGATTGTCTATCAGTTGTTAAAGAACAAAAAAACGACACGGTCATCTACTTACAACGCCGTGTCGTTGTGTGCCCCCCCATTATAGTCAATTCTTAATCCTATGCAACTACTTTTTTACTTTTTTCCAAAAAAAATTACCAATTGACCAAAATAACATCAAAATAACTATTTCATTACCATTTTATGACCATCCCTCTCACTGCATAAAAATCTACACAAAGAACAGAATTCTCTCAAAACTGACCGCTCTTTATTTTGTGGTTGGCTGATTTGCTTCTAACTTGTGTAATTTATATTTATAAGCATAGCTTCCCCATAAGGAATAAGCTAAGGCTTGGCGTTTTATTTCATCGGGAATACTCGCTTTAATCAATTTACCTGATGAATAATCATAACGGAATTCTTGAATTGGCTTACCTTGTTGTAAGACTGCAACTTGATCATTACGCATATAAGCCAGAGTTTTATCAAACTGCATTAATGCCCGATTTGGATCGGCTGATTTTGTTAAATCGTAACCCAACATAGGATTATTGCTATCTACTCCAATAAGAGAGAGTAAAGTTGTTGGCATATCTATCTGACTGACTAAACGAGGATCTCGACGAGGTATAATATCAGCACCTAAAATTAATGCAGGAATGTGGAAATGCTTAATTGGTACTAGCACATCACCATAAACTCTAGAATCATGATCTGCAATAATTAAAAATATGGTATCTTTCCAGTAATCTGCTTGCTTTGCGAGTTTAAAAAAATGACCTAACGCATAATCAGCATACTTTGCTGCGTTATTTCGGGTTTGTTTAGGTTGTTCATATAAATCAATTTTTCCATCTGGAAATTCAAAAGGATCATGGTTACTCGAGCTAAACACTAAGCTAAAAAATGGCTGACCATTTCGATGTAACTGAGTAAAACGCTGATGAGCTTTATCGAACAAATCTTCATCACTCACTCCCCAAGTTGCAGTAAATTTCGGGTCAACGTAGTCTTTTTCATCAATTATTTGTTGAAAACCGTTACCATAAAAAAACTCGCCATATTATCAAAATGTTTTTCTCCACCATAAATAAAAGAAGTGTGATAACCTCGTTGCCCTAATAGCTGTGCAATAGTAAAAAAACCTGATTGACTACCACTCAACTTTACAATAGATCTTGCTGGAGTAGGGGGAAAACCCGCTGTCACAGCTTCAATCCCACGAACAGAACGTGTTCCTGTGGCGTATAAATTTTCAAATAACCAACCTTCTTGTGTTAGCTGGTCAAAATTTGGTGAAATCGGTAAACCACCTAAGACATTGATAAATTGAGCACCTAGACTCTCTTCTAAAATGATTACAAGATTTTTTGGTTTTCCTTGATAAGTTGCGTCATTTTTTGTCAACATAGGCAGTTTAGTAGATATATAGTCAGACTCTGGACGATTTATCGCTTTTTTCAATACTGTTACTACTTCTTCTAATGGCATTTTACCGTAAAGCTCCGCTGCATTTTCCTCATCTTTCATTTGTTGTGCTGCAAATAATAGCGAATATCCTGAATTTAATACTAAAGAATTAACTAAAGGATCTGAAGAAAAAGCAACCATCGAGGGATTAATACCTCTATGCTGAAAAGAACCTCTAGCACCAATAAAAGCAGTTGCCGCAACTACAATAAATAACATTGCTCGCCACTGCCATTTAGGATAATAAAGATTTTTACTTACATGTGTCGCTAATTTCCAAAATAAAATAGCAAAAAGTGCGGTGAGAATTACTGTAAAAGTTAATGCAATTAAATGTCCATTCAATAACATAGTAAAAACTTCTTTTGGACTAACGAGATATTCAATGAATAAACGATTTGGGCGAAAATCATAAGTTTCAATAAAGGCTGGTGTAGCAAGTTCCATAAATACAATGAAAGTACTACCAAAAGTTAGCCAAAGTCTAACAAATCTATTAGCTAACTTACCTAGCGGGTTTTCACTAGCAAAAACACAACTCACAATAATCGCAATAGAATACAACCAGCAAAGTGATGAAATATCAATTCTAATGCTTTGCAAAAAGAGAGTTTGCCATCCATCAACAGCATTAATGCGTTCAAATTGCCACAACGACAGACCTATTCGACTTAGAGATAAAATAACTAAATTGAGGATAAAAAAATACAAAATTGGATAAAGTGGACCAGCAAATTTTTTTGGAAACGACATATTAAAATTTCCTTAGGTAATAGTAACAAAAAGAAACTAAATTACAGTTAGTAACAATTCTTATTTCCAACGAATTTGTTTTGCTACACCGTTATATACGAATGGTCCGATTTCTTAACTTCTTTAATAAAAATATTTCAATATAATTTAAAAAGCGTAAAAATAAAAAATAGGCTTTGCCACTACAGCAAAGCCTATTCATTAATGTTATACGGTCTAACAACATCATAGCCTGTTTTTGTCTAAACGTTCAAAGCACAAAACCCGATTTTCTAATTTACGCAATAATAATGTCGCAATACCAGTAATTACAAGATAGATTACTCCAGCAATACCATAAATAGTCAATGCATCATATTCTGTCCCATAAAGCTGTCGTGCGTAACCCATAATATCCAAAAGTGTTATTGTAGAAGCAAGAGATGTACCTTTAAACACTAATATAATTTCATTGCTATAAGATGGTAATGCTCGTTTTAAAGCGTAGGGAATTAATATTTTAAGTGTTTGCCAACAACTTAATCCTAAAGCTGCACAGCTTTCCCATTGTCCTTTTGGAATCGCCTTAACTGCACCATGAAATAATTGAGTAGAGTAAGCCGCACTATTTAATGCTAAAGTCAACATTGCACAGAACCATGCATTCGATAATAATGACCACAACGGACCACTCACAATCCATTGAAATTGACCTGGCCCATAATAAATCAAGAAGAATTGCACTAATAACGGAGTACCAGTAAAACAAATAAGGAAAATATTTACCGCACTTTTTGCAATTTTATTATCCATAGATAACACAAAAGTCAGGAAAACCGCTAAAACAAAAGCAATTATTAAAGATACAAATGTCAGTACTAAGCTAGTGGGAATACCTTGTGCTATAGTCACAAAATAATCTGAAATCATAATTTTGCCTCCCTGCGTTCAAAATGCGTAAAACGTAATTCTAGTTTACGAATCACAAACTGACTAATAAGCGTAATCGCTAGATACAGTAAAGCAGCTATCCCATACCATGTAAAAGGTTGATGTGTCTGCGTATTAATTAGTTCTGTTTGACGCATTAAATCATCTACACCAATCAATGACACTAGTGCGGTGTCCTTTAGTAAAACAAGCCATTGATTACTCAAACCTGGTAAGGCATGTCGCCACACTTGAGGCATAATAATATTAAAAAAAGTGTAACCACGACTTAAACCGAGTGCAGCTCCTGATTCCCATTGTCCTAAAGGAATTGCTTGAATAGCACCTCTCAAGGACTGTGAAGCATAAGATGCAAAAATAATTGAAAGTGCAATTACACCACATGTAAATGGTCCCAGTTCTGCATAATTACCAGTAATAATTTCAAATATTTCGGGTACACCAAAATAAATGAGGAATACAACTAAAATTTCAGGTAATCCCCGTAACAACGCCACAATCAAGGCAGTAGGTTTGCTGATACTCTGCCATTTCGATTTTTCCATCACAACAAAAATGACAGACAAAATCAGCCCTAAAAATAGAGAACAAACCGCTAACCCAACGGTCATTAAGGTTGCGGTTTTAATTAAAGGGAGATAGTCAAAAAACATTTTGATTATTTAGCCATCCATTTATCATAAATTTTTTGATACTCACCATTTGCTTTAATAGCAGACAGTCCTTTATTCAATTGCTCAACTAAAGCCGTGTTAGATTTTTTCACAGCGATACCTAATCCATTACCAAAATAACGTTTATCTGTCACATTATCGCCAATGAAAGATAATTCTGGATTTTTATCTAACATATCTTTCAATACAGGAGTGTCTCCAAAGATCAAATCGATTCTACCATTTTTCAAGTCAAGAATCGCATCTTGAAGACTTGCGTAAGATTTTTTCTGATATTTTCCTAATTCATTATTAGCATATTGTTGATAAGTTGTTCCATTTTGTACACCAATTACTTTAGCAGTATTTAAATCTTTTTTACCTTTTACGCCAATAAAACTTGCTGAACTATCGTAATAAGAGTCAGTAAACGCTACTTGTTTTGCTCGAGCATCTGTAATATCAATACCTGAAATAGCCGCATCAAAACCTCCGCGACCTTTTATTAAGCTTGGAATTAACGCATCAAAAGCTTGCGATTTATAAGAACAAGTCGCATTAATTTCTTTACAAATCGCATTTGCAATATCCACATCAAATCCAATAATTTGTCCTTTTTCATTAGTTAATTCAAAAGGAGGGTAACTCGGTTCCATTGCAAAAGTAATCTCTTGTGCATTCACGGCGAAGGTAGTACTAGCCAAGATTGTTGCTAATAATAATTTTTTCATATTTGCTCCTTAATGAGAATGATATAAATATTGTTTAAATTGCTCAGTTTGTGGTTTATCAAAAGAAGTAAAGTCACCCTTTTCTATAATCCGACCTTGCTCCATATAAACAACTTTAGTTGCTACTTTTTTTGCCACTGCCACTTCATGTGTAACAATAACTTGTATAATACCTGTTTCTTTTAATTCTTGAATAATTGAAACAATTTGAGCGGTAATTTCAGGATCTAACGCTGCTGTTGGTTCATCGAACAACAATACTTGTGGCTTCATCATTAATGCTCTTGCAATCGCCACACGTTGCTGCTGACCACCAAATAAATGCAGCGGGAAACGATCCTCAAAATCGGCTAAACGTAAACGTTGTAGCAATTCAAGAGCTTGTTGCACAGCACTTTGTTTATCTAGACCTAAAATTTTAACTGGTGCTTCAATTAAATTTTCAAGAACAGTTAAGTGTGGCCATAAGTTATATTGTTGAAAAACCATACCAACATCTTGACGCAATCTACGCATTTGCTTTGGATTCGCTGTTGCGACAGACAAGTCAAATTTATTATTTGCAATGATTAATTCACCAGATTTAGGTACTTCTAGTAAATTTAAAGTACGAATAAGCGTACTTTTTCCTGCTCCACTGGGACCCAATAAAACTAAGACGTCGCCATCTTCTGCTGTTAAATTTATATCAAACAAAGCTTGCGTGGTTCCGTAAAAATAATTTAAGTTTTTAACACTAATAGTCATATTTAAAGTAATCTTGTTTGTTAAAGTGAAATAATATTACATTTTTATGCATAAATATGCAATAAGAAATTTGCATAAATTAAAATCTATGTATCGTATTCACCAAGAAATAGAAAAATTAATATAGTAAATAAAATTGTATTTTCTAACCGCACTTTTAAATACAGAATGTGCTTTTTATTGAACAACAATTAAGCCGATACAGCCTTTATCTGCTAACATTAAATCAGAAGAGCCAAAAAAGAATGGACGATTATTTGAAGATGTATGATCAAATTTAATTAGAATCTGTGCTTTCTTTTTAAATAACAAAGTATCTTTCCATGCAATTTCTTGAACTGTGAGAGCTTGATCATCAATATTTTCAATGATAAATTTTGCTCCCTGAATTCTGAATCCAACAAGCGAAGAAGATGTTAATGTCCAACGTTCTACAGTACCCTTGTTTGGATTAGCGTCAATCCTATGTGGATCAAAACGTTTATTGTTTATTGATGCACTATCTATATCTATGTGAAACTGTCTCTCTCGTGCTACAGGCATTTTTAACATATCAACAGCATCAGTATTAAATTGCCAGCGTGGTTTATTATCAAAGGCTGCAAGCAATCCTTGCGGACGTAATTCAATGACAGTATTATTAACCAGCTGATCGCTGAAACTAAAAAACGAGGTCAATTTACTGAAAAAATTCTGTCTATCGCCAGCAATTAAGGTCGCATTCCCCCCCTTATTTAAATCAACTAATAACTCCAATCGCTCACTAGGTGCCAAAGTGACTTGTTGTACTGTTTTAGCTTCGGATAAAAATCCCTGATCTTGAGCAATAATCTGAAATTGTCTATCGTCATCAAATTTCAATTGATAAATTCGAGAAAGAGAAGCGTTCACTAAACGTAAACGCACCCATCCTCGAGGAACCTCAAAATAGGGAGACACTCGTCCATTGACATAAAGCTGACGACCAAAAAAGTGCGGTTGATTTTTATTAAATAATTGAACTCCCTCTGAATTAACTTCAAGGTCCTGTAAGATCAATGGAATATCATTTATACCATATTTTTCTGGTAATCCTGTTTTACGACTATTCTCATCTTCAATGATCCACATTCCCGCTAACCCGCGATACGTTTGATAAGCTGAAATCGCTGGAGTGCAAGCATGATACCAACAAGTTGCCGCTGGTTGATTAATCGGAACAATGGGAGACCAGCTTGTCTTTGGTAGTAGACAATGCTTTATCCCACCTAGTAGCTCGCCATTGGCTTGTAACCCTTGAATATTAATTGCCATTTTTTGCGATAAATTATTGCGATAATTTAATTTTGCAAACATACCTCGACGAATTTTAATTGTTGGTCCTAAATAATGCCCATTGAATCCCCAAACCTCCGTATGATTTCCATGCATTAACTGCTGTTGTACGGAATCCATGACTAAAAATAAAGGAGTACCACGACTAATATTAACTAAAGGTGGAATATAAAGTAGTTGTCGTTCAGTTGCTAAAGCTGTACTTGGCAAAGCAGAAAAAGCACCTAGCACTAGCGTATCTTTTAAAAACTGTCTCCGAGAATAGTCTTTCATTTTGTTAATATCTAAAATTAGATTTGAGGTTGTCTTGCAATTTCATCATCAAGTTGATTAATACGTTCGCTCATAATTCGTCGGCAATATTCTGCTAATTCACGTACATTTTCTTTTGAATAGCTTGAAGTGTCTACAGGTGGTAACATTTCACAAATTACTTTACCATTTTTCCAGCGATTTAAATCAATTTGATTGTGCGTTGTTGAACAAACAACTGGCACAATGGGTACACCAGCAGAAACAGCAGCATAAAATGCACCTGTTTTAAATGGTAATAATCCCCTTCCTCGACTACGAGTTCCTTCAGGAAACATCCAAATTGATAGATTATCTGAGTTAATTCTATTTGCCAGCTCCGTCATTGTACCGTGTGCTTTAGTGCGATTTTCGCGATCTAAGAAAATATTACCTGTTACCCAGTACAAAATACCAAAAAACGGAATCCAAATTAGACTTTTTTTCCCTACACTAACTGTACGTGGCATAACCATATAAGAAATAGTTACCATGTCATAATTATTTTGGTGATTACCAATATAAATACAACGTCCAATTTTATCTGCTTCTGCAGGGAAACGGTGCTCTACATCTAATCCAAACAGAGGATACAAACGACCAAACCAACGAGCAATTACGCCAACATTACTAGGATTTCTAAAGCGAATTAACGAATAAATTGTTCCTAAAATACAAATTAAAATACAACATAAGGAGACAATAATGACTCTACTAATTTTCAACATAATAAACACTCAAAAAAAATTTCTACAAGTATAACGAAAATCAATAAATAAGTGTAGAAAGAGATAAAAAAATGCTAATCTAAACAAAAACAAGTGAAAGATATTATGACTACTTATTTTATTGCTGATTTACATTTAGCTGAAGATAGACCGCACTTAACACAATTATTTGTGGATTTTATGCAACATAAAGCACCACAAGCAGAACAACTCTATATTTTAGGGGACTTATTTGACTTTTGGATTGGTGACGATGAAAATTCTCTTTTAATTGAGACAGTAAAGACACAAATTCGCAATCTAGTAAAACAAGGAGTACCTTGCTATTTCATTCATGGAAATCGAGATTTTCTAATCGGGAAAAAATTTGCTCAAGATTGCGGTCTGATTTTATTGCCGACTTATCATCTAATTGATTTATATGGACAAAAAACATTACTTTGTCATGGAGATACTCTTTGTACTGACGATGTCAATTACCAACGGTATCGAAAAAAGGTTCATCAGAAATGGAGACAATGGCTGTTTTTACACTTGCCACTAAAAATACGGTTAAAAATTGCAACAAAAATTAGAAAAAAAAGTAAGCAAGATAAATTACAAAAAACTAATGAAATTATGGATGTGACACCTAAAACAGTATTACAAATCTTTCAACAATTTAATGTAAATCAAATAATCCATGGACATACTCATAGACAAAATATTCACAAAATCCCACCGCACTTTACTCGAATTGTTTTGGGTGATTGGGGAGATGACGCTTCTATTTTGGCAGTATCACCCCAAGAAATAAAATTCATTAAATAGAAAATATGACAAAACCGCACGATCACAAAAGTGCGGTTTTATTTTTTAACATTTTTACTCATCTAGCAATCTGGTCAATCAATAATGTAATTACAGTCACATATGCCCAAATAGGATTAAATAATGTTTTCCAAAAAATATGACGAATATCCAAACCAATGCCATGAATCCATAAAATTACTGTACTCCAAATTAACAGCCTCACCCAATAGGCGAAGCTACCCTTAATTGAGATGAAAAATTGTTAATATTTAAAAAGAAGCACAGAGTAAGGATAAGTGCAACAATGAATGAAAGGGTTCTATATGAACCCTTATTAAATAGTTGATACAACAAATTCATTGACTTACTCGTCAAGTTTTCCTGTTTTTTCAAGTCCAATTGTAACAATCGCACTTAACATTACGGCAAACAGCACACCCACGACCCATAACACATAAAACATAATTTATCTCCTTAGTACAATGAGTTGTTGTTATTCTCAATGAAATTGCTGTCAAGACGACCAAACATTTTCACATATGACCAAATAGTATAAGACAATAAGATCACTACGAATATTAGAGCGAAACCTAGCATCAGAGTTAATGTCCATTCGCTTGAGGTTGCATCCCACATTAATAAACTCATTTCAGGATGTGTTATTGATGGCATAACAAATGGAAACATTGCTACACCACAAGTTAAAATAATTCCTGCCATAGTTAATGATGAGAATAAAAATGCCCAACCACAGCGATTTGATTTTGAAGCAACGATATTAAGCAATGCTCCAACAACAGCTAACACTGGGAAGATAAATAAAATTGGGGCATTAAAGTAGTTGTTAAACCATGCTCCCGTTTGCAATACTACTTCTTTACCTAATGGTGATGTTGGTGCATTGTGGTCAATAACGCTTGTTACAACAAAGCCATCAATAAAGTATAACCATACCCCAGCGAGTACAAATGTAATCAAAGTGGCTAGTGCACCAACTTGAGTAATATTTCTTGCTCTCTCACGCAATTCTGCTGTAGTTTTCAATTGCAACCATGCAGCACCTTGTGTAGTAAGCATAAACAAACTTATCAAACCACAGAGCAACGCAAACGGATTCAATAATGCAAAAAATGAACCTGTATAAGTGACTTGCATAATATCATTAAAGTGGAATGGTACACCTTGTAATAAGTTACCGAATGCAACACCAAATACTAATGACGGTACAAAACCACCAACAAATAGTCCCCAATCCCAAGCAGTACGCCATTTCGGATTATCGATCTTAGCACGATATTCCAACCCTACTGGACGGAAGAAAAGTGCGGCTAAAACCAAAATCATAGCAATGTAAAAACCTGAGAATGATGTAGCGTAAACTACAGGCCATGCAGCAAACATTGCACCTCCCGCAGTAAGCAACCAAACTTGGTTTCCATCCCAATGTGGGGCGATAGAGTTGATCATAATGCGTTTTTCTACTTCTTTTTTACCAGCCAAAGGTAATAGAGTTAATACGCCCATATCAAAACCATCAGTGACTGCAAATCCGATAAGCAATACACCAACTAAGACCCACCAAATAAAACGTAGAAATTCATAATCAATCATAGTTAGGCTCCTACTTATCTCGCTGACTGCTCAAAATAATAGCGTCCTGTTTTCAATGAACTTGGACCTAGACGGCTATACTTGAACATTAAATACATTTCCGCAATTAAGAATACTGTATAAAGTGCACAAATTAAGATAATAGATAACCAAAGATCACCTGCTCCTAAATTAGATGCAGCAACGCCCACTGGTAATGTATCGTAAATTGCCCATGGCTGACGTCCATATTCTGCTAAGAACCAGCCACTTTCTGCAGCAATCCACGGAAGTGGAATACCCCATAATAAAAGTTTTAGCAATAAAGGACTACGCCCCACTGTTTTACGAATATTTTGTACAAACGCAGCAATCATTAAGAGTAAAACCAATCCACCAGCAATCATCATTATACGGAATGACCAAAATGTCGGACCTACGTTTGGAATAGTATCTGCAGCAGCCTGTTTTATTTGAGCATCGGTAGCATCAACAACCTTATCAGTATAACGTTTCAATAAAAGACCAAAACCAAGATCCTTTCTAACGGCATTAAATTGAGCTTTTGTTTCTTCTTTTACTTGACCAAGCTCTTTTTTCTCTGCTCTTAACTGTTGGAGTAAATAGTATGCCACCATACCGTTACGTACACGATCTTCATTTACTTTTTGCAAATCATTCACACCTGCAAAAGTTTTATCTAATGAGCGAGTTACGATAATCCCCGCAGCATATGGAATTTGTAAAGCAAAATCATTACGTTTTTCTGCCTCATTAGTTACAACAATTGCATTCCAACTTGCTGGAGCTGGCTGAGTATGCCATTCACCTTCCATCGCAGCCAATTTTACTGGTTGAGTTTGACCAATTTCATATCCTGATTCATCACCCATAATTAATACGGAAACTGTTGCAATGATGCCAAACACAGAAGCAATAGAAAATGAACGTTTAGCAAACCCAATATCACGACCTTTCAGAATATAGTATGAACTAATACCTAGTACAAATAACGAACCTACAACATAGCCCGCAGATAATGTATGTAAAAATTTACTTTGAGCTACTGGATTTAACCATAATTCTAAGAAACTGGTCATTTCCATACGCATAGTTTCGAAGTTGAATTCTGACCCTACTGGATATTGCATCCAACCATTTGCAACTAAAATCCACATTGCAGACAGGTTTGAACCAAACGCAACACAATACGTAGTCAATAAGTGCTTACCTTTTGATAAGCGATCCCAACCAAAGAAGAATAATCCTACAAAGGTTGATTCTAGGAAGAATGCTAATAATGCTTCAACAGCGAGTGGTGCACCAAAAATATCTCCCACATAATGAGAATAATATGACCAGTTTGTACCAAACTGAAATTCCATTGTAATACCTGTGGTAACTCCTAAAGCGAAGTTAATACCAAATAATTTACCCCAGAACTTAGTCATATCCTTGTAAACTTCTTTACCCGTCGCCACATACATGGTTTCCATTATCACAAGGATAAAACTTAAACCTAAGGTCAGTGGTACGAACAAAAAGTGATATAATGCAGTTAACGCAAACTGCAATCGAGAGAGTTCAACAACATCTAACATCTCATCAACTCCTTGCAATGCACAAGTTCTTAATCAAATGATTACCAAGTAATCACCCCATTCTAAAGGCTTTTCCTTTAGTTAAAATACCGAGTTATCTTGACAACTATTGCTAATGTTATTTAAAAATTAATGCAAATTGTATAGCAACGAATCAATCGTTATATAGATAACTCGACTACCTATATTCTACTACTAAAAGTACGGATAAAAAATAGCAAAAATGTTACACAGATCACATTTTTAGATCTAAATCAAAACAAATCAAAATCAATATATTTACATTCATTGATCTAAATCAAATTACATAAATCATTAACATTTAAATAACATTTCAATTAAGCAATTTATTAAATAAATAAAAAACAAACGAAAAGAACTAGACTTTTAAATCATTTTTTGATAATTTCCGATAGGATTGTTTTTAGATTGAAAAATGGAATGAATTATATGATGAGAAAAAATATTCGCTCAATATTGACCGCTCTTTTTATTTTTACTATATCTTATAGTTCGTTATCATTAGCTGAACAACAACCAAAAAATGAACCAAAAGCAGTGTCATTCATTCCTGAACAATGTAAAAAACTCTTTGAAGAAACAGAAAATTTAATTGCTGAAGCAGAAAAGCAGCCTGGTACACACGTACAACTAAGAAAAATAAAAAGTAAGCTCAACCAAAGTAAGCAAAAGATCCTAGAAATGGAACTAGAAACTCAAATAAAGAGTTGTGATATTGGTTTAACAAAATTAAGCTTAAGACAACAATAGTAAATTTATAAAGACCGTAACTACTCGTTGATCTTTGTTATTATCGTTTTTTATTAACAAAGTAAACTCTACTTAAATATTGACTTTCCTCAACATCTAATTAGCAACGTGATTTCAAATCAATATCTTTTCAATAAAAAAACCGCACTTTAGTTTTAGTTAAAGTGCGGTCACTTTTTCGAATTATCTTAAAAAAGATAAAGATCTAATCAATTACTATTTGGTAATTTCCTTCAACTACAGCACCTTTAATTCGATGAGCTTCACTGATTACTTGATTTAATAGAACTTTAACATTATCTAAAGTTGCAATTGGACTCAATGTGGTCATTTTTAAAGCTTGTATTCCGTTAACTTTAGTCACTCCAATATTTGCCTCACCACAAGCAAATAATTCATCCGCTACATGCTGATTTAAGTTATCAATGAATTCTACTGGATAATTTGTTGGCACGACACGAAATAGCACTGAAGCAAATTGTGGCTCAACTAGAAGCTCTAATTCATCATTTTCTTTAATATAATCAGCTACTTCACGAGTCAATTTAATTCCGTGATCGATCATTGAACCATATAATTCCTCACCTAACGCTTCTACTGTAAGCCATAGTTTTAGAGCATCAAAACGACGAGTAGTTTGCAAAGATTTCGATACTAAATTTGGTACGCCATGTTCTTCATCATATTCAGAATTTAAATAATCTGCTTTATAATCAATAAAGCGGAAATTTTTTTCATCTTTTAACAAAAATGCACCACAAGAAATACTTTGAAAGAAATGTTTATGAAAATCTAAAGTAACAGAATCCACTAACTCTAAACCGTCAAGCCAATGGCGATATTCATTAGAAAGCAATAAAGCTCCACCCCAAGCAGCATCAACATGAACCCAAGCTTCGTACTGATCTGCTAACTTGCGAATATCTTTAAGTGAATCAATCGCTCCAGCATCTGTCGTGCCTGCTGTAGAAACAATACAAGCAATCAAATTTCCTTTAGCAGTCAATTCTGTCAACGTTTTTTGTAAAGCGACTATATCCATTTGAGCATTCGCATTACAAGGCACAGTAACTACTGACTGAAAGCCCATTCCCATCATTGCCATATTTTTTTGCACTGAAAAATGAGCATTTTCAGAACAAACTACTTTTACTTTTTTGATCGCATCTGCTGGGATTCCATCTTGCTGAACAGACCACTCTTTGCCTTCAACCGTTTTCCAGTTTTTAGCAATACAAGCATCTCGAGCTAATAATACTCCCATTAGATTAGACTGCGTACCACCTGAAGTAAACACGCCAGCTTGACCTGGTGCAAAACCAACTTTTTGTCGTAACCAGTCAATCAATTGCACTTCCATCAAAGAACCAGCTGGACTTTGATCCCAAGAATCCATAGATTGATTAGTTGCATTAATTAACACTTCTGCAATTTGGCTAGCAACCATCGTTGGGCAATGCAAATGAGCTAAAGAATGTGGGTGATGTACCTTCAAACTCTTGTTTAAAAATAATTCAATTAAACGCTGTAAAGACTTCTCTAGACCAATACCTTGTTTGGAAGGATTAAACGCAATTTCACTGCGTAGTTGTTTAATACTACCACCCGTGTACATTTTTTCATTTTTTAACCATTCTGCAACTGCATTTACTGCAGTTTGCATTAATGTTTTATAATCTGAAATAGATTGAGGATCACGGCATAATAACGCTTGTTGATGTTTAGCAAAATCTACCATATTGTTTCCTTTAATGAAATCGTTAAGTAAGAATACGTTAAACAAAAGTGCGGTAATTTTAACCGCACTTTCCAAAACAGCAATAAGTTAAGCTCGAATGGCTTTGACCGCTTCAGCGACAGATTTGCTGAAACGCTTGATCATCTCTTCACATTCTGTTTGAGTTATAATTAATGGACAAAGAATACGTACTACATTGCCACCACGTCCACCTCTCTCTAGTAATAATTTATTTTCAAAACAAGCTTTTTGAATTGCAGCAGCTAAATCACAATCAGCTGGATACGCACCAATTCGATCTTGAGGTTGACGTTCATCAACAATTTCAATACCAATCATCAGTCCACGACCACGAACATTACCAATACAAGGATAGGTTTCAGACAATTTTTTCAATTCTGTTTGTAAAAATTCACCACAAACTCGAGCATGTTCAGCCAAATTTTGTTCTTTCATCACTTTCAATGTAGCATAACCTGTAGCCATCGCCATTTGATTACCACGAAATGTCCCTGTGTGACCTGCTGGTTTCCACGCATCAAATTCTTTTTTAATTGCTAGCACGGCTAATGGCAAACTACCTCCTACTGCTTTTGACATTACTACTACATCAGGATCAATCCCTGCATGTTCAAATGCAAACATTTTACCTGAACGACAAAAACCAGCTTGAACTTCATCTAAAATTAAAATGATGCCATGTTTTCTTGTTACTTCACGTATTTTTTGCAACCATTTTACAGGAGCGGTCACTACTCCGCCCTCTCCTTGAATAGCTTCAAGAATCACTGCTGCAGGTTTAACAACACCGCTCTCTACATCTTCAATAAAGTTTTCAAAATAATAAGTTAAAGCGTCAACACCCGCTTCTCCACCTAGCCCTAATGGACAACGATATTCATGTGGATAAGGCATAAATTGCACACCAGCCATTAAATTTTGTACAGCATTTTTCGCATTTAAATTGCCAGTCATAGACAACGAACCATGGGTCATTCCATGATAACCACCAGAAAAAGAAATCACGTTACCACGTCCAGTATAAGTTTTCGCTAATTTAATGGCCGCTTCTGTGCCATCTGCCCCAGATGGACCACAAAACTGCAAGCAATACTGATCTTTAGGAAAAAATGACAATAATTCAGCAGTAAAAGCATCTTTTAACGGTGTTGTAATATCTAAAGTGTGTAGCGGTAGACCACTGTCTAAAACGTCTTTAATTGCTTGAATAACCGCAGGGTGATTATGTCCTAATGCTAATGTCCCCGCACCAGCCAAACAATCAAGATATTCATTACCTTCCACATCCGTTACCCAACAACCATGAGCTTTAGCAATAGCTAATGGTAACTTACGAGGATAACTACGAACATTGGATTCCATCTGATCCTGGCGAGTTAAGTAATAGGCATTTGTGGCTTGATTAATTGGATTTACAGGAGTATTTGTCATATCTTAAACGTACCTTCTATTAGAGGTTAAAAAAATAAGTCGGTGCCTTGCGGAAAGCCTAAGCTTTCTTATTTTAAAATAAGAGCCATGGGGCATTTGACTCGCTACTTATTAAAAAAAGCGTTGCAGCTTTTTTATTTCCTGGAATTGGAAAATCTGACTATCAGACGAACTGTCTGATAAGGTCGCACATAGTACACTTTTTTAGCAAAAAATAAAGTATTTTTTAAAATAATTTCACAAAAAATGCTCATACCCCAAAAGAATGCAACAAAAGTGCGGTGTGGCGTTTTACATTTTATGCAAAAAACAGAGGCAAACTTTATAAGTTCGCCCTATCAAAATATTTTAAATTAAAAGGAGTTAAAAATTCACTGCATTTTTTAATTTTTTCAAAGCACTGGCTTCTAGCTGTCTTACACGTTCTGCAGAAATATTGTATTTCACAGCTAAATCCTGCAAAGTAGCCTTATTTTCATCTAACCAGCGAGTTCTAATAATGTCTTGACTACGTTCATCAAGCCCTTCTAAAGCATAAGACAATTGCTCAACAGCTTGATTTTCAAAATTCTCATTTTCTAATTCAGCTGCAAAATTGGAAGACTTATCTTCTAAATATAAAGCGGGTGCATAAGTTTCGTCATCACTATCGTCAGGCAAATCAAAGCCAACGTCAGATCCTGTCATTCGGCTTTCCATTTCGATTACATCCTCTTTAGATACTCCCAACTCTTGAGCGACCATATCTACTTCATTTTCATTAAACCATCCTAAACGTTGTTTCGTTTTTCTTAAATTAAAAAACAATTTGCGTTGAGCTTTAGTAGTAGCAACTTTAACAATTCTCCAATTTCGCAACACATACTCATGAATTTCTGCTTTAATCCAATGCACAGCGAAAGATACTAAGCGTACACCTACCTCAGGATTGAAACGTTTTACTGCTTTCATCAAGCCAATATTACCTTCTTGAATTAAATCTGCTTGCGGTAAACCATAGCCCGAATAACCACGAGCTACATGAATCACGAAACGAAGATGAGATAAAATCAACTTTTTAGCTGCTTCCAAATCTTCTTGATAATACAAACGCTCCGTCAATTCCTTTTCTTCGTCAAGAGTTAGCATTGGATACTCATTCGCTGCACGAATATACCCCTCAAGACTACCTTGTGGAACCAACAACATAGTTTGTGTTTCTCTACTCATCGTTTTCCTTCTTAATTTAAATGGATTAACTGGATAGTTATAGCATAATTTCAGATAAGATCAACTGTTCTCAACAATCTATTCTATCTTCATGCAAACTTAGACATTAACAATTATAAAAAGTTCTTTACAATAAATTACTTTTCTATTACATATTCAATAAAAAGCGAAGTCTCTTTATTAGAAAGGACAATAATATTTCTAATAGGTTGATTTTTCTAGTTTCTTTTGCTCACGTCTTTTTCGAAAAAAATCGCTTAATTTTTGACCACACTCCTGAGCTAAAATACCACTTTCAATTTCAACCGTATGATTCATTTTATAATCATCAAAAAAATGGAAACGAGAGCCAACCGCACCTGTTTTATAATCTGCTGCCCCAAACACTAAACGTTTTATTCTACTATGTAAAATAGCACCCGCACACATTGTACAAGGCTCTAATGTTACGTATAGAGTTGTATTTAATAAACGATAATTTTTTATTTTTTGAGCAGCACGTCTTAAAGCAATAATTTCTGCATGAGCGGTTGGATCTGAATTAGTAATTGATAAATTCCAACCTTCTCCAAGAATATTACCTTTTTCATCAACTAATACCGCACCAACAGGGATTTCCCCTAATCGCTCTGCTTCATCAGCTAAAGACAAAGCTCGTTTCATCATTTTTTCATCAAAATCAAACCGCACTTTAAATGCCTTTTACGTCTTATCCTATACAGCAAATACTATCTTCTTAATTTTTACTCTTTATACAGAAAAAGGATATTTAATAGGTGAATGGCATTGGTAACCAACAACTTTAAAGTCATCTATTGTCACCCATGTTTCTAAATCTTCTAACGTTTTAATATCAGGATTAATTTCAAGTTTAGGCAAAGGTAATGGCTCTCGTTTTAACTGCACATCACGCATTAGCTCAAGTTGATCTTCGTAAATATGAGCATTAACAATTTTATGGAAAGCGTAACCAGGTTTTTTACCTGTGATTTGTGCCATCAAAGCCAAAAAAGTGAAAACTTGAATTTGATTGAAATTCAAACCGAGCGGAACATCACATGAACGCTGATAACTCGTTAAATAGAGCGTATCTCCTAATAGCGAGAATGTATGTGTATGCATACAAGGACGTAAACAACCTAACTCTGTTTCACCTGGATTAAAAAAAGTTATAATTTCACCACGATCATCAATACCATTAGTTAAATTATTCACTACTTTACGTAATTGATCAAATGTGTCGCCATTTGGTTTTCGCCAAGCTCGCCCTTGAACTCCATAAACTCGCCCCATATCATCAACACCTTTACGATGAGGATTATTCAACCAAGCAATGTTATCATTAGCATTAGCATCCCATGTCTTTGTGCCAAGTTTACGGAAATCCGCAGCATTATCATAGCCTCTTATATAGCCTAAAAATTCTGCAATAGCAGCTTTCCAATAACTTTTTCTGGTAGTAATTAATGGAAATTCATTATTAGCTACATTGTAAGTCAAATCTGCATTTACTACAGTGAGACATTTTTTACCAGTACGTTGATTTGCAACCCATGTACCTTGTTCAATAATTCGCTGACATAAATCTAAATATTGATGCATTTGTTACTCTCTTTTTATATAACTTTTTTAACCGCACTTCGACTATATGCATACAACATAATAATTATACCGATAACAATCATCGGTATAGACAAAATTTGCCCCATAGAAATGTGCTGCCCCAAAAACAGTCCCAGTTGTGGATCGGGTTCACGGAAGTATTCAACGATAAAGCGGAAAAATCCGTAACAAACTAAAAACAGCCCCGCAACAGATCCTGTTGGACGTGGTTTGTTAATAAACAAATTTAAAATAATAAATAATACCAATCCTTCCAGAAAGGATTCATAAAGCTGAGAAGGATGACGAGGTAAATAACCACCAGATGGAAACAACACAGCCCAAGAGACATCCGTTACTCGTCCCCATAATTCATCATTGATAAAATTACCAATCCGCCCGATGCCCAAGCCAAATGGAATAAGAGGAGCTACAAAATCGGCTGTTGCCCAAAAACTACGTTTCTGCAATTTAGCAGTAATCAACATAGATAAAATTACTCCAATTAAGCCTCCATGAAAAGACATACCACCTTCCCATACTCGAAATAAATAGCTGGGTTCTTGCAAAAAAGAATCAAATTGATAAAAGAATACATAACCTATTCTTCCACCTAAAAAAACGCCTAAAAAACCATTAAACAATAAATTATCAACTTGTTCGACTGACCAACCACTTTGTGGTTTATTCGCACGGCGAACCGCAAGCCAACGAGCGAAAATAAAACCTAATAAATACATCAGTCCATACCAACGCAAACTAATAGGTCCTAATGAAAAAATGACAGGGTCAAACTGCGGAAAAGTAATAAATTCAGTCTGCATAGTTATCCTTATTTAAGAAACATATCAATAGCAATCGCAATGAGTAATAATGAAAATGCCTTTTTTAATGTTTTTACAGGCAACTTCGTCGTAAGTGTAGCACCGATTTTTGAAGTAAAAAATGAAGTCAAAGTGATACCAAATAATGCAGGAAGATAAACATAGCCAATTGAAAAATCAGGCATATTTTTAGCATTCCAACCACCAATGATAAAACTTAACATACCAGATAAACCCAGTAACATGCCACAAAGTGCAGAGGAGCCTATCGCCTTTTTCATTTCAATACCACGAGAATTTAAGAAAGGGACAATAAAACCACCGCCACCGATACCAGCAGCACTTGAAGCAATACCAATCAAAATACCACCAATTACGGCGGAAAGTGCGGTCAATTTTTTTAGAGTTTCTTTAGGCTTTATAGACAACGCCATTTTAATGGCTAAATAAATAACTAAACAAGCAAAAATTTTACTAGAAACAGTTTTATCTAATTGCCCAATAAATAAACCTGAAATGAACGTGGTTAACATAATAACAGGGGCTAATAATTTAATTTCACGCCACATAACATTACCAAGCTTATGGTGTCGTTGTGCTGAAGAAAATCCAGTAACAACAATAGTAGCGAAAGAAGTTCCCAGAGCCACAGACATCAATAAATGATCAGGTATGCCAACCATCGGTAAAATATACACTAGTGTTGGAACAATAATCATCCCTCCGCCAATACCAAATAAACCAGCTAAAAATCCTGCAATACAACCTAATGCTAAACAGACAAAGAAAAAACTCATCATATTTATTTCCTTAGTTTATTTGTATTAAATAATCGTTTTTGATACTTTCCTGATCCTCCCTTTTTGCTTTGCTGATAAGATTTATTATCATAATGCGTTGCTATAACACTTTCTTTATGAACAAACAATACAGAAGCAAATTCTTTCATCGCCTTACGGTACACCTCTTTTTTAAAAGAAACCACTTGACGAACAGGATACCAAAAACTAACCCAACGCCAGCCATCAAACTCAGGAGATTTATTGTGCTGTACGCTAATATTTTTCTCATCTGAGATAAGCTGTAATAAAAACCATTTTTGTTTCTGACCAATACAAATTGGCTTACTATCATAGCGCAATAGTCTTTTAGGTAATTTGTAACGCAACCATTGTTTTGACGTATAACGGAGTTTGACATCTTTTGGCGTTAATCCTACTTCTTCAAATAACTCACGATACATTGCCTGCTCTGCAGTTTCATTATCGTTAATCCCGCCTTGTGGAAATTGCCATGAATTTTGTCCGTGCCTTTTTGCCCAAAGCACTTGTCCCTGTCGGTTATAAATAACAATTCCTACGTTTGGGCGGTAGCCATCGAAATCGATCACTATCCTTCACCTTGAATTTTTTAAGTAAAATGAATAACCTTGAATTGTTTCATAATCCGACCTGTTTAACAACCCACAATTTCTGATTTTATGCTATAAAAATAAATAGCGTTAACTATTAACACTATTTTTATTAACTATTTAAAAAAAACACGTGCGTTGCGGAATAAACGTAACCAAGCACCATCTTCTTGCCATTGTTCAGGATACCAAGAGTTATTCACTGCACGAAAAACTCGTTCAGGGTGTGGCATCATAATTGCCACTCTACCATTTTGATTACAAAGTGCGGTGATTCCTTCTACAGAACCATTTGGATTAGCTGGGTAAATTTCGGTTGGTTGTAAATTATAATCCACATACTGAGCTACAACTAAATTCTGTGCATGTAAAGCTTGTAATTGTGAATTATGTTTAAATTCGATCCGCCCTTCTCCATGAGATACTGCAATTGGCATATGTGATCCAGCCATACCATCAAACCATGGTGAATTAGTTTGATTAATTCTAACCATAGCAACTCGAGCTTCAAAACGTTCTGATTTATTACGAACAAAACGTCCCCAATTATCTGCACCTGGAATAATTTCGGCTAAATTGGCAATCATTTGACAACCATTACAAATTCCTAAAGCAAGGGTATCTTCTCGTTGAAAAAATTCGGTAAATTGTTCACGAAGTGCGGTATTAAATAAAATAGATTTTGCCCAACCACCACCAGCACCAAGAACATCTCCATAAGAAAAACCACCACAAGCAACTAATGCATTGAAATCATTAAGATTATAATTTTTATTGAGTAAGTCACTCATATGCACATCAATAGCATTAAAACCTGCTCGATCAAAAGCCGCAGCCATTTCATAATGACTATTTACTCCTTGTTCTCGTAGAATTGCGATCTTTGGACGTACGCCTGTGGCAATGTAAGGTGCTGCAATATCTTTATTCACATCATAGCTTAACTGTACAGAAAGTCCTTTATTTTGTGGATCTTTCTTCATCGCAAATTCTTGATCTGCACAATCAGAATTATCACGTAATCGTTGCATTCTATGAGTAAGTTCTGCCCAAATTCCACGTAATTCAGATCTTCTTTCACTTAGCAGTACTTTAGTGCTACGTGTAATTTCAATATGATCATCATTGGTAACGGTACCAAGTTCTTTAGTTATATGAATTAAATTATGTTTAGCTAAAATATCTCGTACTGTATGTAAGTCACCTTCAGCCACTTGAATTACAGCACCCAATTCTTCGCTAAATAAAACACCAAGATCATTATCACCTAACGCACTAATTTCTACAGAAAGCCCACAATTACCAGCAAATGCCATTTCTACAAGGCTAACAATTAAACCACCATCTGAGCGGTCATGGTAAGCAAGTAATTTTTCTTTCTGTACTAATTCTTGCATTGCATTAAAAAAGCCTTTTAGAGTTGACACATTAACTACATCTGCAGGAGTATCACCTAACTGCTTATAAACTTGAGCAAGTGCAGTCGCTCCTAATCGATTTTTACTTTCTCCAAGATCAATCAAAAGTAAACGACTAGCTCCTTTATCTGTCCGTAACTGTGGTGTAACTGTTTTGCGGACATCTTCGACTCGAGCAAAAGCACTAATAATTACTGACATAGGTGCGGTCACTGATTTTTGCTCGCCATTTTCTATCCATGTAGTCTTCATTGACATTGAATCTTTACCTACAGGAATCGTTAAGCCTAACGCTGGGCAAAGCTCTTCACCTACAGCTTTTACCGCTTGATAAAGTCCCGCATCTTCACCACCATGCCCAGCAGCAGCCATCCAATTTGCAGATAATTTAACTCGTTTAATATCACCAATATTAGTAGCAGCAATATTAGTTAAGCTTTCCGCTATAGCTAAGCGTGCTGAAGCGGCAAAATCTAACAATGCAACAGGACTACGTTCCCCAATAGACATTGCTTCGCCATGATAACTATCTAAGCTCGCAGTAGTCACTGCACAATCTGCAACAGGAATCTGCCAAGGTCCTACCATTTGATCTCGAGCTACCATTCCTGTTACTGTTCGATCTCCGATAGTGATCAAAAATGTTTTTTCAGCCACTGCTGGTAAACGTAATACACGATGCAATGCATCTTTAATTAATATCTCGGACTGATCTAGAGGGCTATTATTTACTTGAGAAGATTTTACATTGCGAACCATCTTCGGTGTCTTACCTAATAACACATTCATTGGTAAATCAATCGGATTATTATCAAAATGCGTATCGTGCAAAGTTAAATGCAACTGCTCTGTAGCTTCACCAATGACAGCAAAAGGAGCCCGTTCACGTTCACAAATTGCAGTAAAGTGCGGTAACTTTTCTGTTGAAACCGCTAAAACATAGCGTTCTTGAGATTCATTACACCAAATTTCCAACGGTGACATTTCTCGTTCATCAGTCAAAATTTGACGTAATTCAAATTTACCACCACGTCCACCATCATGTACTAATTCTGGCATTGCATTAGATAATCCACCTGCACCAACATCATGAATAAACAAAATTGGATTTTCCGCTCCTAATTGCCAACAGCGGTCAATCACTTCTTGACAGCGACGTTCCATTTCTGGGTTGTCACGTTGAACAGATGCGAAATCTAAATCTTGTTTTGATTTGCCTGAAGTCATTGAAGAAGCAGCTCCACCGCCTAAACCAATATTCATTGCAGGTCCACCCAAAACTATTAATTTCGCCCCTACAGGTATCTCCTCTTTATTGACATGCTCTGCTCGAATATTACCAATCCCTCCAGCAAGCATAATGGGTTTGTGGTATCCTCGAACTTCTTCTCCATTAAAACTATTCACCTTTTCTTCATAAGTACGGAAATAGCCAAGCAAAGCTGGACGACCAAATTCATTATTAAATGCTGCACCACCAAGCGGTCCTTCAATCATAATATCTAACGCAGATGCAATACGGCTAGGCTTAGAGAGTGGATTCTCCCAAGCTTGAATAAAATTTGGGATACATAAATTAGAAACAGAAAAACCCATTAAGCCCGCTTTAGGCTTAGCTCCCCGACCTGTTGCACCTTCATCTCTAATTTCTCCACCTGAACCTGTTGCAGCTCCAGGGAATGGAGATATTGCCGTTGGATGATTATGAGTTTCTACTTTCATTAAAATATGAGTATCTTCTTGATGATACCGATACTGCCCATCTGAGTCTGGAAAAAATCGTCCCACTCTTGAACCTTCCATTACCGCGGCATTATCCTTATAAGCAGAAAGTACATAATCAGGAGTTTTATCAAAAGTATTTTTTATCATTCTAAACAAGGATTTTTCTTGTTTTTTACCATCAATAATCCAGTCCGCATTAAAAATCTTATGACGACAATGTTCTGAATTAGCTTGCGCAAACATATAAAGTTCTACATCTGTAGGATTACGATCAAGTGCGGTAAAGTTATTGATTAGATAATCGATTTCGTCTTCAGCTAATGCCAAACCTAAGCGACTATTTGCAATCTCTAATGCAACACGTCCGCCTGTTAATATATCAACAGTAGTAAAAGGTTTTGGATCACGTTGTTCAAATAAAATATTAGCTTCTTTCGGGTGATGGATAATGGTTTCCATCATAGGATCATAAATATGAGAAAGTAATTTTTGCTGTTCTTCTAACGTTAAGCTGCGATCAAATTTAAAATAATAACTAATACCACGCTCCAAACGGACTACTTTATCTAAATCACAATTATGTGCAATATCTGTCGCTTTTGATGACCAAGAGGAAATTGTGCCTATACGAGGAATGACAATGAAACATTTTCCATGAGGCTCTTGTGATTCCTGAGCTGGTCCATAATGCAAAAGTTCTTTTAATTTTTCTTTTTCTATATCAGCTAGTGGCTCTATTAAATTAGCAAAATGTAAAAATTCTGCATAACAAGATAGGACTGGCAAATTATCTTGTTCAAAACGAATTGCCAACTGGTTTAAACGAAAATCAGATAACGCAGGAGAACCACGAAAAATTTGTAACATAAAAAAATCCTATCTAAAATAAAAAAACAACTGTATTATAAATGAAATTTGACCAGAACGAAAACGTTTGCCTAAGATAAATAAACAAAATGGATAATAAAAAGCCGATATAACTAAATTCACTATATCGGCTTTATTTTTATGCTAATTTTGAATTTTTTATGTCAATCAAGGATAACTATTTTTTATTACAAAAAATTACAAAGAAAGCACAAATAAAAAATCGGATCTATTCCTAAATCCGATTTTTAACATAAAATGTAATAAAAGTTTGTCTTCAAATGACCGCACTTTTATTTAACAAAAGAATGCTCTCTTTAATCAACCCATTCCGTATTTTTTCAATTTTTTACGTAACGTGCCACGGTTAATACCTAGCATTGTCGCAGCACGAGTTTGATTACCACGTGTATATTGCATAACCATATCCAACATTGGATGTTCAACTTCCGCTAAAACCAATTCATAAAGATCATTCACATCTTGTCCATCTAAATGTGAAAGATAATTTCTCAATGCTTGTTTCACAGAATCACGAAGTGGCTTATTTGTTACTTGAGATTGTGAATTTAATACTGAAACTGTTAATGCTTCAGCAGGATTACGTTGTTGTTCTAACATTTTTTCTATCCAATCGAGTAAAATTTAAAAAATCTTCCAACACATCAAGTTGCTCTGCAGCACTAGATATACTATTGAAAGTCTGTCTAAAATCGGAATTAGGTTGAATTCCCTGTAAATACCACGCTACATGCTTACGAGCGATACGGTATCCTTTTTCTTCCCCATAAAACTGATGAATATCACGGATATGTCGTAATATCACGCTGCATTTTTCATCTAAATCGGGGGCTGAAACTATCGAATCTGACTCCAACAAAGCTTCCATTGATTTAAAAATCCATGGATTCCCTAATGCAGCCCTCCCGATCATTATTGCATCTACTCCAGTATAATCTAACACATCACGTGCTTTCTGCGGTGACGTTATATCACCATTAGCAATGACTGGAATAGAAATTTGTTGTTTTACCGCTTTGATATGCTCATATTCAGCATTACCATCAAACAAACACTGTCGAGTTCGACCATGAATAGTTAATGCTTGAATACCAGCATCTTCAGCGATTTTTGCTATTTCAACACAATTTCGGTTCTTTTGATCCCAACCTGTTCTAATTTTCAAAGTAACAGGAACTGTTACCGCACTCACTACAGCAGTTAAAATGCGTTGCACTAAATCAGGATATTGTAAAAGTGCTGAGCCAGACATTTTACGATTTACTTTTTTAGCTGGACAGCCCATATTAATATCAATAAGCTGTGCACCATACGCAACATTAATCCGTGCAGCTTGAGCCATTTCATCGGGATCAGAACCCGCTATTTGCACTGCATTAATTCCTACATCTTGATGATAGGATAAACGCAATTTTGATTTTTCAGTGTGCCAAACTTGCGGATTAGTAGACATCATTTCAGAAAATGTCAATCCCGCACCATAATCAGAACAAATACGCCTAAAAGGTAAATCTGTAACACCTGCCATAGGTGCCAAAAAAAGACGGTTTTTTAACTTATGATAACCAATCTGCATTTTTTCCCTATAACAAACAATCTGATTAAGATTAAGCACTAACTCCAACTTGCAAGGGGTGCTATCATACGCATTTTTATTGCATTTGAAAAGAATATTTTTTATACAAAATAACTTTTTTTTGCAAAATTTAATCTATATTTAAACCTGATCAAATTTTTTGTACAAATTTGGAACTAAAACTTGACAAAGTTAATTTAAGATAAGTAATTTTATCGCTATTAGAGTTTTAATTTCCCAGTAATTCGGCACCATTCTTCCCGTTCAGTAACGGGATCAAGAAAAAAAGTTTGAGAATAAGTATCACAAACTGACAAAGCTTGACTTTCTAAGATCCCTGATAACCCAAGTAAACCTTGTGGTTTTACTAAACTATCAATTACTGGATATAACTCTTTTAATGGACCAGCTAGAATATTCGCTATTACGATGTCCGCTTTAAGCTCTGGCGGTGTATCTGCAGATAAAAATAGTCGTAAACGTTCGCTTACACCATTTTGTTCCGCATTATTCCGACTTGCTGTGATTGCTTGAGGATCGATGTCAATTCCTACCGCACTTTTTGCACCAAGTTTTAAAGCTGCAATAGCTAAAATTCCAGAACCACAACCAAAATCAATCACTGTTTTTCCTGCTAAATCTAGACTATCAAGCCATTCAAGACAAAGTGCTGTCGTAGGGTGTGTGCCTGTTCCAAAGGCTAATCCAGGATCAAGCAGCACATTCACTGCATTCTTATCAGGGATTTCACGCCAACTTGGACAAATCCACAAACGTTTACCAAATTGCATTGGATGAAAATTATCCATCCATTCTCTTTCCCAGTCCTTATCTTCAATCTGTTCAATTTTATAAGCACTGTCAACGGAAAAATGCCCTTCATTTTTTAGCAAGTTAACAATTTGTTTCATGTCTGTTTTTGCATCAAATAAAGCGATAATATCAGTGTTACCCCATAAACGAGTTTCTCCAGGCAGGGGCTCAAAAATTGGTGTATCTTGGCTATCTACAAAAGTAACAGATACTGCTCCAATTTCTTGTAAATAATCACTAATTTTTTCTGCTTTTTTATCTGTGCTGTTTAGCCGAATTTGTATCCAAGCCATAATTTTTCCTTAATGTTATTTAAAGTGCGGTGAATTTTCACCAAATTTATTACCAATCAAAAAAGCAATTAAACTAATAACTAGCGAAGGAACAATTTGATGGAACTCAAAAATCTTAATACCTGTTACAGTAAAAAATACATATACACCCACTCCAACAATCATTGACGTAATCGCACCATGAGCATTTGCTTTTTCCCAAAACAAGCCTAATACTAAAACCCATAAAAAAGCGGATTCCAAACCTCCAAGTGCGAGCAAATTCAACCAAATTAGCATATCAGGCGGATTATAAGCCATCACTACTACTAGAACAGTTAAAATTAAAGTCATTGCTGTGGAAAAAAGCTTCAATTTTCGCTGATCTTTTATAGCATTTGGATTAATCGATAAATACAAATCTTTGATAAAAATTGAAGACGATTGTAATAAATGTGAATCTAAAGTAGACATAATTGCAGCCATTGGAGTGGCAAGAAAAATACCCGCAACTACAGGATGCAATACATGCAACATCAAAGTTGGAATAACTTTATCAGGTACCGTCAAGTCAGGCAACACTGCTCTCCCTAATGCACCAGCGAGGTGGATTGTCATCATCACTAATGCGACGACTAGAGTACCGATAACAATACCACGATGTAAAGCTTTGCTATCTTTAAAAGCAAAACCGCGGATCGCAGTTTGTGGTAATCCAATAATACCGAAACAAACTAACACCCAAAATGAAGTCATAAAAGTAAAACCGAGTTTATCATTTGGCCCCTGTGGCGTCACTAAATCAGGATCAATTTCTATTAGTTTTGTGACCGCACTTTCTACCCCCCCAGCAGCGTAGATCACTCCTCCTAATAGCAATAATGTACCCAAAATCATTACCGAACCTTGAATAGTATCAGTCAATACAACAGCTCGAAATCCACCGATAAAAGTATAAACACCAACAGTTAATGCAAAGATCAATAATGCTTGTGTATAATTTATACCAATCGTACCTTCTAATAATCTCGCTCCGCCAATAAATTGCACTACCATACCTGCAAATAATGCTGTCAACAGGGACAAACTTGCTACTAATACTAATGTTTTACTTTTATAACGTTGTAACAGCAAATCGCTAATAGTAATTAAATTATGCTCACGAGAAGCTATTGCTAGTTTCTTACCCAATACTCCTAATACAAGTAACAATACTGGCACTTGAATCATGGCAAGTAATACCCAACCAAGTCCATATTTATAAGCTCCACTAGGACCACCGATAATGGAACTCGCCCCAATATAAGTAGCCGCCATTGTCATAGCCAACACAAAACCCTTCATAGTGCGGTTGCCAATGTAGTATTCTGTTAAAAAATCACCCTGTTGACGTTTTGAATAAGCATAAAGTGCGGAGGCAAATACTAAAATTAAATAAATTACAAGAGGAATAATAATACTCAAGTTCATTAGTGCTTCTCCTTATCAAGAGAAATATTCTTATAAATCTTCTTCACTACTAAATAAGTAATAATTACAAAGGCGATTGGTAAATAGATACAAGATAACTCAAACCATAGAGGAAAACCTAACGCACCCATAGTACTGCTTTGCGGTAAATACGCACAAACACACCAACCTATTGCATAAAAAACTGTTAACCAAATTGCCCAACGAGCTTCAATGGCAGTTTGCTTGTAACGCTCATTTACTTTCATTTATTTCCTATCCTAAATAAAAAAACAAAATAAAAGGGTGTATCACAATACAACCCTCTTTAAAAAATAATTAATCGTGCATACCTAGCTTTTTCTCTAAATAATGAATATTTGTGCCTCCATCTTGGAAATTCTCATCTGATAAAATCAAATCATGCAACGGAATGTTCGTTTTTATACCGCTAATAATAGTTTCTGCTAATGCATTTTGCATACGACGAATTGCAACTTCTCGGGTATCGCCATAAGTGATTAACTTAGCGATCATTGAATCGTAATGCGGAGGTACCGTATAGCCCCCATAAATATGAGAATCCCAACGTACTCCTAGTCCACCTGGTGAATGTAAATGATTAACTTTACCTGGCGATGGTAAGAAGGTTTTTGGATCTTCTGCATTGATACGACATTCTATCGCATGACCTCTGACCTTAATATCCTTTTGAGTGCAAGAAAGAGGAAATCCCGCAGCAATTCGTAATTGTTCTTTCACCAAATCAACTCCTGTGATCATCTCAGTAACTGGATGTTCTACCTGAATACGAGTATTCATTTCAATGAAATAAAATTCCCCATTTTCATACAGGAATTCAAATGTTCCTGCTCCACGATAGCCAATTTCTACACATGCTTTTGCACAGCGAGAACCAATGTCATTGCGAACTTTCTCGCTAATTCCTAGTGCTGGAGCTTCTTCTACGACTTTTTGATGGCGTCGTTGCATTGAACAATCTCGCTCAGCAAGATATATCGCATTACCGTGCGTATCTGCAAGCACTTGAATTTCAATATGACGAGGATTTTCCAAATATTTTTCCATATATACCATGTCATTATTAAAAGCAGCTTTAGCTTCAGCTTTAGTCATAGCAATAGATTCAGCGAGGGATTCTTCATCACGAACAACTCTCATACCACGACCACCACCACCTCCTGATGCTTTAATAATAACAGGATAACCTATACGTCTAGCGATTTCTTTATTTTTAGCAATATCTGTTCCGATAGGTCCACCAGATCCTGGTACACAAGGCACGCCTGCTTTTTTCATTGCATCAATCGCTGAAACTTTATCACCCATCAAGCGAATAACTTCCGCAGTTGGACCAATAAAAGTAAAACCTGAACGCTCAACTTGCTCTGCAAAGTCTGCATTTTCTGATAAAAATCCATATCCAGGATGAATAGCATCTGCACCTGTCACTTCTGCAGCAGCAATAATAGCGGGAATATTTAAATAACTTTTAGCAGAAGGTGCTGGACCAATACACACTGTCTGATCTGCTAGTAAGACATGTTTTAATTCACGATCCGCTGTCGAATGAACTGCTACCGTTTTTATGCCTAGCTCCTTACAAGCTCGCAAAATCCGTAATGCAATCTCACCACGGTTAGCAATAACAACTTTTTCTAACATAAGAATGCTCTCTTTAAATAATTGTGAAATGTTCTCACATTGAAAAAAGATTATTCAATAATAATCAATACTTCATCAAATTCTACTGGCTCAGCATTATCAACTAAAATAGCTTTTACTACGCCAGCTTTATCAGACTCAATACGATTCATCATTTTCATTGCTTCTACAATACAAAGAGCATCACCAACTTTTACTGTTTGCCCAACTTCAACAAAAGGTTTTTCATCTGGACTTGGGCTACGATAAAATGTTCCTACCATTGGCGAGCGAACTTTATGCCCACTAATTTCTGCATTCACTATAGGGGTTTCTACTGGAGTTACTGAGGCTGGGGCTGAAGCTGGAACTGCCTGAGCAACTGGAGCAGCTGTTGGTAAACTGTATTGTACAGTTTGAGCAACTGGTGTACCACGATTAATTCGTACAGATTCTTCACCTTCCGAAATTTCAAGCTCCATAATGCCTGACTCTTCAACAAGTTCAATAAGTTTTTTAATTTTACGAATGTCCATAACATTTTCCTAAAGATTAAATTCTAACCACAACTTACCAAAAGTTGCTAAAGTGCGGTAAGTTTGATTCATGTTTTATGTAATCCCGAGAGATTACCTGAAAATATTTCATTTGGCGATAATTTTCTTAAAATTTCGATAAATTAGCGGTTATCTTCTCTATTCTTCTAAATAATTCAATGCAAATTGAAAAGCAAATTCATAACCTTTTGCTCCTAGACCACAAATCACGCCTTCTGCAATATCACTAAAATAGGAGTGATGCCGAAAAGATTCGCGCTTATGGATATTAGATAAGTGAATTTCTACGAAAGGAATAGAGACCGCTAACATTGCATCACGTAAAGCTACGCTAGTATGTGTATAAGCTGCAGGATTAAGTAAAATAAAATCAATCTGCTGAAAACTTTGGTGAATTTTATCAATCAACTTATCTTCGCTATTCGCTTGAAAACAAGTAAGTTTCACATTGTAATGTGTAGCTAACTCTTGCATACGTTGTTCAATATCATTTAAGGATATATGTCCATAATGTTTAGGCTCACGTTTGCCTAACATATTTAAATTTGGACCATTCAACAATAAAATCCGTCTAGATGACAACATAACTTCCTCTTTTAAAATTCGCTTTATTATAACTTTTTTCCTCTACCGCATTGAAAATTACGAAGCTAAGATAATATTTCAACTAATAACACATAAAATATTAGAAAATACTTTATTAAAGTGCGGTCAATTTTTCACAAATTTACTATAGTCTATATTTTTACCTATCGTCTCGAAATTAAAAACTAATTTTGTGAACAAATTCAGAATCTAACCCAAGTAATGGTAATTGAGAACCTTTCCAAGCTCGAAGTAGTTGATAATCCATTAAATTTAACGTATCTAATCCAGGTATCACATTTGGCGTATATTGCTGTGCAATCCGAGCCAGCTGAGTTAAACCTAAGCTACTTTCAATTGAGGAACTAATTACTACTTTTATTCCGTGACGATGAGCTTCTTCAATTAACTGAACACAATATTCAAGCGATCCCATCAAAGTAGGTTTGATGATAATTGCAGCTAAGTGCGGTTCTTTTTGGACAAAAAAATCGAGTTCACGCACAGATTCGTCCCAAGCAATAGCAATATTGTGATGTTCAGCAAAAATTCGACTTTGCTCACGAGTTTTGCAAGGTTCTTCTAAAAATTGAATGCGAGAACGATGTTCAGGCTTTACATATTTGGCAAACAACTGTGCTTTCGACAACGTCCAACTACGATTGGCATCCAAACGTAAATAAAGATCGGGAATTGCTTCTAACAACATATCAGCAATCATACCATCACGATTTGCTTCATACATGCCAACCTTAATTTTAGCTACCTTCTCCCCTGGAATTTGATTTAATACATCATAAAGCTCATCAGGATCGCCGTAACATAACGGGGCGACTTGATAGTTTCCTTCTTGCACCAATTCTCCTTCCATTTCAGCCAAAGCACAACTTAAGCCAAAAGCAACAGACGGATATAGCCCTTGCAATGAAAATTTTTGATTTGCAGATCTTGCCTGCTCCCACTTTTTTAACCATTGAACAGTTTGCTCTTTCGCCTGTTCTAGAGTTTCTTGGCTAAATTCAGGCAACGGGGCAATTTCCCCCCAACCTTCATGCTCACCACATTTTATTTGCACAAACAACCCTTCACGTTTCTTCAAAAAGCGATTGCGCAAAATAAGCTGGCTATCCACAGGAATAGCATATTGGTATAAATGAAAAATTCGATTTGTCATTACTGTTCACATTGTTGTGTATTGTCATTATAACGACCACCATAATCTAAACAGTGATCTTTTGCATCAAAAATAACGAAAGTGGCAAAAATACCTAGCACCACTAAAATCAATAAAAGAAACAAGCATTTTTTCAACATTATTTTCTCCTCAAACAAGACAAAAGTGCGGTCAAATTTTCCACTATTCTTACCACACTTTTACTGATTAAATTTATGGATTTCGCTTAAATTTACTGAAGTCAGGTACACGTTTTTCATTAAACGCATTGCGTCCTTCCTGCCCTTCTTCCGTCATATAAAATAACATAGTTGCATTACCTGCCAGCTCCTGTAAACCTGCTTGACCATCACAGTCCGCATTCAAAGCTGCTTTCAAACAACGCAAGGCAATCGGGCTGTTGCGTAACATTTCACGACACCAACGCACCGTTTCTTTTTCTAAATCAGCGTAAGGTACAACTGTATTGACCAATCCCATTTCCAATGCTTCTTGGGCATTATATTGACGACATAAAAACCAAATTTCACGTGCTTTTTTCTGACCAACTACACGAGCCATGTAAGATGCTCCCCAACCGCCATCAAATGATCCAACTTTTGGTCCTGTTTGACCGAAAATTGCATTATCCGCAGCAACAGTCAAATCACAGAGCATATGCAACACGTGTCCCCCTCCAATTGCATATCCCGCAACCATTGCAACTACTGGCTTAGGACAGCTTCGAATATCCCTTTGAAAATCAAGTACATTTAAATGATGAACTCCTTGCTCATCTTTATAACCACCGTAATCACCACGAACTCGCTGATCCCCTCCTGAACAAAAAGCTTTCTCGCCTTGACCTGTGAGAATAATTACTCCAATTTTTTCATCAAAACGGGCATCAGAAAAAGCGTGGATCATTTCTTTTACTGTCTGTGGACGAAACGCATTTCGAACTTGCGGACGATTAATTGTAATTTTCGCAATTCCATCATTAGATTTATGATATAAAATATCTGTATAACTTTCACTAAAATCAGACCACTCGATTGGGGCGTAAAGTGCCTCATCTTTTGCATTTTGCATATTCTATTCCTTTATTAACAATAAACTGCTTCATTATATATCAATCTATTACTCACTAAAACTACACAAGTAATAAAAAATAAGGGCTTAAAAAAGCCCTTAAATAAAATTATTAGCGAACAATATTTTTCTTCTTGCCTCTAATGCTTTGCAATAAATAACCAATAATTAATCCTATTGCTGCAAATGGCAACCATTCCATCGAATATGATTTCAATGGTAACTGTTCAACAAATTCCATATGCTCTACGCCAAATACAGATAGTATAGAAATGATAGTCACTAATCCTAATGACAAGCGATGAGCAAGTAATGGCAATGGAATAAATAAATTAAGCAATAATAAGAAAATAACTGTCATTGAAATTGGATATAAAATTAATAACACAGGCAATGACATACTGATCACTTGTTTTAAACCTAAATTAGCAAAAACAAAGCTGATAATACAAAATAAAATCACATATGTGCGATAAGAAATTTTTGGATAAACTTCATTGAAATATTCACTAACTGCAACGGCTAATCCAATCGCTGTAGTTAAACACGCTAAAGTAACAATTAACACAAGTAAGCCACGACCGAGTTCACCGAAAGTTAAAAGTGCTGTGTTATTTAAAATGTACGTTCCTAAATCTTGACTATTTTGTTTGATTGTCTCCAATGTAGCACTTTCAATGTGTAAATTATTTCCAATCCAGCCAAGGGCAACATAGATCAAACCTAAAGCAACCGCTGCAATTATAGCTGACAAAATGGTCTGCTTTTTAATCACTGAGCTATCGCTAGTTTTAGATTTTACTGCATTAATTACAATTACAGAGAAAGACAAAGATGCCAATGCATCCATAGTAAAATAGCCTTCAATGATACCATTAAAGAATGCTGAATCTTGAGCTTGATGTGGTTTTATTTCCGCATTACCATTCAATATAAAATAAGCTCGTACAACAAGTGCAATAATAGTAATCAATAGTGCTGGAGTCAAAATAGATCCTACTCGATCAACCATTTTTGATGGATTTAAACTTAACCACAATGAAATGCCAAAGAAAACAAGACTAAAAATTAATTTAGACCAAAATTCAGGCTGTCCAATAAATGGTACAACCGCCATTTCATAAGCTGTAGCTCCCGTGCGAGGTCCAGCAAAAAATGGTCCAATAGATAAATAAATAGCTGCTAAGAAAATTAGCGAAAACCAAGGGTGAATTTGTTTCAGTGCATCTTTATAGCCACCTTTATAAAAAGAACTCACTACAATACCTAACAATGGCAATCCCACACCTGTAGCTACAAATCCTAAAATCGACACCCAAAAATCTGCTCCACTTTCAAACCCTAATTTAGGTGGAAAGATTAAATTTCCTGCGCCAAAAAAGATGGCAAATAGCATAAAGCCAACAACAAAAGTATTTTTAACCATATGATTCCTCTATCTCACTTCTTCCAATTTTTTAATGCATCTGCAAACGCATTTCCCATCACACCTGTCTGTGCTGGACTACATTGTTTTTTCACCGTTTGACCACCAGTTTTTGATGATAAAGTGCGGTGATTTTTTTCTGCATTTCCCAACTGCTCTTCTAAACGCATGGTCAATGCAATTCGCTTACGAGCCACATCAACATCAATCACCTTTACTTTGACGATGTCACCCGTTTTCACGATTTGATGGGGATCCTCAACGAAATTATCTGATAACGCCGAAATATGGACTAAACCATAATGGTGTACACCAATATCGACGAATGCCCCAAAATTAGTAACATTAGCAACTGTTCCTTCTAAAATCATACCTGATTTAAGATCACTAATATCTTCTATACCATCCATAAACACCGCAGTTTTAAATTCACCACGAGGATCTCGACCTGGTTTTTCTAATTCTCTAAAAATATCTTGCACAGTTGGTAAACCAAATTGCTCATCAATAAATTGTGACGCATTTAATTCGCGAATAGCTCGAACATCGCCCATTAAAGTCTGAATAGACTTCTCTGTTGCCTGTAATATTTTCTCTACTACAGGATAAGCTTCAGGATGAACACCTGATGAATCCAACGGATTTGTACCATTTGCAATACGCATAAAACCTGCACATTGCTCAAAAGCTTTTATCCCTAAACGAGGAACTTTTTTAAGTTCCGAACGCGCTTTAAACCGCCCATTCTCATCACGGTAAGTCACAATATTCTGAGCAATTGTTTTACTCATTCCAGCAACTCGAGATAACAGTGCAGATGAAGCTGTATTTAAATCAACACCCACTGCATTTACACAATCCTCCACTACAGCATCGAGTTTACGAGCAAGTTGACTTTGATTAACATCATGTTGATATTGCCCCACTCCAATAGCTTTAGGATCAATTTTAACTAACTCCGCTAAGGGATCTTGTAAACGTCGGGCAATAGATACTGCTCCACGTAAAGATACATCAAGATGAGGAAACTCCAATGCTGCCTGTTCAGAAGCTGAATACACAGATGCTCCTGCCTCACTCACTACTACTGTTTGTGGTTTATTATTAGGCATTTTTTTAATCACTTCTTTGACAAAACGCTCAGTTTCACGAGAAGCTGTACCATTGCCAATAGCAATTAACTCCACATTATGCTTATCAATCAATTGACAGAGAGTAACCATCGCTTTCTCTACTTGACCAGTATGTGGATAAACTGTATCAGTTGACAATAACTTCCCTGTATTATCTACGACAGCAACTTTGACGCCTGTACGTAACCCAGGATCAAGCCCTATCGTTGTTTTCGCACCAGCTGGTGCCGTCATTAAAAGTGCGGTCAAATTACGAGCAAATACATTAATAGACTCTTCTTCTGCTTTTTCACGTAAAGCAGACATTAACTCTGTTTCTAAGTGCAGAGCAACTTTAATCCGCCAAGTCCAACTAATAACTTGCTCACGCCATTTATCTGCTGGCTGACCTGAAAAATGCACATTCAAATATTGACGAATGATTTCTTCACAGTAACTTTGCCGTGTTCCTTCTTGCTCAGGATCAGCATCTAAACTCAATTGCAAAAAGCCTTCTTTACGCCCACGAAACATTGCCAAAGCACGGTGTGACGGTACATTTCGCCATAATTCTCGATGATCAAAATAATCAGCAAATTTTTCGCCTTCTTTTTCTTTACCTTCAATCACTTTCGCAACTATCATCGCATTTTGTTGCAAATAACGGCGAACTTGAGCTAAAAGCTGTGCATCTTCCGCAAATCGCTCCATTAAAATATAACGAGCTGCCTCTAGCACAGATTTAATATCAGTAAACCCTGCATCTTGATTGAGAAATTGCACCGCACTTTGTTCTGGATCTTTCGCTGGGTCTGCCCACAATAAGTCTGCTAACGGTTCAATACCCGCCTCAATAGCAATCTGTCCTTTTGTTCGGCGTTTAGGTTTATAAGGTAAATACAAATCTTCTAATTCAGTTTTACTTTGAGTTTGCTCAATTTTTTCACGTAACTCAGCCGTCAATTTACCTTGCTCTTCAATAGATTTCAGAATACTTTGACGACGATCATCAAGCTCACGCAAATAAATCAAACGAGTTTCAAAGTACCGCAATTGAGTATCATCTAACGCTCCTGTTGCTTCTTTACGATAGCGAGCTATAAATGGAATCGTATTGCCATCATCGAGCAACTGAATAGTCGCAAGAATTTGATTGGACTTAACATTAAGTTCCGTTGCAATAATACTAGCGATTTGTTGATTTAACATTTATCTAACTTTATGACTTAAAAATAAACCCATAGGATACGGTGTTTTATCATAATACTCAAATAATTATTGAATATTTCTTAAATTTCGTAAAAAATAACCGCACTATATTTAAATTTTTGAAAAAGTTATTAAATAAATTAGTCCATGTCTAAATCAAACTATATAACTAGGGCTGGCTGGAAAGCCCTCGATCAAGAACTAAAATATTTATGGAAAAAAGAGCGTCCACAAGTCACTCAAGCAGTCTCTGATGCCGCAGCCTTAGGAGATCGTAGCGAGAATGCAGAATACATTTACGGCAAAAAACGTTTACGTGAGATCGATCGTCGTATTCGTTTTTTATCCAAGCGACTAGATGTACTACAAATTGTAGATTTTCATCCAAAACAGGAAGGCAAAGTATTTTTTGGTGCTTGGGTTGAATTAGAAAATGAAGTTGGAGATATTAATCAATACCGTATTGTCGGGTGTGATGAATTTGATCCAAGTAAAAATTGGATTTCAATTGACAGCCCAGTTGCAAGATCTCTTATCGGTAAACAAGTTGATGATGAAATTCAAGTGATTACCCCATCGGGAAAGGTTCACTTATATATCAATAAAATTTGGTATGAAAAATAACATTTCTTTTAGCAAATTAGCTAATGATGCATTTAACAATTAATACCATCTAATACCATCGTATGACAAATGATGAGAACTTTTGATATAAGTTATTTTCAATTTTGATCCAGATCAGATTTATTACGTTTCTATACAAATTTTCTAGTTTTCCACTACTGCAAATCAGTATAATTCCGCCCAGCGAAATTTTAATTTTTAAAAAACTTTAGGAGAAAATATTATGACTAACACTGTGGAAAATACAGTCAGTGCTGCTCAAGCAGAAGTCAATTCATTAGTTGAAAAAGGCTTAGTAGCATTAGAGCATTTCCGTCATTTAGATCAAAACCAAGTAGATTATATTGTGGCTAAAGCTTCTGTCGCTGCACTTGATCAACATGGCATATTAGCAATGCATGCTTATGAAGAAACTGGTCGAGGCGTATTTGAAGATAAAGCAACTAAAAACTTGTTTGCTTGTGAATATGTCGTCAACAATATGCGAAATCTAAAAACTGTTGGAATAATAAGTGAGGATGAAGTTACTGGTATAACTGAAATAGCCGATCCTGTTGGGGTAATATGTGGTATCACACCAACAACTAACCCAACTTCAACAGCTATCTTTAAATCGCTGATTTCCCTTAAAACTCGTAATCCAATTATTTTTGCTTTTCACCCATCAGCACAACAATCATCTGCTCATGCTGCCCGCATAGTATATGAGGCTGCTGTTGCAGCAGGTGCACCAAAAGACTGTATTCAATGGATTGCTACGCCTTCTATGGAAGGTACATCTGCCTTAATGAAACATCCAGGAATTGCGACTATTCTTGCTACTGGTGGTAATGCTATGGTTGAAGCAGCTCACTCTTGTGGAAAACCTGCTTTAGGTGTAGGCGCTGGTAATGTGCCTGCATATGTAGAAAAAAGTGCGGATATAAAACAAGCTGTTCACGATATTATTATGTCAAAATCTTTTGATAACGGCATGATTTGTGCGTCAGAACAAGCAGTAATTGCTGATAAAGAAATTTATCAAAATTTTGTTGATGAAATGAAATCTTATGGTGCTTACTTCGTTAATAAAAAAGAGAAAGCATTATTAGAAGAATTTATTTTTGGTGTAAAAGCAAGTAGTAATAGCTGTAGTGGAGCAAAGCTTAATCCAAATGTTGTCGGCAAACCTGCTTCATGGATTGCTGAACAAGCAGGTTTCTCTGTTCCTGCAAAAACGAATATTCTAGTAGCGGAATGCAAAGAGGTTGGCGAAAAAGAACCTCTAACTCGTGAAAAACTCTCACCAGTGTTAGCTATTTTAAAATCAAATTCTATAGAAGAAGGTTTTGCTCTTTCTGAAGCAATGGTAAATTTTCATGGTTTAGGTCACTCCGCAGCAATTCATACTAAAGATGAAAAAATTGCTCAAGAATTTGGTGAACGTGTTAAAGCCATTCGTATTATTTGGAATTCACCTTCCACATTCGGTGGAATAGGCGATGTTTACAATGCTTTTCTTCCATCATTAACTTTAGGTTGTGGTTCTTACGGTAAAAACTCTGTAGGTAACAATGTAAGTGCGGTTAATTTATTGAACATAAAACGTGTAGGACGTCGGAGAAATAATATGCAATGGTTTAAAGTTCCTTCAAAAATTTACTTTGAACGTGACTCTATTCAATACTTACAGTCAATGAAAGGAATGGAACGTGTTGTTATTGTTACTGACAGAACAATGGTTGATTTAGGATTTGTCGAAAAGATTGCAAAACAAATTACAGCAAGAGGCAATCATGTCACTTATCAACTCTTTGCTGACGTTGAACCTGATCCTAGCATTGAAACTGTTCGTCGAGGTGTAGAACTCATTCGTAGTTATAAGCCTGACACTATTATTGCTCTAGGTGGAGGTTCTTCAATGGATGCGGCAAAAGTAATGTGGTTATTCTATGAACAGCCAGAAGTCGATTTCCGTGATTTAGTGCAAAAATTTATGGACATCCGCAAACGTGCTTTTAAATTTCCTCAACTTGGACGTAAAGCAAGATTTGTAGGTATTCCAACTACTTCAGGTACAGGGTCTGAAGTCACTCCTTTTGCGGTTATCACTGAAGGTGATAAAAAATATCCAATCGCAGATTATTCTTTGACTCCAACTGTTGCTATTGTTGATCCTGCATTAGTCATGACCGTACCACCACAAGTTGCAGCAGACACAGGGCTTGATGTATTAACTCACGCAACTGAAGCTTATGTTTCAGTACTCGCAAATGATTTTACTGATGGATTAGCATTACAAGCGATCAAACTAGTTTTTGAAAATTTAGTTCAGTCTGTAAAATACAATGATCCACAAGCTCGTGAAAAAATGCATAATGCTTCAACTATTGCTGGCATGGCATTTGCAAATGCATTTTTAGGTATGAATCACTCTCTCGCTCATAAGATTGGAGGACGATTCCATACTCCACATGGTCGTACTAATGCAATCTTAATGCCACACGTTATTCGCTATAATGGTACACGTCCACAAAAAACTGCAACTTGGCCAAAGTATAATTACTACAAAGCTGATATAAAATATCAAGAAATTGCTCGCATGTTAGGATTGCCTTGTGCTACACCAGAAGAGGGCGTCAAAGCTTTTGCTCAAGCCTGCTATGATTTAGCCGTTAGCGTTGGAATTAAAATGAACTTCAAAGATCAACAAATCGACGAAACAACCTGGCTAAATGCTAGACGTGAAATTGCATTACTTGCTTTCGAAGATCAATGTTCTCCTGCGAATCCGCGTTTACCTCTAGTGGAGGATATGGAAACAATTCTTACGAATGCATACTATGGTTATGATGCTAAAAAATATTAATTTCATGTCAAAATAAGCAAAAATATCACCGCACTTCGCTAAAGTGCGGTGTTTATTTTGATATAGCACACAAAATTATTATTTATTACATTTTCTTATAAAATTTATATTGATTTTTTATAAATTACGCTATTAAATTATACTCAATATGTTGTAGATAAATGGGTTTTTTATGTGTCAGCTATTAGGAATGAACTGTAATACGCCAACAGACATTTCTTTTTCTTTTGAAGGGTTTTGTCGTCGTGCTGGATTAACCGATAACCATTCAGACGGTTTTGGTATCGCATTTTTTGAAGGTAAAGGAATTCGAGTATTTCGTGATAATCATGCAGCCTCTTTTTCACCGATGGCGGAGTATGTAAAGAATTACCGTATAAAATCATTTAATGTGATTGCTCATATTCGCAAAGCAACACAAGGCGAAGTAAATATAGAAAATACACATCCTTTTATTCGTGAAGTTTGGGGAGAAAACTGGGTTTTTGCCCATAATGGTAATTTAAAAAAAATTCCAGACTTATCAAATAATTTTTTTCAACCTGTCGGTTCTACTGATTCAGAAGCTGCTTTTTGCTACATGATGAATCGCTTAACACAGAAATTTAAACATAAACCCTCCGAACCAGTGCTTTTTCAGTTTATTCAAGAAATTAGTGCAGAAATCAGCGAGCATGGAACATTTAATTTTATTTTGTCGAATGGTCAATGGATGATCGCACATTGTTCAAGTAACCTTCATTATGTTACTCGAAAAGCACCTTTTGGCAAGGCACAGCGTATTGATGATGATGGAGTAATCGATTTTCGCCAATACACTACCGAAATGGATAAAATAACGATAATTGCAACATTCCCTCTAACAAAAAATGAAAATTGGACAAAAATAGCACATGGCGGTTTTATTTTCTTTAAAGATGGTGAAAAACTCTACGAAATTGAGGGGGTTGAAAAAGAAATAGAGGATGATGGAACATTAGGTGACTGTGGTAATTACGGTAAATACTTTAATACTAAAGTAGCATAATTGCTCGATCATTTCTGTAATTTAATCAATCCAATATAGTTTCTTCTTTACTTCTTAAAGTAAAGAAGATGATTGTAAACTACTCAGATTGAATATCGCTAATACTAATTTCAGCCTCAGTATTTTTTAGTTTGTATCTATAACACTAAGTAGCCATTGTTTGTTTTTTTAGTTTTGTTTTCCCTGTGTTTTATTTCAAAATTCTACGTAAGTTGTAGTAATTAACCTGCTTTAAAACAAGCATTTTACGCTTACAATATTTTATTAAGAGTAAGCCACATTTCCTCAATGACAAAGAAACAAATTAATATATCTGAGCATTATTCGAATTCTAATTCGACCGCACTTGGTCCTAAGATGGTAATGAGTTCATTTAAAACCTCATCTGTAGGGCTTAACGACCACTGCGTATCAAAATTCAACAACGCTCGTCCTTTACTGCTTTGATAATAAGCATGGATTGGCAGTATCCCATTGCAGTAAGGTTGCATAATTTGAGCTAATTGGTGTATAAATAGTGGCGTAATCTGCTCTTCTGTAAGGCTAATTGCTAAGCTTTTAGCATATCGACTACGAGCTTCATCTAATGTCATAATTTCTCTTACAGACATCTTTAAAGCCTGAGAGAAATCGTCAAAACTCACTTGTCCTGTGGCTATAACAATAGTATCTTTTTGAATTTTGTCAGCAAACTTATCTAGTGTCTCACTAAATAAAGTCATTTCTAAACGTCCCGAACGATCATCAATAGTTACAATTCCTAAACGATTGCCTTTTTTAGTAACAACAACTCTAGAATTAATGATCAATCCACAAACTGTACTAGTTTGTCCACGATAATTTGGTACTAAATCTTTTAATCGTAATGAACAGTAATGAGACAATTCTTTTAGATAACGGCTAATTGGATGGCTACTTAAATAAAGCCCTAATGTTTCTCGTTCACCATCAAGAATCTGTTTCTCAGACCAGCGAGGCGTATTAGCATAGGCTTTTTCAACATCTTCAGGAGCTGCCGTTAAAACGCCAAACATATCTACTTGCCCAATAGCGAGATCTTTCGCATGTTGGTCTGAAGCTTTCAACGCATCTTCTAAATTTTTAAATAAACTCGCTCGATGTGGTCCCAATTTATCGAACGCACCTGACATAATTAACCCTTCAAAAGTGCGACGATTAATTTTCTTTAAATCAACTCTCGCACAAAGATCAAACAGGTCAGTAAATATTCCTCCTTTTTCTCTCGCTGCGATTAGGGCTTCAATTGGACCTTCGCCAACACCTTTAATTGCACCAATACCATATACAATTTCACCATTATCATTAACGCTAAAATGGTATCTACCTGTGTTTATATCAGGAGGAGCAACTGTTAATCCCATTCTTAAACATTCGTCATAAAGTCCAACAATTTTATCAGTATTATCCATCTCCGAAGTCATCACCGCTGCCATGAATTCAGCAGGATAATGTGCTTTTAACCAAAGCGTTTGATAAGAAACTAAAGCATAGGCTGCTGAGTGAGACTTATTGAAACCATAACCTGCAAATTTTTCTACTAAGTCAAATATTTTCATAGCTAAGTCGCCGTCAATACCGTTCTTAACAGCACCTTCTTTGAACACTGAACGCTGTTTTGCCATTTCTTCTGGCTTTTTCTTTCCCATTGCTCGACGAAGCAAATCTGCCCCACCTAAAGTATAACCAGCTAGTACTTGAGCTATTTGCATTACTTGCTCTTGATACAAGATAATGCCGTAAGTAGGTTCTAAAATTGGTTTTAAAGAAATATGCTGATACTCTGCATCAGGATAAGAAATTTCTTCTTCACCATGTTTACGGCGAATAAAATTATCTACCATACCTGACTGTAATGGACCAGGACGAAATAATGCTACTAATGCAATAATATCTTCAAAACAGTCTGGTTTTAACCGCTTGATCAGATCTTTCATACCCCGTGACTCTAATTGAAAAACGGCTGTCGTTTCTGCATTAAGCAATACTGCAAAAGAAGCAGGATCATTTAATGGAATGCGATTAATATCAATTAAAGGTTTACCTTCTTTAGCTAAACGGGCATTAATCATATCTAATGCCCATTTAATGATAGTCAGAGTACGCAAACCTAAAAAGTCGAATTTCACTAACCCTGCATATTCCACATCATTCTTATCAAAATGAGTAACGGGGTGTTTCCCTTCGCTGTCGCAATAAAGTGGAGAAAAGTCAGTAATTAGACTTGGTGAAATAACTACACCACCAGCATGCTTTCCTGCATTTCTAGTCACTCCTTCTAGCTTGCGAGCCATATCAATTAATTCTTTTACTTCTTCATCAGATTGATAAACTTCTACAAGTCTTGGCTCTACTTTAAAAGCCTTTTCAAGTGTCATACCAGGATCTGGGGGGATTAATTTTGCAATACGATCAACAAAGCCATAGGGATGTCCTAATACTCTACCCACATCACGAATCACTGCTTTTGCTGCCATAGTACCAAAAGTGATAATTTGCGACACCGCCCCTCTACCATAAGTTTCTGCAACATGCTCAATGACTTGATCTCGACCATCCATACAAAAATCAACATCAAAATCAGGCATAGAGACACGTTCTGGATTTAAGAAACGCTCAAAAAGCAAATCAAATTCCAACGGATCTAAATCAGTAATTTTTAGTGCATAAGCAACTAGTGAACCAGCCCCCGATCCCCGACCTGGTCCAACGGGAATTCCATTGTCTTTTGACCATTGAATAAACTCCATAACAATGAGGAAGTAACCTGGAAAGCCCATCTGATTAATCACATCTAATTCGACCTGTAAACGGTTATCATACTCTGAGCGTTTTTCTAACCGCTCTTTTTCATCGGGAAATAAAAAGTGTAAACGTTCTTCCAACCCTTCACGAGATCTTTTTACTAAATATTCTTCTGTAGTTAAATCACCTGTAGGAAATTTAGGTAAAAAATATTCACCTAAACGAATATTAACATTGCAACGTTGAGCAATTAATACTGAATTCTCAAGTGCGGTTGGAATATCCGCGAATAACTCGCACATTTCCTGTTCTGTTCGAAAATATTGCTGTGGACTATATAGCTTTGGACGTTTTGGATCATCTAAAGTGAAACTATCGTGAATAGCAACTCGAATTTCATGGGCCTCAAAATCATCAATGGATAAAAAGCAAATATCATTAGTTGCGACAACAGGTAATTCATTTTGTGCGGCAAGTTCCAGTGCTGCTTGAATATAATTTTCTTCGTTAATACGCCCTGTTCGTGATAGAGCTAAATAAAAATGATCGGCAAAATATTTTTGATAAAATTGCACCGCACTTTGCACATCAACAAGATTGTTCTTTAGTAATTTCTTACCAATATCTCCATTAGTTCCCCCTGATAAAATAATAATGCCTTCACGATGTTCAACAAGCCACTCTTGATCGATATAGGGCAGATCGGCATAACCTCGCTCATAGGCTTTGGAGAGAAGCAACGTAATATTATGATAACCTTTGTTATTTTTTGCCAACAGCGTTAATTCAAATAATTCATCGCCTAACAATTCACTTTTGACTAATACATCGGCACCAATAATGGGTTTTATACCTGACGATAGTGCTTCACTATAGAAACGGACAAGTCCACAAAAATTAGTAAAATCTGTTAATCCCATTGCAACCATATTATTTTGTGTACAAGTTTTAATTAATGATTTAACTTTCGCTATACCATTGATCATCGAAAAATCACTATGAACACGTAAATGCACAAAACGAGGCTGGGACATCATAAAATACTCACTTGCAAACAAAAAGTGCGGTTATTTTAGCGAGATTTTTTAATGAATTAAAGAATAAAAAACGATCTGCTAAGCAGATCGTTTTTATCTCAGGGTAATTATAAGTTTTAATTATTTTTCAATAGTTAATAATTTGCCATCAAGTTCACCTGTGAGTGATTCCAAGAATGATACTACATCATTAATTTCTTGTTCACTCAAACTTTTACCACTTTGATACACTGCCATAATACGTACAGCTTCTTTTAAGTCTTTTGCTGTAGCATCATGCATATAAGGAGCAGTCAAGGCAACATTACGTAAAGTAGGTACTTTAAACTTATGTTTATCACTTGGATCTTTAGTATGTGAGAAACGACCATCATCTTCAGCTGCTAACGGTTTGTTACGATCTTCAAAATAATTTCCGTATAAACCCATATATTCAAAAGATTGTCCACCCATAGCTATACCAGTATGGCAAGTATCACATTTTGCTGATTGGAAGATCTCATAGCCTCTTTTTTGAGCTGGTGTTAAAGCCTCTTTATCCCCTTTCAAATAGCGGTCAAAAGCACTGTTTGGTGTAATCAAGGTTTTTTCGAACTCTGCAATTGCAGCAGTTAAAGTTTTGTCTGAAATCTCAGGGAATACAGATAAAAACTCTTTTTTAAATTCTTCGTCTTTTTCAAACTTAGCAATGATTTCTTCCCAGTTTTTTGACCCCATTTCAATTGGATTCAACGGTGGTCCTCCAGCTTGATCTGCTAAAGTTTTCGCTCTTCCATCCCAGAATTGCCATGAATTGAATGCAGCATTATAGACAGTTGGTGCATTAATTCCGCCTTTCTGACCAAAAATACCTTCCGAAACAGGTAATCCGTCTACCCCTCCTTTTTTCAATTGATGACAAGTATGACATTGAATCGAGCCATCGCCTGATAAACGTCCATCATGATAAATTTTCCGACCTAATGCTACTTTGCTAGGATCTGTATCTAATTTATCGGGAATCGGTTGGACAAAACGAGTGACATCCGTACCTTCTGTATCTTTTGGTAAAAATGTCGCTCTTTTATTATGAATCCAGTCAATTAATGTTTGTTTTTCTTGATCATCAAGCTTACTTCCCCAATGAAGTGCGGTAAATTTTGCAATTGGCATTTCATCGTTAATAACTACGCGTTCTAATTTAGCTAAATCTGCTTCTGATAATTTAGTAGAATCTTTCAAACTACTGATCATTCTATCAAGACGGAAAAAACGATTACCAACTTCTATATCATTTTCAAGCATATTACTAACAACTGGTACACTTGCATAAAACGGTAATTCTGCATTTGGACTATGACAATATTGACAACCATTGTCATATAAAACTTTCGCTACTTTTTGATCCTCACCTGTTAAGTTAGCTTGAGCTAACAATTTCTCTGATTGTTCTTTGTCAAAAGAATTGACATACCCCACAATCCCCCCAACAGCAATAATTACAATAAGTGCTAATACTGACACTTTTTTCATAAATCCTCCAATATCCAAAAAGACGCTCTAATTATTCCACATAATATGTAGTGTTATTATTGATCTAGAACAATAAATTTAATTTATAAAACCAATGGAATTAATACTTATTTTCTATTAATTATAGTTATTCTCATTTTCTATTAATATAAGTGCAGTATTTTTACAACCAATTTACAACGAAATAATAATAATTATTTTCATTATTTTTTAATTTTGTTAAAATATTGTTCTCACCCATCAGAATAAAAAGAGGTTTATTATGATTATTTCATCTGCAAATGACTATCAAAAAGCCGCTCGTCGCAAAGTTCCCCCATTTATGTTTCACTATGCTGACGGCGGTTCTTATGCAGAGCAAACTCTTCGCCGTAATGTGGCAGATTTAGAAAATATTGCACTTCGTCAGCGTGTATTAAAAGATATGTCCCAATTGGATACTGAAATTGAATTATTTGGTGAAAAATTATCAATGCCCGCAGTGCTTGCACCTGTCGGTGCGTTAGGAATGTATGCTCGGCGTGGAGAAGTACAATCAGCAAAAGCGGCAGAAAACAAAGGAATTCCATTTACACTTTCCACTGTTTCTATTTGTCCAATTGAAGAAGTCACTGCAGCAATCAAACGACCGATGTGGTTTCAATTGTATGTATTAAAAGATCGTGGTTTTATGAAAAACGCCCTTGAAAGAGCAAAAGCTGCGGGCTGTTCAACCCTTGTATTTACTGTAGATATGCCAACACCTGGAGCAAGATATCGTGACATGCACTCAGGAATGAGTGGACCTTATAAAGAAATTCGCCGTGTACTACAAGCAATGTTCCATCCATTTTGGGCATGGGATGTTGGTATTAAAGGTAAACCTCATACGCTTGGTAACGTATCTAAATATTTAGGACGCGAAATAGGTTTAGATGATTATATTGGCTGGCTAACAGAAAATTTCGATCCATCTATTTCATGGAAAGATTTAGAATGGATTCGTGAATTTTGGGATGGTCCAATGGTGATCAAAGGGATCTTAGATCCTGAAGATGCTAAAGATGCCGTTCGTTTTGGAGCTGACGGAATTATCGTTTCTAATCACGGAGGTCGTCAACTTGATGGCGTGTTATCTAGTGCAAGAGCATTACCTCCAATTGCTGACGCAGTAAAAGATGACATTAAAATTTTAGCTGACTCAGGTATTCGTAATGGTTTAGACATAGTAAGAATGATTGCATTAGGGGCTGATGCCTGTATGCTCGGACGTTCTTTTGTGTATGCCTTGGGTGCAGAAGGACAAGCTGGTGTAGAAAATATGCTTGATATTTTCAAGAAAGAAATGCGAGTAGCAATGACGCTGACATCAAACCAAACAATCAAAGACATCAAACCAGATGCTTTAGTTGATTTAACTAAACTTTAATTGTTATTAAACTTAGATAAAAATTAAATAAAAAACCACCGCACTTCAAAAAAGTGCGGTGATTTTTTTACATACTTTGATGTTATTCACCAATTATTTTGCTAATTTTGTACGAACCGCATCAGCTAATTCTTTGCTAATTTTTTCAAAATGAGCAAGCTGTTTTTCTACTGTTTCTTTTGCCGTAACAGCAGATAAACCTGCAGCAAAGTTACCAGCTAAACGATCTTTTTGTTCAGCATCAAACAATGCATAAAGTGCGGCTGGTTGAGAATAATAATCCTCATCATATTCACGGAAATTAAAATGAGCCGCCTCACGTTCAATTTGCATTGATACTTGATCATAAGTTGGTAAATAAGTATCAAAACGATTTGGTGCGTAGTTAGGATGCAATCCACCATTTGTATCAACACGCATAGCACCATCACGATGAGTTGTATGATACGGGCATTTTGGTGCATTTACTGGAATTTGATGATGATTAACGCCTAAACGATAACGCTGTGCATCTTGGTAAGAGAACAAACGACCTTGTAACATACGATCTGGTGAGAAACCAATACCAGGTACATTATTAGACGGTGCGAATGCAGCCTGTTCAACTTCAGCGAAATAATTTTGCGGATTACGGTTTAATTCTAATACACCTAACTCAATCATCGGATAATCTTTATGCGGCCATACTTTGGTTAAATCAAAAGTATAGTTATGATTGTTAGTTTCAGCTTCAGGCATAATTTGAACTTGCACGTTCCAGCGTGGAAATTCGCCTCTTTCAATGGCTTCATATAAATCTTTTTGGCTTGATTCACGATCTTCGCCCACTACTTTTGCCGCTTCTTCATTAGTGAAGAACTTATGACCTTGTTGAGTTTTAAAGTGGAATTTTACCCAAAAACGCTCATTATTTGCATTAACAAAACTATAAGTATGGCTACCATAACCATTCATATGGCGTAATGTTGCTGGAATACCACGATCACTAAATAGAATCATTACTTGGTGTAAAGATTCAGGATGACGAGACCAAAAATCCCAAGCGGCATCAGCATCACGCAAGTTAGTTTGTGGATTACGTTTTTGTGTATGGATAAAATCAGGAAATTTCAATGGATCACGAATAAAAAACACAGGCGTGTTATTACCCACTAAATCCCAGTTACCCTGTTCAGTATAAAATTTTAAAGAAAAACCGCGTACATCACGTTCAGCATCGGCAGCACCACGCTCACCTGCTACAGTAGAAAAACGCAATAACACTTCTGTCTGCTTACCTACTTCGCTAAATAATGCAGCTTTAGTGTACTTAGTTAAGTCATTGGTTACAGTGAATGTACCATAAGCGGCAGAACCTTTAGCATGTACCACACGTTCTGGAATACGTTCACGTGCGAAATGAGCTAATTTTTCTTGAAACCAAACATCTTGTAGTAACAACGGACCTTTCGCACCAGCAGACATTGTATTATCATTATCTGCAACTGGAGATCCTGCTGCATTCGTCAAGGTTTTTGATTGATGATCAAATGGACATTTAGACATAAACACCTCTCTTAAGTAGAATAGAAAGTAATGGGTTCGCTTAGGATTATACGCCTTTTTAAAAAGTTAATACAACACATCAATTTAATCGATATTAACAATCAAAATAAAATAATCAAACACAAATACCTATTAAAAATATTTTTTCTAAGTGGACAGACCTCACACTATGTTTACAATGAAACGCATTTTCTTTACTCTGTATGATATAAACTTAATTTTATAAAAGGAACAATTGTGAAAGCGTTAAAGAAACACCTCACTATGGTCGATTTACTTGTTTTAACTATTATTTTTTGGGGATGGCCAATTACTTCATCAACTTTACATTTTTTTTCACTAGAAGAAGCCCTAGTTGCTACTGCTGATAGTTTTAACTTTGGGGATGATGCTAATATTGGGGGGATTATTGAAGAAATTATTTCTCTTGCTTTAGCTACACTCTACTTACGTTATCGTTACTTCGACTTTAGACAACTTAATTTTTCTATCGATAAAAAAACTATACTATTGACTATAGCAATCATTATTGTTGTCGCTATTTCAACAGAAGTTTTCCTCTACTTTGCATTGCCCACCGATATGTCAATTGAGTTTGCTGAGAATGCAGATATTTCGGAACAATATTCTAGTATTGCCTCAGACTTCTTTGATTCATTGAATTTTTGGTTAGTCGCTTTTTCTTTTTTAAATGGCTTTTTTGAAGAAATTTTCTTTCTAGGACTTATTTTTGCCGTACCCAGAAAATGGCTTATACACGCATTGATTTTTAGCTTACTCGTGCGTTTTTCTTTTCATACCTATCAAGGATTGATTTATGCTGCGAATACTATTTTATTAGGCGTTATATTAATTCTATTTAGATCAAAAATAAAAAGCCTTGTACCTTTCGGACTCGCCCATGCTTTTTTTGATATATTTGGATCTGGCATTCCATTTTGGTTATTTTATTAATTAACACAAAAAAATACCGCACTTTTCGATACAAAAGTGCGGTTAACATCTAACAAATTTTAATATCCATTCACGATACCTTCTGCACAAGCAAAGGCTGAACTCCAAGCCCATTGAAAATTATATCCGCCTAGTTGACCAGTTACATCAACTACCTCACCAATAAAGTACAAACCACGAACTTTTTTACTTTCCATTGTTTTTGATGAAATTTCATTAGTATCCACACCACCAAGCGTTACTTCTGCGGTGCGATAGCCTTCTGTGCCATTAGGGTAAAATTGCCAGTGATGAATAAGATTACTCAAATTTTCTAATTTCACTTTACTTATATTAGCCAGTGTGCCGTCTTGAATAAATTGTTTTTGTAACCAGATTTCGACTAATTTAGTTGGCAGAAATTTCGAAATAGCCGTTTTTAGATGAATTTTAGGTGATTTTTGTTGAAACTTTTGTAAAGTTTCTATGATATTTTGATCAGGCAATAAATCTATTTCAATACTTTCATTAGGTTGCCAATAAGAAGAAATTTGTAGCACTGCGGGACCTGAAATACCGCGATGAGTAAACAATAAATTTCCTTGAAAAGACTTACCACATTTAGCTGTAACAGCAACAGGTAAAGCAATTCCTGAAAGTGCAGTGTAAAATTTATCATTTTCACGCCAAGTAAAAGGCACTAACACTGCTCGTGGAGGGACTACATTTAAACCAAAATTCTCTGCAATTTGATACCCCAAAGGGGTGGCACCTAAAGCAGGCATTGATAATCCACCCGTTGCTACTATCAAATGTTGGCAATGCCAAATTTTTTTATTAATAAGTAAAGAAAATTTTTGCTTTTCAAGCAACTCTATTTTATCAACATGCTGTCGTAAATAAATAGCGGCATTATATTGTTCACATTCATGAGCGAGTAAATTAACAATTTGTTGAGAACCATTATCACAAAATAATTGACCGCACTCTTTTTCGTGATATGTAATGTTATGTTGTGAAATCAAACTGATAAAATCCCATTGGTTGAAACGAGCTAACGCTGATTTCACAAAATGTGGATTCTGACTGAGGTAGTGACTTGCATTGACATCCAAGTTAGTAAAATTACAAAATCCACCACCAGAAATGCGAACTTTACGAGCAATTTGTTTTCCGTTATCGAAAACAGCAACTTGTTTTCCTTTCTTAGCTAGCTGAAATGCACAAAACAAACCCGAAGCACCTGCTCCAATAATAATCACTTCGCAAAAATTACTAGTTGTCATAGTTTGAACCAATCATTGTCGGTTTATATTGATGACTTGATCTTGTTCTCATTAGTCTTAAATTCCGTTCACCTAGTTTATAATTTAATCTAAGCTGTAATATTGTTTACCGATTTCAATCTTATTTCGTCCATTTTCTTGTCGCCATTTATTCACGTCTCGCAAAGAATAAACGCAACCACAATATTCCTGCTTATAGAATTGTTCCTCTTTACGTAATTTATCAGAACGAGCAGAACCACCATTTTTACGCCAATTAAAATCCCAAAATAACACATTGTCATAACGTGCCGCTGCACGGCGACCACAGTCATAAACTTGTTCCATGTTTTTCCATCTTGAAATCCCAAGACTTGTAGCGAATATAGGGAAACCATTTTCATGGGCATAAAGTGCGGTACGTTCTAAACGCATATCAAAGCATATTGTACAACGCTTTCCTCTCTCGGGTTCGTTTTCCATACCCTTTGTCCGCTTAAACCAATCATCTCGATCATAATCTGCATCAATAAATGGAATACCATTTTTATCAGCAAACCGCTTATTTTCATCTTTACGAATTAAATATTCTCGATGAGGATGAATATTTGGATTATAAAAATAAATTGTAAACTCTACATCTGAAGCCATCACAGCCTGAATAATTTCTCCTGAACAGGGAGCACAACAGGTATGTAAAAGAAGCTTTCTATATCCATTTGGTAACTCAAGTTTTGGTCGGATATAAGGAGTATCTACATTACTTTGATCTTTTTTCTGTTTTTTATGCGATAAATTAACCGCACTTTTTTCATTTTCATTAAGCATAAATATCTTACTTATCAATAAGTTCTATTAACAGAAAGAAGTGCTAGAGCGATCAGTGCCTGTTTATAAGGCGTTTCAGGTAAAATTTGAATAGAATCTACTGCTCTTTGAGCTTCTTGTTTTGCTTTATCCATAGCATAGTCTAAAGAGTTACATTCAGACATAATATCTAGAATTTCCTTCAAATTTTCTCGTTTACCACCTTGCTCAATTGAAGTTCTAATCAAATCAGCTTTCTCTGCACTACTTTGCCACATAGCGTGCAACAAAGGCAATGTAGGCTTTCCTTCAGCTAAATCATCACCTACATTTTTTCCTAAAGATTGTGCATTTGCACTGTAATCTAACACATCATCAACGAGTTGAAATACCGTTCCAAGATAACGCCCATAATTTCGTAATGCAAGTTCAATCTCCTGAGAAGCTCCTGCTACTACTGCAGCACATTGCGTTGCTGCCTCAAACAAACGAGCTGTTTTGTTATAAATTACTTGCATGTAGTTTTCTTCTGTAGTATTCGGATCATGAATATTCATGAGCTGTTGCACTTCGCCCTCAGCAATGACATTAGTCGCATCAGACATGATTTTTAGTATTTTCAATGAGTTAGTTTGAGTCATTAATTGAAAAGAACGAGTGTAAATATAATCTCCAACTAATACACTTGCCGCATTACCAAACTTAGTATTTGCTGTTGGTTTTCCTCGTCTCATATCAGACTCATCAACAACATCATCATGTAACAGAGTCGCTGTATGAGTAAACTCAATGAAAGCCGCACAAATAATATGATCATTACCTTGATAACCTAAGGCATTGGCTGCAAGTAATGCGATCATAGGACGAATACGTTTTCCCCCACCTTGCACAATATAATAACCAAGCTGATTAATCAGTGTCACATCAGAATCTAACTGAGCTAAAATTGTCTGATTGACTTTTTGCATATCTTCATCAATTAAAGTTTGAATAGCATTTATATCCATAAGAACTGTCTTTTGTGTCATTGCAAGTGAATATTCAACAAATAAACTAAAATGTGGTTGATTGTAACCGATTTTATCTAATTTCTGAAACTAAACCCCACAATAATCAGATTTTTTGCTTTATTGCAAATAAATTCTTGCTATCAAGTCATTTTTTCCGTAAAATCTGCCACCTATTTAGATGAATTTTAAATGTGCTGAATAAATTATTATGAGCACGATATAAAGCGGAGTATATATGTACGCAGTTTTCCAAAGTGGCGGCAAACAACACCGAGTGAGCGAAGGTCAAGTAGTTCGTTTAGAAAAACTTGAACTTGCAACTGGCGAAAAAGTTGAATTTGACTCAGTGTTAATGGTCGTTAATGGTGAAGATGTTAAAATCGGTGCACCAGTTTTAGCTGGTAGCAAAGTAGTGGCTGAAGTTGTAGCACACGGTCGTGGCGAAAAAATTAAGATCGTTAAATTCCGTCGTCGTAAACATAGCCGTAAACAACAAGGTCATCGTCAGTGGTTTACCGAAGTAAAAATCACTGGGATTCAAGCATAATTTCAGAGGAGATCTAGAAGATGGCAACTAAAAAAGCTGGTGGTTCAACTCGTAACGGTCGTGATTCTGAAGCTAAACGCCTTGGTGTTAAACGTTTCGGTGGTGAATCTGTATTAGCAGGTAGCATTATTGTTCGTCAACGTGGTACAAAATTCCACGCAGGTACGAATGTAGGTATGGGAAGAGATCATACTTTGTTCGCAACTGCCGATGGTAAAGTTAAATTTGAAGTAAAAGGTGATAAAAGCCGTAAATACGTGAGTATTGTTGCTGAATAATTTACTTTGATTGAATAATAGGAGCCTCACTATGCTGTGAGGCTTTTTTTGTGCATTTTGTTTAATAGATATGCTATTATCAATGCTATGTAAGTTGTGAGATCAAAGGAATAAAAATGAAACAACAACCGCTGTTGGGCTTTTTTTTTGCATTGATTACTGCTATGGCATGGGGTTCTTTGTCAATAGCATTAAAACAAGTCCTAACCGCAATGAGTACACAAACAATCGTATGGTATCGCTTTACAATCGCTACTTTAATATTGTTTATTTTATTAGGACTAAGCAAAAAATTACCAAAATTATCGCAATTTAATCGCTACTATATGGGATTGTTAGTATTCGGTGTAATAGGTATGGCATGTAATTTTGCCTTGTTCAATTATTCACTTAAATTTGTGGAACCTTCAGTGACACAAATATTTTCTCATTTATCCTCTTTTGCTATGTTGCTATGTGGCGTAATTATTTTTAAAGAAAAATTAGGGATCCACCAAAAAATTGGCTTGTTGATCGTAATTTTGGGGTTATGCTTGTTCTTCAATGACAATATAGCTGATTTATTGACAGCGGGAAATTACTTGTTTGGTGTAATTTTAAGCATTGGTGCCGCACTAATCTGGGTTGCTTACGGCTTAGCACAGAAATTAATGCTACGTCAATTCAGTTCACAACAAGTGCTATTATTAATGTATTTTTGGTGTGCAGTTGTGTTTACTCCTGTAGCTGATTTTCCACAAATTCAAACTTTAAATGGATTAACATTAATTTGTTTCATTTATTGTTGTTGTAATACATTAATTGGTTATGGAGCTTATGCAGAAGCACTTAATCGTTGGGAAGTTGCAAAAGTCAGTGTGGTAATTACCCTCGTACCATTATTTACAATTATATTCTCACACTTGGCTCATTTTATTCAACCGCACTTTTTTGCTAAACCGCAACTTAATATGATCAGTTACGTGGGAGCAATCATTGTTGTGTTAGGTGCTATTATATCTGCAATTGGACATAAGTTTATAAAGCATAAAAAGATTTAGGAGATGAAATGAAATTTATTGATGAAGCTTTAATCAGAGTTGAAGCAGGTGATGGTGGAAGCGGTTGTATAAGTTTTCGCCGTGAAAAATATATACCGAAAGGTGGACCTGATGGTGGTGATGGTGGCGATGGTGGTGATGTATATTTAGTTGCCGATGAAAACTTAAATACTTTAATTGATTACCGTTTTGAAAAACTATTTACTGCAGAGCGAGGAGAAAATGGTCGAAGCTCAAATTGTACAGGACGACGTGGTAAAGATATTACATTACGAGTACCTGTAGGAACAAGAGCAACAGATAATGATACTAAAGAAATTCTAGGAGATTTAACTAAACATGGTATGAAGATGTTGATTGCAAAAGGTGGCTATCATGGTTTAGGTAATACTAGATTTAAATCCTCTGTAAATCGTGCTCCTCGTCAAAAAACGAATGGAACACCAGGTGAGAAGCGATATCTACAGTTAGAACTAATGTTATTAGCCGATGTTGGAATGCTAGGCTTACCAAATGCGGGGAAATCAACATTTATTCGTGCTGTTTCAGCGGCAAAACCTAAAGTTGCAGATTATCCTTTTACTACTCTTGTCCCTAGTTTAGGCGTAGCGCACATTGACTCAAATCGAAGTTTTGTGTTAGCGGATATACCAGGTCTAATTGAAGGGGCTTCAGAAGGAGCTGGGCTAGGTATTCGTTTTTTAAAACATCTTGAGCGTTGTCGAGTTTTAATTCATTTAGTTGATATTTTTCCTATCGATCAAAGCGATCCAGCAGATAATATTGCTATTATTGAAACAGAATTATTTAAGTATAGTGAAAATCTTGCTAATAAACCACGTTGGTTAGTTTTCAATAAAATTGATACTATGTCTGATGAAGAAGCTCAACAAAGAGCATTAGAAATTGTTGAACGCTTAGGGTATGAAGGTCGTTATTATTTAATTTCAGCAGCAACTAATAAAAATGTTACTGCACTTTGCCGTGATATTATGGATTTTATTGAGCAAAATCCACGTCAGGAAGAACAAGAAGCAGAAACAAAAACTGAGGAAATTAAGTTCAAATGGGATGATTATCACTACCAGCAACTTTCTGAAAATGAATGTAATGAAGAAAAGGATGATGATTGGGAAGATTGGTCCGAAGAAGATGAGGAAGGTATAGAAATTATTTATAAACCTTAGGTTGTAGCTTAAAAATGCTGATAACGACATATCAGCATTTTTTATGGTATTACAAAATCACGCAAGTTGACTTAACATTTCCTGTGCATTTGCAATAGCAGTATCTGTTATTTTACTTCCACCCAGTAACTTAGCTAGAGCGTCAACTCGCCGTTCTTGAGAAAGAGCGGTCATTTTAGTTGTAGTTTTTTCATTTTCAGTGTACTTTTCAACAATAAAATGATGTTCTCCGCAACAAGCTACTTGTGGTAAATGAGTTACACAGATTACTTGGCATTTTTTCCCTAATTTTCTCAATAAGTTACCTACGACACTTGCCGTGGCACCACTAATCCCTACATCAATTTCATCAAAAATCAAAGTAGGTATAGAAGATTTATCTGCTGTTAATGATTGTAATGCTAATGCAATGCGAGATAGTTCTCCTCCTGAAGCGACTTTAACTAAAGGTTGATTTAGTTGTCCTAAATTTGCTTTTAACATGAAAGTAATATTATCAATACCACTGGATGTTACTTTGTTTTGTTCTGATTCTAATATAATAGAAAACTCTGCATTTTCCATTGATAATTTTTTAATAGATTTACTAACCGCTGATGAAAGCCGTTTTGCTCCTTGTTGGCGTCTATCGCTTAAAATCTGTGCTGTCTCTAACATTAAATGATAGGTTTGTTGCTCTTGTTCGATCAATATATCTTCACTTTCAGAAAAATCTATTAACCTCTCAAGTTCCGATTTTAATGTTCTATGCAACTCAACTAATTCGCTTGCTTTAATATGATGTTTTCTCGCCAATTGTAATGCCTGACTCATTCGTTGTTCAATTTCAAACAATAATCCCGAATTTTGTTCTATGTTTGACGACAAAGATTGTATTTCTGAAGTAGCTTCTTGAATTTGAATTAAAGCCTCTTGTAGCATGCTTTGTACTTCTACGTATTTAGGATCAAGTTCACATAATTTATCAACATCTTGATTTGTTTTGTGCAGTAACGAAAATATACTAACATTTTCATCTTCACTCAGTAATCGCAAAGTAGATTGAGAAAGCTCGATCAATTCTTCACTATTAGATAAACGATGATATTCACTTTCCAATTCATTGAATTCTCCTTCTTTCAGATCAAATAGATCCAATTCTTCAATTTGGTATTGCAATAATTGTTTTTTTGCCTCATTTTCTGCACATTTTTTTTGGAAATTAGCTACCTGTTGCTTTAACTTTACCCAAGCATAATAATCTTTATGCATTTTCTTTAGTATTAGATGATTTTCACAAAAATCATCTAATAATTTAAGTTGATAGTCATTCTTTAAAAGCAACTGAGAAGTGTGTTGTCCATTTATTTGAATAAGATACTGTCCGATTTCTTTAAGTTGTGTTACTGAGACAGGTATGCCATTAATAAATGCTTTTGAACGTCCATCTGAATTTATAACGCGACGTAAAATACAATTTTCAGGATTATCTTGATCTTGTAATTCTCGTTGTTCTAACCACTGGTAAGCTGAATTATATTTTTCAATCTGAAATGTTGCACAAACTTCTGTGCGTTCTTTTTCTTCTCTTAGCATACTGATGTCTGCTCGCTGTCCAAGACATAGGTTCAAGGCATCAATAGCAATTGACTTCCCCGCTCCAGTTTCACCAGTAATAACCGTCATTCCTTGAGAAAACTCAATATTTAAACGATGAACAAGCACAAAATTATTAATTCTCAGCTGCTGTAGCATAATAAAACCCAATAAATTGTATATGTATTAGTATACACCTGTTTTTATATACAGTAAAGTTTTTATCGGGATTTATGAACAATTTCTTAACCAACCTAATTTTGCACTTAATACATTATAGTAATTATAATTTTTTAAATGAAGCAAACGTAATCTATGCTTACTTTTATAAACGTGAACTATATCATCGGGAGTAAAAGTAAGAGTAACTTGACTATCACATCCAACCTCTAATTGAGAAGTATTATATTCAGCAAAACGAATTGAAATTTTACTATCACCATCAATCACTAATGGACGAGAAGAAAGTGTGTGTGGGAACATTGGAACTAAAGTAACTGCATTTAACTGAGGGGTAAGAATAGCACCACCAGCAGAAAGTGAATAAGCGGTTGATCCTGTGGGAGTAGAAATAATCAGACCATCTGAACTTTGAGAAAAAGCAAATTTATCATCAATATAAACATGAAAGTCAATCATATGAGCTACTTTAGTTGAGTGAATAATAGCTTCATTTACTGCATTACTACAAGTAATAATCTGACCATCACGCTCAACAGAAGCTTCTAATAAAAACCGCTCTTCTACAAAGAAATCACCATCTTCTAAGCAAGATTCAAGCTGAGCATAAGCATTTTTAGGATCAATGTCAGTTAAAAAACCTAAATGACCACGGTTAATACCAATCAGTGCTATATCATATTTTGCTAAAGCCCTAGCTCTACCTAACATATTTCCATCGCCACCAATCACTATTGCCAACTGAGCTAAATGCCCAATTTCATCAAGATCAGCAAGATAGTGACGAGGGAGTTCTAATTTTTCGCCTATTTCTGTCTCAACTAAAACTTCATAGCCATGTTCAAGAAGCCATTGAAAAATGTTTTTATGCATTTGCAGATTAACATCATTTCTCGGCTTGCCAACTAACCCTATAGTATGGAAAGAAGAGTGTAATATATTACTATCAATTAAATTATGGCTGGACATATTTATTTCGTTAGTATAAAACCGCCTCTATTGAATTTAAAAATAAAATAACCATATTAGAAATGGTGTTATCTTTTATAGTATAGCAGCAAATATATTAATTTTTCTAATTTTTGTTACAATAGGTAAAATCTTTTAATTAAACGGAGTAAAACATGTCAGAAGATCAGAAAGTCGAAAATACAACAGTAGAAACTGAAACTGAATCACAACTACAATCAGAGATCGAAAAAACTATAGAAAAAGACGATAATACGAATGAATTAAAAGAAGCTATAGATCGTATACAAGAGCTTGAAAATCAGCTAACAGAGACAGTGAAAAAAGAACAAGATATTTTGTTAAGAACTCGTGCTGAAATTGATAATATTCGTCGTCGAGCTGAACAAGATGTGGAAAAAGCACATAAATTTGCTTTAGAAAAATTTTCTAAAGACTTGTTAGAGACTATTGACAATTTAGAACGAGCGATCTCAACGCCTGCAAATAAGGAAGATGAAACTGTAAAAGCATTAATTGATGGAGTTGATTTAACGCTAAAAGGTTTATTGGCAACAGTTGCGAGATTCGGTATTGAATCTGTAGGTGAAATTGGGGAGAGCTTTAATCCAGATTTACATCAAGCAATTTCCATGCAACCTACTGAAGGATTTGAAAGCAATCAAATTACTACTGTATTACAAAAGGGCTATTTATTGAATGGCCGAGTAATTCGCCCTGCAATGGTGATGGTTGCAGCTTAAACCAACTCAGATAAAAATAGGTGGATCTCCACCTATTTTTGACAAAAACGAATATGCTGCTATATCTATAATAATTTCAATTTGTTATTAATAAATTACAACTTGATCTTCACCCTCTTGAGCATGCTCAATATGTCCTATCTGCCATACTTCTTCCCCAGCTTGACGTAATAAACCAATTGCTGTTTCTACATCTTCTTGCGGTAGTGCTATCACCATGCCAACACCACAATTAAAAGTGCGGTACATTTCATGCTGTGTTATGTTACCTTTTTCTTGTAACCAACGAAAAATTGGTTGCCATGTCCAGCTTTGTTCTTTAATCACCGCTTTGAGGGAATGAGGTAACACACGTGGAATATTTTCCCAAAAACCACCGCCTGTCAAATGAACAATTCCATGCACATCAGCATGTTTAATTAATTGCAACACGGATTTAACATAAATTTTAGTTGGGGCAAGTACTTGTTCAACAAAGGGTTTTCCTTCTAATTGCATGAGAGAAGGATCAATTCCTGTAATCTCAATTACTTTGCGTATCAGAGAATAGCCATTTGAATGAGGACCACTCGAACCCAATGCTATCAAGGCATCTCCTGCTTTAATCTTTGAACCATCAATAATTTCTGATCTTTCAACTACACCAACACAGAATCCAGCTAGGTCATAATCGCCTAAGTGATACATACCTGGCATTTCTGCTGTTTCGCCGCCAACCAGAGCACAGCCTGCTTGTTCGCAACCATCAGCAATGCCTTTAATGACACTCGCCGCTACATCAACGTTTAATTTTCCAGTCGCATAATAATCAAGGAAAAATAAAGGCTCTGCACCTTGTACAATAAGATCATTTACACACATTGCCACTAAATCTATACCAATAGTGTCATGTTTATTCAAGTCAATAGCAAGACGTAACTTGGTGCCAACTCCATCTGTACCAGATACTAAAATAGGTTCTTTATATTTATTCGGCAACGCACATAACGCCCCAAACCCTCCTAAATTACCAATTACTTCAGGACGATTGGTTCTTTTTACATCAGGTTTGATTCTTTCTACTAACTGATTACCAGCATTGATGTCCACGCCAGCATCTTTATAACTTAATGATTGTTTACTCACCTTTCTTCCTATTTTCTGACAACATTCAATTTCGACATTATACCACTCAAAGCAAACGTTTGCGATTATTTTAACTGTCTATTATTTCTAGTTTGATTATCTTTAACGATATAGAACGAACAGCGATTAAATCGTTCAATTATTTCAGTAAATGTTTTCTCATTTTAATATTGATCATTTCCACTATAACAGAGAATACCATAGCAAAATAAATATACCCTTTAGGGATATGCATATCCATTCCTTCTCCCATTAAAGCAACCCCTACTAAAATTAAAAAAGATAATGCTAACACCTTAAGAGTTGGATGACTTTCAACAAAATCTCCTATAGGTTTTGCTGCCAACATCATAATTAATACAGCAATAATAATAGCAATGACCATTACAGGAACATGACTTGCCATTCCCACAGCAGTAATGACAGAATCCAACGAAAATACAATATCAAGCAAACCTATTTGCACAAGGACGCTGACAAAACTTACTCTTTTCTTTTCGATTTCTTTTCCATTTTCAGTAAACTCTGGTTGCATCGCATGATGAATTTCATGTGTACTTTTAGCGACTAAAAACAGCCCCCCTACTAATAAAATAATATCACGACCAGATATTTCTTGATTAAAGACTGTGAACAGTGGCTCAGTTAACTTCATCATCCATGCCAATGAAATTAATAATAAAATTCGCATTACCATTGCCAAGCTTAGCCCGATAATTATCCCTGGTTGACGTTGTGCGGTAGGCAAACGAGATACTAATATACTAATCAATATAATATTATCTATACCTAATACAATTTCCAAAGCGGTCAGCGTCAACAACGCCACCCACGCTTCAGGATTCATAATCCATTCAAACATAATTTATTTCCTATTAAATAACTGTAATGAAAATATTATCTAGTTATGTAGTAAATTAAAAGAGAAATCAGCCATTTTGCATAAATTGTTGCAAAATTTCGCTGGTAAATTGCTTTCGCAAATAAAACCCCAAAGGCAATGTGTTGATAATTTGACCATTTTTATCAATTCCTTTTGTTAAAGAACGGCTATTTGCTCCTTTAGGACGCAATTGTAGCACTTCACCTAAGTGTGCATTAATTTCCTCAATTTTACCTAACACAATGTAGTCCATTAATTCTTCCCAATCTAATCGCAAGCGTTGCTCTTGATCAGCACTTGGCTGCCATAATATTGGGCAACCGATTCTTCGTTCAGCTAAAGGAATTTGTCGCATACCCTCTACAGGAATCCAAAGCACTTTTGCTAATTTGTGTCTAACATGAGAATTTTCCCAAATAATACCACTATTTTGAGTAAGCGGAGCAAGACTGACAAATGTAGTTTCTAGAGGATAACCTTTTGAATTAATAGGAATCGTTTTTAGTTCTATTCCTAAATGATTGAAATCTTGTTCTGCCTTACTTCCCGCAGTAGCTCCTAATACTGTTTCAATCAACATTCCAACCCACCCCTTATCTCGTTTTAAGTTGGGAGGAATTGCGATATGCCATTGACTGGCTAATTCACTTAACGTCAGCCCTGCGATAGACTCAGCCCTTGCTAACAGTTCTTGTTCATTTTTAGGTCTCATAAAGTGCGGTTAAATTTTATATTTTTTAATGATTTAGGTTTAACAAATTCTACTCTTTTATCAAGGTAAAATATATGCTCAAGATCTAATAGTTGCCTTTTAATAGTCAATCCACCGCCAAATCCCGTTAATGAGCAGTCCTTACCCAATACTCGATGACAAGGAATAATAATGCTAATAGGGTTTCTGCCTACCGCTCCACCCACTGCTTGAAATGCTTTAGGATACCCAATATCCACTGCTAATTTACTATAACTGAAACTCTGTCCATAAGGGATTTTCAATAATGCTTGCCAAACTCGGTGCTGAAAATTTGTCCCATAAGGATTCAATGGAACACCTGAAAAAGTTTCTTTCTCGCCATCAAAATAGCGTTTTAACATCGTTTTCACTTGTAAAAAGAGCGGTAATTCTTCCTTTAAAATCCAATTATCATTAAGTATAGTTTGTTCAGTTTCAAATTTTAGGTAGATCAATTTATTTCGCTGAGCCAACAGCAATAATTTCCCCACTGGGGAATCCTCATAACAATAATAAATGTTCATCATCGTTGATTTTTTTATTTAAATTTAAATTTCTCTTAAACACAAAAAAGCCTGCAATTCGGCAGGCTTATAATACGTAATTTTTTAGTCGTTAGAAACTGTAATTCAGATTCAAACCATAAAGATTAGCTTTTGCTGTTGATTGGTAAGTGGCTTTAATATTAGCAACACCACCAGCGAAAAATTGTTGTTCAATAAAGTTAACTTTCTTACCACGTAAGTGAGCAAACCCTGCATCAACAGATAAATTCGGAGTAATCTTATAAGTTGCCCCTAAACTAAACCAAGTGCGGTCAGTATCTGGAATAGATGCACTTGGATGAGACTCAGCAGCGGCTTCGTCATAAGCAATACCTGCTCGTAATCTTAAATTATCATTAACATCATAACTTACCCCTAATCCTAAACGAGAGTTGTTGCGGTAGTTTTCGTTTTTACTAAATGCTTCTTTGCCATCATCATATTTAGCATGTAATTTCTTGAAACGGTTCCATTGAGTATATTTATAGCTATAACTCACAGCAAACCGATCTGTTAACTGATGAAAACCCGAAATCTCCCAATAAGCAGGTAAATTCAAGGTTAAACCGCCACTACCAATAACAGCGATTCTATGATCTCTTATAAACTCTTCCGTTGTTTTTGTTGCAGAAGGGGCGTAGCTCAGTGCATTTCGATCCCTAAAGTCAATATCAACTTTAGAGTGATATGCTAAACCAACGCGATTTCTTTCATTAAATTCATAAACTAATCCTGCGTTCCAACCAAATCCCCATGCATTTTTATCTTCTAAGCGAGTTACTACATGCTCTTTACCTTGCACTTCTTTAGCTGTATTAATGACGAAGTGTGCGTTCTCAATTCCTTTTTTATATGATTCTAATTGAGCAACCAAGTCTTTTTTACGCTCAACTTCAGTAATCCGATCTAATAATTTAACTTTTTCTTCATACTCTTTTTCAAGTTTTGCTAATTGTTCATATCTTCCATCTCTACCAGCAATTTTTTTATCTTGTAATTTTAATACATCACTCAATATCCCGGCTGTACGTTCTACTTTTGCTCCTGCATATACTGCATTTAAACCTAACCCAAAACTTAATCCCTTGGTAACACGATAGGCTCCACTAATATTAAAATTTACCGTTCCCAATTCAGTTGTACCACCGAATACGCCAGCTGAATAATCTTTCTTATACTCACTTTTTAAACCGAAATTCACGTTCATGCCTGCACCTAATGCAAATCTATCATTAATAGGTGCAACAAAATAGAGATTAGGCACCAATGCTCCAGGTACCACATTATTATTTGAGCCATCTACTTGCATTAGATTTGTGTCAGAGCCTACGCCCAGTTCAACCTTACCTTTCAAATGAATTCTTGAATCAACATAAATGCCACCAACAGAAAATTGCTTATTTTTAAACATGGTCATTAATGCTGGATTTGTCGCGACTACTGAGGCGTTTTCTGCGATAGCTGCTTCCCCTGAGAAAGCTCGACCAAGACCAGAAGAAGACACTTCCGCTAATTGAAATGCTGCTGCACTTGCTCCTCCTGCTACAGAAAACAATGCCGAAGATAAAATTATTTTAGTAAAAATATTGACTTTCATTAGGATACCTTAATTGGGTTGTATAAAATTTATATAAAAATAAAATCGGTGGGAATAGTAAAGAAAGTTACTACATAACACAATGAAATTTAAAAAATAAGTCAAGTGTTCGGACCAGCAACACTTGGCTTTGTGATATTGACGCTACATAATATAAGATTATAAATAAAACTTTACACTATTAAAATATATTAATTACACTCAATTTCGTTCCTATCAATAATCACTATAGAAATGACCAAAGCAAAATTGCAAGCAATTGTGGCGAAATAATCCGTAAAAACATGACTAGAGGATATACTGTCGCATAAGAAAGAGCTGCTGCACCACTATCTTCTTTAATCGCATTAGCAAAAGCTAGTGCTGGTGGGTCAGTCATTGATCCTGCTAACAAGCCACATAGCGTTAAGTAATTCAATTTCAAATATAATCTCGCTATCAACGCAACTAAAATTAACGGAATAAGAGTCATTAAAATTCCATACCCCATCCATTCTAAACCAGGACCATTGACAAGAGTATCCACAAAATGTCCACCTGATTTAAGCCCCACTACAGATAAAAATAGCACAATCCCTATTTCTCGTAGTGCCAAGTTAGCACTTGGTGGCATAAACCAATAAAGTTTGCCAATGCTACCAACTCGAGCCAAAATTAAAGCTATCACCAAAGGACCACCTGCTAACCCTAATTTTAATGCAACAGGAAAACCTGGTACATAAAAAGGGATTGAGCCTAACAGCACGCCTAATCCAATACCAATAAACACAGGTAACATTTGTACTTGCTGAAGCTTTTGTTGCACGTTCCCTAATAAAGCAATAGCATTTCCAATCACATCCTCATGCCCAACAATGTGTAATACGTCACCAAACTGCAAAACAGTATTACCAGTTGGAACAAGCTCTACTCCAGCACGATTTATCCGAGAAATTACTACGCCATATTTTTGGTGAATGCCAAGTGACTTAATACGTTTACCTAATACTTTTTCATTTGTTACAACTATTCGTTCAGAATGCAAATTACCAGTAAAAGTGGATTTTGGTAAATTCATTTCTTCACCAATTATAATTTTCATTTTCCTAACCGCACTTAGCTCACCTACTAAGTGCAATAAATCATTAAGCTGAATGATAGTATCCGCTTGTGGTACAACAACGTCATCTTCTCGACGTAATCGAGAACAAACTATCTCCTCATTATCGAAACCTGGAATATCAATTAAACGCAGTCCTTCTAAATTTTGATTAGTGACTTTAACATCCATTGAATATAGCGTTTCTTTATCTTGACCACTTTCCTTTTGAAAATTACGAGCTTCTTGATCTACTTTTATCTTAAAAAATAACCGCACTAGCCACATAACTAACAAAATACCGCAAATCCCAAAAGGGTATGCTACTGCATATGCCATACCCATATTACTAGTCGTATGTGACATACCTAATTCTGATAGTATCTGTTGACCTGCACCTAAAGCTGGTGTGTTAGTCACTGCACCTGAGTAAATACCGAGTATAATATCTAATGGAATTCCAGAAGTTTTATATAATACAACAACCGTTAATGCCCCTATAAAGACAATTAGCACAGCTAGCCCATTCAATTTTAATCCAGACTCTCTCAAAGATGAGAAAAAACCTGGACCGACTTGAATACCGATAGTATAAACAAATAAAATAAGCCCAAATTCCTGAATAAAATGTAGTGTATGCGAGTCAAGCTGTACGCTGTTTTGTTGCATAAAGTGAGCTACAATAATTCCACCGAATAGTACTCCACCAACACCAAGCCCCACACCACGCACTTTCCAATGACCAATCCACAGACCAATGATAGCTACAATGGCCAAAATTCCAATAGTAATTGCAATATCACTCATAATTGTTTTTCCATAAAAAATTCTCTACTTTTAATTATACCGTCCTAAAAATAAAAAAAATTAACTAAAAACAAAAAGTTGAATATAGATCACATTTTTCTTGATTAATCAGGGATTTTTTTTAACAATATTTGAACAAGATTATTAAATAGTACTACTCAGCAGATAATCTGCTTAATTTGGAATAATAAAAATGAATTGGTTTGAAGAATTACTTGCCTCTCTTTCATGGATTTTTACTAGTTTGCTTATTGCAAGCGTGGCGTTTTCTCTTCTTGTATATATTTTAGCAAGAACAACTCGTTGGGGGCATCAATTTTGGCTGTTAGCACAAGATTACATTTCACCTAAACATAGCATTAAACCTTTGTGTTATTTTTGGGCAATCGTATTGCTTGATTTAGTATCTGTCCGTTTAGACATTTTATTAACTAACTGGCATAGAGCATTGTACAATGCCTTGCAAGAAATGAATGCAACGCATTTTTGGCAACAAATGATCGTTTTTGCTGTTGTTGCAAGTATTCATATTTGTAATGTTCTACTCACTTATTATGTAACTAAGCGGTGTGAAATCCGTTGGCGAACTTGGCTTAATAAACGCATGCTAGATAAATGGACTGCAAACCAAGCTTACTATAAAACACAGTATACAGCTAACCAACTGGATAACCCTGATCAACGAATTCAGCAAGATATTAATTCTTATGTATCTAATTCGCTAAACTTTGCAACAGGAATGATTTCATCGACGGTATCTTTAGTCGCCTTTACTGGTATTCTGTGGAATTTATCAGGACCGATGAATATTATGGGCATTGAAATCCCACATATGATGGTATTTCTCGTCTTTATTTATGTATTAATAACCAGCTTAATTGCATTTAAAATAGGTAAGCCTTTGATTTCTCTTAATTTTGCTAATGAACGACTCAATGCAAACTACCGTTACTCATTAATTCGTCTAAAAGAATATGCAGAGAGTATTGCATTCTACTGCGGTGAAAAAATAGAAAAAAATCTATTATTAAAGCAATTTGATAAAGTCATAAAAAATATTTGGCAAATGGTGTACCGCACTTTGAAATTATCAGGGTTTAATCTTGGTGTAAGTCAAATTTCAATAATTTTCCCTTATTTAATTCAAGCTGGACGGTTTTTTAGTGGTCAAATTAAGTTAGGCGATTTAATCCAAACAGCTTCTGCGTTTGGAAGAGTGCAATCTTCTCTATCTTACTATCGTAATTCATACGACGATTTTGCTGGTTATCGTGCAGTGTTAGATCGTTTAACTGGTTTTCATACTGCTATTAACACTGTTAATGAACCTTCAAAAATACAGATGCAAGATCATGAAGATAAAGTAGAATTCAGCCAATTAGATGTAAACACTCCTAATGGTAAAAATTTGATTAAGGATTTAAATCTTAGTCTAGTTAAAGGTAGTCGACTATTAATACAAGGTCCTTCTGGGATCGGAAAAACTACATTGTTGAGGACTGTTGCTGGATTATGGTCTTACTCAGAGGGTATCGTAACTCGCCCGCAAAATTCTTTGTTTCTCTCACAAAAGCCCTATCTTCCACAGGGGCGTTTAGTTGATGCTATTTACTATCCGCAATCAGTACCTGAAAACGAAGATTTAACTGTAACAAAAGACATTATTAGAAAAGTTAACTTAGGTCATTTAGTAGATAAATTAGAGCAAGAAAATGATTGGACAGCACAACTTTCTTTGGGGGAACAACAGCGTTTGGCATTTGCTCGTTTATTAATATCTAGACCTACTGCGGCTTTTTTAGATGAAGCAACCTCAAGTATGGATGAAGGGTTAGAAGATGCAATGTATCGTTTGTTGGAAAGCGAATTACCAGAAATGACAATTATTAGCGTAGGACATCGTTCCACTCTACTTCAGCATCATAATCAATATTTACAAATTAAGTCCGATCAAAGTTGGGAATTAGTAAAAGCAGCATAGTGAAACAAAAAGAGCGGTCAAAATTTTAAAAAAATTGACCGCTCTTTGCTGATTGGTGATTAAATTCAATTAACCTTGAGATGAAATACGTTTCATGTCTGTCATATAGCCACGCAATTCTTGTCCTACAAGTTCAATAGGATGATTACGAATAGCATCATTTACCTCACGTAATACAATGTTATCAATTTCTATTACTGGGGTTGGTTCACCTAAGTCACCAACTCGAAGACTTGGAATAATTTCTTTAGCTAAAATCGGAGCCGCTACATTGGCAAATAAATAGTTACCGTACTCAGCTGTGTCAGAAATCACTACATTCATTTCATATAAGCGTTTACGTGCAATAGTATTTGCGATTAATGGTAGCTCATGTAACGATTCATAGTATGCTGATTCCTCATAAATACCACTAGCAACCATAGTATCGAAAGCTAATTCAACGCCTGCTTTTACCATAGCAATCATTAGCACACCGTTGTCAAAATATTCCTGTTCAGTGATTTTAATGCCATCGCCTTTAGGTGCATTTTCAAAAGCTGTTTTCCCTGTTGTCTCACGCCAAGTTAATAGATTTACATCATCATTTCCCCAGTCTTCTATCATAATACGTGAAAACTCACCACTAATAATATCATCCATATGTTTTTTAAATAAGAAATCTAATTTTTCTTTAATTTGTTCAGAGAGTTCAAAAGCACGTAACTTTGCACTATTAGACAGACGATCCATCATCAATGTAATACCACCTTGTTTCAATGCTTCAGTTATCACTTCCCAACCATATTGTACTAATTTGGCTGCATACGCAGGTTCTTTACCCTCCGCAACTAATTTATCGTAACAAACGATCGAACCTGCTTGTAACATTCCACAAAGAATCGTCTGTTCTCCCATTAAATCAGATTTCACTTCAGCGACGAAAGAAGACTCCAAGACACCTGCACGATGTCCTCCTGTTGCGGCTGCCCATGCTTTTGCGATAGCTAACCCTTCGCCTTTTGGATCATTTTCAGGGTGAACAGCGATTAGGGTTGGCACGCCGAAACCACGTTTATATTCTTCTCTTACTTCTGTTCCTGGACATTTTGGGGCAACCATTACGACTGTAATATCTTTACGAATTTGTTCTCCCACCTCAACAATATTCAATCCGTGGGAATAACCTAATGCTGCACCTTGTTTCATCAGCCCCATCACATCAGCGATCACTTTGGAATGCTGTTTATCGGGAGTCAAATTAATCACTAAATCTGCCACTGGAATCAATTCTTGGTAAGTTCCAACACTAAATCCATTTTCGCTAGCACGCTTAAATGAGGCTCGTTTTTCAGAAATTGCTTCTGAACGCAGTGCATAGCTAATATCTAGACCAGAATCTCGCATATTTAGCCCTTGATTCAGCCCCTGAGCACCACATCCTATAATCACAATTTTTTTACCTTTCAAAAAATTCGCTTCATCAGCAAATTCATTACGATCCATAAAGCGACAATGCCCTAACTGTTCAAGCTGTTGACGTAAATTTAATGTATTAAAATAATTAGCCATTTTTTTAACCCTCTTTATATAAAAACTATTTTGTTGTATCTGCATTTACTCTAAATTCAATTATACGCCATTTCAATATTGCGTAAATTGATATTATTGGTAATTAATATTGCAATAAATGCAATGATATAAAAAATAAATCTCTTGAATATTTTAACAAATTTGATCTCCAACAAAGATTTTTATCATATTAAAATGTTAAAATGAAAAAATTTGTAGAATATATTTGTTCACGTTAATAAGTTACTTTATTTTCTTTTGGGGGAAAAATGAACATATTCAAAAGCATCAAACGGTTTTTCCTTAAACCATCTGCTAAAATTGGCTTAGGTGTTTTGCTATTCAGTGGAGCTGTAGCTGGCGTTGTTGCTTGGATAGCTTTCAATGCTGTACTAGATCATACGAGCCAAGAAGAGTTTTGTGTTGGCTGTCATTCAATGACTTATCCATTAGAGGAACTAAAACAAACCGCACACTGGTCAAATGAAAAAGGCGTTTCTGCTGGTTGTCCTGATTGCCATTTGCCTCATAGCACAATTCCAAAATATATACGCAAAATTCAAGCCACTAAAGAAATTTGGGTAGAATTAACAGGTGGCATTAAAAATAAATCTGATTTTGAAAAAAAACGCTTAGAAATGGCAGAAAGAGAGTGGGCTAGGATGTCTGCAAATGGTTCAGCCGAATGTAAAGCTTGTCATAGTTATGATCGGATGCAATTTGATAAAATGTCTGAAACAGCTCGTAATGCGATGATGCGTGCAGCTGAAACTGATCAAAGCTGTATTGACTGTCATAAAGGTATTGCTCATCATCTACCAAAATCTTCTAACGAAAATAAAAAGTCAAAAGGTTTATCATCAGATTCTTTAACTGCTGAAAAAACTTACTATACACAAAATAACGTACCGTTTTTCTTCGATGAAGAATTAAAACAAGAAATTGGTTATTTAGAAAGTGGCGTGCCAGTACATTTTGTCAAAACAACACCAAAAGCGGATTTAATTGAGCTAAGAATGTGGCGAAAAGATAAAGGTTTTGGGCGTATTTGGTATAATCAATTTGGTAAAAATATTACAGATGCTGTATTAACTAAAGAATTTATGTCGTTAGACAATGAACCAAAATACCAAGTACTAGAAAGTATTGACGATCCAATCACTGGCTTAACTTGGCAAAAAGTAAAATTACAAGTATGGATTGAGCGTTCACAATTAATTGAGGACATTGATTCGCTTTGGGCGAAAGCTGAAGAAACTTATAAGACTCAATGCAGTACTTGTCATAAACAACCTGATGTTAAACACTTTGATTCTAATACATGGATCGGATTATTCAATGGAATGGTGGGCTTTACTAACATTGATCAACAGACAGGCAAACGTGTATTGCGTTATTTACAAATGCATTCATCTGATTTTGAACCGCATAATCATTAATTAAAAGGGAAATCAAAAATGAAACAATCTCGCCGTCAGTTTTTAAAAAATATGTCTGCTATGGCAGCAACTTTTGCAATGCCAAATTTTTTGATTGCCAAAAGTGCGGTAGCAAAACAAGAAAATTTAACCGAATGGAAAATTTCAGGGTCACATTGGGGAGCAATTCGTGCCAAAGTCATCAATGGACGAGTAGAAGAAATCCGACCGTTTGAATACGACCAATATCCTACTGAAATGATTAAAGGAATCAAAGGGTTAATTTATAGTGAAGCTCGTATACGTTATCCAATGGTACGTTTAGACTGGCTAAAAAATCGTGAAAAAAGCGATAAAACACATCGTGGTGATAATCGTTTTGTACGTGTTACTTGGGATGAAGCTCTTGATCTTTTCTATCAAGAACTTGAACGTATTCAGCAGAACTATGGTCCTTGGGCATTGCACACAGGTAACGTAGGTTGGCGTTCTACAGGTCAATTCCATAGTTGTGGCAATCATATGATTCGAGCAATTGGTATGCACGGACGAAGTGTTAGCACTGCAGGCGACTATTCCACTGGGGCAGGACAAACTATCATGCCTTATGTTTTAGGTTCAACAGAAGTGTATTCTCAAGGCACTTCATGGGAAATCATTCTAAAAGAAAGTGAAAATATTATTTTTTGGGCAAGTGATCCTGTGAAAAATCTACAAGTTGGTTGGAACTGTGAAACTCACGAAGCCTACAAATATTTAGAGCAACTGAAACAAAAAGTGGAGAAAAACGCTATCAATGTAATTAGCGTCGATCCTGTAAAAACTAAAACACAAAATTATTTAGGTTGTAAACATCAATATATTAATCCTCAAACAGACGTACCATTTATGCTAGCAATAGCATATGTACTGTATACTGAAAAACTTTACGATGAAAAATTTATCAAAGTTTATACTGTTGGTTTTGAAAAATTTATCCCTTATTTGTTAGGTAAAACTGAAGATAAAGTCGCAAAAACACCTGAGTGGGCAGAAAAAATTTGTGGTATTTCTGCACAAAAAATCAGTGAATTTGCTCGCATGCTTGCTGGTAAACGTACACAGTTAATTTTCGGTTGGGCAATTCAACGCCAACAACATGGTGAACAACCTTACTGGATGGGTGCAGTTTTAGCAGCAATGCTAGGTCAGATTGGGCTAGCGGGAGGTGGAATTAGCTATGCACACCACTATAGTTCTATTGGTGTGCCTGAATCGGGGGCTGCAATGCCAGGTGCGTTTCCACTCAACGTAGATGAAGGTCAAACACCAAAATACGACAATCATAATTATAACGGTTATAGTGCAATAATTCCTGTGGCAAGAGCTTCAGATTCTTTGCTTCATGCTGGTGAAACCATCAATTTCAATGGTCAAAAAATTGTGTATGCACCTTACAAAATGGCTATTTTTACGGGTTGCAATCAATGGCACCGTCACTCTGAACGCAATAAAATGAAAAAAGCCTTCCAAAAATTAGAAACTATCGTGTCCATCAACTATAGCTGGACTGCAACTTGCCGTTTCTCAGATATAGTATTACCTGCTTGCACCCCTTTTGAACGCAACGATATTGATGCTTACGGTTCATACAGTAACCGAGGGGTAATTGCAATGCAAAAACTAATTGATCCACTATATGACTCCCGTTCTGATTTTGAAATATTCAAAGAACTTTGCCGTCGCTTTGGCAAAGAAAAAGAATATTGTCGTAATATGGACGAAATGGAATGGGTAGAAAAACTTTACGAGGATTGTCGCAAAGAAAATGAAGGTAAATTTGCAATGCCTTCATTCCAAAAATTTTGGCAAATCGGTTATGTACTTTTCCCAGAAGGAAAACCTTGGGTACGCCATGCCGATTTCCGTGATGATCCTGAATTACATGCTCTCGGGACTCCATCAGGCTTCATTGAAATTTATAGTAATAAGATTGCTTCTTTTAACTATGAAAACTGTAAAGGTCACCCTATGTGGTTCGAAAAATCAGAGCGTTCTCACGGTGGTCCTAAATCCGAACAATTCAAATTCTGGCTACAATCTGTTCACCCTGACAAACGCCTACACTCACAACTTTGTGAATCTAAAGAATTGCGTGACACTTACTCTATTCAAGATAGAGAACCGTTGTTTATCAATCCAGACGATGCAAAACAACTTGGCATTGCTCATGGGGATTTAGTTCGTGTTTATAATGACCGTGGTCAAGCTATCGTTGGAGCTCACCTTTCTGATGACTATCCAACAGGTGTAGTTCGTTTACAAGAAGGAGCATGGTATTCCCCATTAGATGAAAAAATTGGCTCAATCGACACTTATGGGGATCCAAACACAATGACGCTAGATATTGGTTCATCTGATTTGGCACAAGCCGTATCAGCTAATACTTGTCTAGTAAACATTGAAAAATTTAATGGCAATGCTCCTAAACCAAATGGTTTTACTGGACCGATAGAAGTCAAAATATGAATTTAAATAGCGAAGAAAAGTGCTTTATTTATGCGTGGCTTAAATCTTTGTTAAGCCACGAATTAACAGCTTGCCAATTAACTTCATATCAAACAGGAGAATTTGATTCTTTATTTGATTTTTTGTCTGAACAAGGATTTGAAGAATCCATTAAACAAATAAGAAGTGAACTGTTGCAACTCAAGCAAATACCTCTTGCTCATTTAGAATTAGCTGCGGATTTTGCTCAACTATTTCTTCTTCATGGCAATAGCAGTGCGTTACCCTATGCTTCCGCCTACTTAGATGAGCATACCATGGCTTCTCATCTTGTTTTTATGGATAATTTACTCGATGAATTTCATTTACAATTGAATTGTCAAATGCATGAACCAAGTGATCATCTTGCTGTTCACCTAGAGTTGTTGATCCAACTTGAAAAAAATGATGAAACTAACCGCATTTTTGATTTTATTCATAACTACTGTCTTATTTGGCTGAAACCTTTTAACCAAAAAGTACAAGGCATTCAAACGAAAACTAAGTTTTATCAAAAAATTACCGAATTACTTGTAAATATCTTAATTGGTCAAAATACTTCAGTGTAGAAAAATCCTACTGAATTAAAGGTGGCATAAAAAATACTCGTTATGTCACTTTTTCTTTTCAACATGTCGTTAACGTGATACTAAATTCTAATACTATTATTTACATTCTCAATTGACGTTAACACTCACATCAAATATAGTATGATTCTATCAATGCTATAATTTAACTTGAAAAATGCTGTTGAAGAAACCACTTGAATAATTATCATCATGATAACAATATATGAATTTCAATGATCTAAAAATATTCACACACCTTGCAGAAAGCAAAAATTTTAGTAAAAGTGCAAGGCAAAATCACATGAGTCCTTCTACTTTCTCTCGACACATTCAACGGCTTGAAGAAGAATTAGGACAAAAGCTATTTTTACGAGATAACCGTCGAGTCACCCTTACTAAGTGCGGTGAAAATTTTCTAGATTTCGCCTATCAAACGCTCAATCAGTGGAAAATATTTCAGCAAACGTTGCAGTCAAACCCAAGAGAATTAACTGGTGAATTAAAGATATTCTGCTCAGTCACTGCTTCATACAGCCATTTACCCCATGTATTAGGCAAATTTCGTAGTCTTTATCCTAACGTGGAAATTCAATTAACTACAGGCGATCCTTCAGCAGCGGTTCATTTAGTGCAAAACCATACTGTAGATATCGCATTAGCTGGGCAACCAACTATTCTACCTAACAATATAATCTTTCATTATATTGATAGTATTTCTCTTTCTCTCATTGCTCCACGTATTACTTGCTTAGCTACACAATTATTACAAAAAAACCCTGTCGATTGGCAAAAAATGCCTTTTATTTTGCCTTTGGAAGGACCTGTACGACAACGTATGGAACAGTGGTTTCGCCAAAAAAATATTAAACACCCAACCATTTATGCTACAGTAGCAGGACATGAAGGGATTGCTTCAATGGTGTCTTTAGGATGTGGATTAGCAATACTGCCAGATGTAGTAATCAAAAATAGTCCAATGAATACACAAATTTCTATCATGGAAGTATCGCCCCCTATTCAACCCTTTGACTTAGGGGTATGTGTACAAAAGAAATCTTTAGAATTACCTTTAGTCCGTGCTTTTTGGGAAATATTAAGGTAAAGTGCGGTATTATTTTTAAAAATTTCGGTGAGCTATGTTAAAAGGTATAGGATTTTCCCTTTTCTCTTCTGTATTATTTGGTTACATTTATTACTTTTCTACTTTTCTTATGCCCTTAAGCGGACAAGATATTTTTGGCTATCGAATTATTTTTACTGTACCTTCTGTATTCCTTGCTATTTTTATATTTAAGCAAAAGCATGTTCTTATATCTCATCTAAAAAGAATATATAGTCAACCTTGGTTTATTTTAATATATCTATTCAATGGATTATTAATGGGATTCCAAATGTGGTTGTTTTTATGGGCACCAAACAATGGTGGAGCATTAAGTGTTTCTTTAGGATATTTGTTACTTCCTTTAGTAATGGTTGCTTTTGGTAAAATCTTTTTTAAAGAATACATTTCCAAAACTAAACTCCTAGCTATTTTCATAGCGGCAGTTGGTGTAGTAATGAATATTATAATTAAAGGTGGGTTATCATGGGAAAGCATCGCTGTAAGCGGATATGCGATTTATTTCACTATACGAAAACATTTTAAAATGACCGATATTGGTGCATTTGCTATTGAAATTATTCTAATTTTGCCAATTTGTATTTACTTCGCAACTCAAGCTAATATAACAGAAGTGCGGTTAGAAAATCATAATATTGTCTGGTTGCTCGTGATTTTAGGCTTACTTAGTGGTATTGCGTTTAATGCCTATATTATTGCGAGCAATCTGCTGCCTGTAAATTTACTTGGATTACTAGGTTATGTCGAACCTATCATGATGTTAATTATATCTCTCTTGATCGGTGAAAATATAGACAAAGAAACTTATCCTTTATTTTTTTGTTTAATCATTGCTATGATCCTCATCATCTTCGATGGAATTAAAAAATCAAAGCAAAAGAAGATTTTACTTAAAAACTAAATACAGTGCTGTTTAAAGTGCGGTTATCCTATAGAATATTTTCTACTTTTTCTATTTTACGGTAAAATCACTAAATTATTTTTAAACTGAAATAACTATGTTAGATATTGTATTGTACGAACCTGAAATCCCACAAAACACAGGGAATATTATCCGTCTATGTGCTAATACTGGATTTCGTTTACATTTAATTGAACCTTTGGGATTTGTATGGGACGATAAGCGTCTACGTCGTTCTGGATTAGATTACCACGAATTTGCTCAAATCAAGAAGCATAAAACATTTACAGATTTCATAGAATCGGAAAAACCATCCCGTTTATTTGCAATGACAACAAAAGGCGGTCCTGCACATAGCGATATTCAATTTGAGTTAGGTGATTACTTAATGTTTGGACCTGAAACTCGTGGTATTCCGCAAGAAATTTTAATGACGTTACCTATCGAGCAAAAAATACGCATACCAATGACAAAAAACAGTCGCAGTATGAATTTATCTAATTCTGTAGCAGTCGCTGTTTACGAAGCGTGGCGTCAACTTGGGTATGAAAATGCTGTAAACCTACAAAAAAAATAATATCTTTCTCATTTTCTAGAGAAAGATATTTATTCTTATTTTTTGAATTTTTCGTGCATTGTTTTTGAGAGTTGCTCTAACATAAAGTATCGTTTTTTATACATCGAACGTTTATTACTCGGAATATCTTCCAACTTTTTGCTTTCGAAGTGTAATGGTAGTTGCCAGTATTCTCCTAGCACTCCAGCACACTCACTAAAAATAGTATCATAGTTAACTACATAACGACTACTTTGCACAAAACGAGATTTATTTTGATATTTTTGTGGAATTCCCAATAACTGTTTATAACCAAGAGCCTGTGTGAGTGCCTTCATTGCTTCTACCATTAGGTATGCAGGTCTCAAACCATGACATTTTTTAGTCAGCAGTTTAACTAATTCTTTAGAACCTTCAATGTTCGGTCCTTGGATCACAGCAATCAACAAAGATTGTTTTATCTTACCAAATGTAAGCAAATAAATAAGCTCATTTGTCTGCTTATAGCGAAGTTCTAATGTCCAATACCCTTCCATTGGCTGATAATTAGTCACGCAAAGACACAACTCAAAATCAGGAATAATTTCACCAAAATTAATTTCTTTTTCCCATAAAGGAGGAAGCCCTAATCTGGTAAGCACTTCAGGTAAAAACAATAAGTTATCACAAATTAAATCAAGCCGTTGCTTCGCATTAAAACGTTTATCTAAAAAACGATGAGCAACAGGATAACTATAATTAGGACGAGCATTTAACAGTTCAATAAGCTGTGGATGCTGGTTAGCAAAATGCTCAAAACCTTTAATGCTACGTTTATGTAAAAAAGAACGTAACTGAAACCGGAAACGTTTTGCTCGATAAGATTTATTTCCACGGTCAGGATAAATAGCAAAAGGACTAGGCCATTGATAAAGTTTACTTGTCATAATTTAAACACTTACTAAAAAATTGCGGTATTGTCGCATAATATAAGAGATTTTGCATTTTTTTATCGATGTGCTTTATTTTATGCTATGCTAGGGCTATTTATTATAGTGAAACAAAAATAGATAGAAATGACTAACACAAAACTTAACTATCATAAAACTCATTTTTTAACTAGTTCGCCTAATATTAAAGCACTACCTGAGGATATAGGTATTGAAATAGCTTTCGCTGGGCGTTCTAATGCTGGAAAATCCACTGCACTTAACGCACTAACGAATCAAAAAAGTTTAGCACGAACGTCTAAAACTCCAGGTCGAACACAATTAATTAATCTCTTTGAAGTCGAACCTAATTGTAAATTAGTTGATTTACCAGGTTATGGTTATGCCGCAGTCCCTGAGCAAATGAAAATTCAATGGCAAAAAGCACTGAGTGAGTATCTACAAAAACGTGAATCTTTGGCAGGATTGGTTGTATTAATGGATATTCGTCATCCACTTAAAGATCTTGATCAACAAATGGTACTATGGGCAGTGTCTGCTAATTTACCAGTTTTAATTTTATTAACTAAGGCGGATAAGCTAAGCCAAAGTGCTAGAAGTAAACAAGTTAAAATGGTAAGAGAAGCCATTTTGCCTTTCCAAGGTGATATTCAAGTCGAGATATTCTCTGCACAAAATAAAATTGGCATTGATCGTTTAGCGACTAAATTAGATATCTGGTTCTCTCCAGCCTTTACTCACATTAATGATCAAGAATCTTAACAAAGTAAAGTGCGGTCAAAATATCAATATCTTTAACCTTTAAACAAGGTTAAAGATATTCCAAAGTCTAGCTAATCAGTCATGACATAAATTAAACTGAAAAATTTTCAAATAATACTATTCAAATTTTTCTTTATAAGATTCGCTATTAATCCAAAAGTGATCTTTCTCCCAAGTGAATTTCCATTTTCTGACAGGTCCTGCCATTACGTTTAAATAATAATTATCATAGCCTGCAATAGTCGCAACTGGATGATAACCTTTTGGTACTTTAACTACATTCTTATCATATACTGGCATGCATTCGTCTAATGAGCGATCATCTGTATAAACTCTTTGAAGTGCAAATCCTTGAGGAGGATTAAAACGATGATAATAAGTTTCCTCCAAATAAGTTTCGTGTTCTGAATTTTTATTATCATGTTTATGACTAGGATAAGAGCTAGTGTTGCCCTCATCAGTAAAAACTTCAACAACTAATAAACTGTCTGCTGGTTCAGTTTCAGGTAAAATATTATGCACTAAACGTTTATTATTACCAAACCCCCGTTTTTCTACTCCTACATCTTCTGGGGTAATTAATCGGACAGGATAGCTTCCCGTAGTACTAGGTGCCTTGCAAACTGCAAGCTCCAACTGCCCATTCGTCTCTACTCTTACTTGTTTATGAGGAGGAATATAAACAGAATAAGGCGGAATTTTCTCAAATGGATTGGTACGATTACCAATATTTTCAAAGCGGTACTCATCAACAAAGACTGAACCTTTGCCCGACACAAATACTAAACAAAGCTCATTATCACCACTATCAAGCTCAACAAATTGATTATTTAGTTGATAAACAGCAAATCCTACATATTCCCAACCTGAATTTTGTGGCGTAATATCTTGAATTAAGCCATTTGGATGTTCAAAATCTGGTTTAGAAAGTAAAAAGCTCATTATATCCCCCTTGTATTTAGCCAATTAAAATATACATGCTTACTATATCGCAGAGTTTATTCTTTTGGGATCAAAAATCTTCAAACTTGTTAGCAAGATCACAAAAATGAAATAAATTTTTCATTTTTATCTTGTTTGTATTGATATTTTCTATTTTTAAGAGTAGCTTATGGGGCATATTTTGTCTATCATCAATTTATCACAGATAAGGAGCTTGCAATGAATCAATTTGTGCAAAATTTTATCAATGGAGCAACAGTTGAAAGCCAAAGCCAACGTATTATCTCCGTATTTAACCCAGCAACAGGTGAAGAAACAAAAAAAGTAAAATTAAGTACGGTTACAGAAGTAGATTCAGCAATTACTGCAGCAGATGTTGCTTTTAAGAGCTGGTCACAACAATCCCCATTACGTCGTGCTAGAATCCTATTCAAATTTAAAGAATTACTTGAAGCTAATTTTGATGAATTAGCTCGTCTAATCAGCACTGAACATGGCAAAGTTTATTCTGATGCTGTAGGTGAGCTAACACGTGGTTTAGAAGTAGTTGAGTTTGCTACTGGCATTCCTCATTTACAAAAAGGTGAGTTTTCATCAAATGCAGGACGGGGGATTGATATTCACTCAATTCAACAGCCACTAGGTGTAGTAGCTGGCATTACTCCATTCAACTTTCCAGCAATGGTTCCGATGTGGATGTTCCCAGTGGCTCTTGCTTGTGGTAATACTTTTGTGTTGAAACCGTCTGAAAAAGATCCAAGTGTGTCTATTCGTTTAGCAGAATTATTAAAAGAGGCAGGATTGCCAGACGGTGTATTCAATGTAGTGCAAGGGGATAAAGAGGCTGTGGATGTCCTTTTAACCGATCCTCGCATTCAAGCAGTCAGTTTCGTCGGTTCAACTGCAATCGCTCAGTATATTTATGAAAAAGGTTCTGCAAACGGTAAAAGAGTTCAAGCATTAGGAGGAGCTAAAAACCATGCTTTAGTTATGCCTGATGCTGATATACAAAATACTGTAAATTCTTTACTTGGAGCTGCATTTGGAGCTGCGGGTGAACGCTGTATGGCTCTCTCTGTAGCGGTTATTATTGGTAATGAACTTGCTGATAAGATTGTCGAACAACTTATCCCTAAAGTGAAAGCATTAAAAATTGGTGCTGGACTATTACCAAAAGAGCAAGTTGAAAATGACATGGGACCTGTCATATCCAAAGAACATAAAGCAAAAATTGAGAATTATATTGAACAAGGTGTGGTACAAGGAGCTAAACTATGTGTAGATGGTCGTGGTTATAAAGTTGAAGGTTATGAGAATGGATATTTCGTTGGCGGAACATTGTTTGATCATGTAACGCCTGAAATGACTATTTGGAAAGATGAAATTTTTGGACCAGTACTCGCTATAGTTCGCGTAAAAAATTATGAAGAAGGAATAGCATTAATTAATAGCCATCAATATGGTAATGGTAGTGCTATTTTTACTAGTGATGGTGACTCTGCTCGTCAATTTTCCCAAGACGTTCAAGCTGGAATGGTTGGTGTAAATATTCCAATTCCAGTACCAATGGCATTCCACTGTTTTGGCGGTTGGAAAGCATCAATTTTTGGTCCACTGAATGTGTACGGTACAGATGGTGTACGTTTTTATACTCGCATGAAAACTATTACAACGCGTTGGCCAAATAGCTCAGTGCGTAGTACTGCAGCATTTAATTTTCCAACTTTATAATCAAATAAAGTATATTCCTTTCATTATGTTAGCGGTGATAAATCACCGCTTTTTTATCCATGAATTACAAACTAACAAACAACAAAAAAATGTATTTACAGCTCAATATAATTCTTCTAAAAATGTGATCTATGTAACAAAAATGAAATAAAGTGTTTGGAGTGAAAAATATAGGGTGTTATATTCTTATTTGAAAAATTTATTTCATTTTAATGAAGGCATGAAATATAGTTTTTCTTTCACAGTTTAAAGTAATAATAGAAATTATTGCCGCCAGTTTCCATCTATCAAGAGGATTTTATATGAAAATGCGTTTTAAATTTGCTTTAAGTGCTTTAACATTAGGATTAGCAATGAATAGTTTTGCAAAAGATGAACTCGTAGTGTTCAGCTTACCTAATTTATCTAGTCCATTTGAAGTCCAACTACAAAAAGTAGCAGTAGAAACTAGTAAGAAATTAGAAATAAAATTACAAGTGTTAGATGGGCAAAGTTCTTCTACTAAACAAGCATCCGATTTAGAAAATGCAATCACTCGCGGTGCAAAAGGCATCATCATTTCGCCAAATGATGTAAATGCAATTTCAGGGGCTGTGGAAGAAATTCTTCAGGAAAAAATTCCAGCCGCAACTCTTGATCGTAAAGTAGAAAGTAGCAAACCTGTACCGCACTTTGGTGCAAATAACTATACTGGCGGTCAAGAAGTAGCAAAAGCAGTAAAAGCTAAATACCCTAATGGTGCTAAAATTATTTTACTCACTGGTCAACCTGGTTCTACCTCTAATATTGAAAGAACTAAAGGTATACGTGATGAATTAGCGGCTGGTGGTGATAAATACAAAATTATAATTGACCAAACTGGTAACTGGTTGCGTTCTGAAGGATTACGCATTATCGAAAGTGTATTACCAACTTTGAAAGAAAAACCAGATGTCATTATCTCAGCAAACGATGATATGGCATTAGGTGCAATTGAAGCATTGCGTAGTCAGGGCTTAAAAGCTGGTGATATTTTAGTGACAGGTTTCGATTCTACACCAGAAGCTCTTGCTAGAGTAAAAGACGGTTGGTTATACCTCACTGCTGATCAACGACCAAGCTTTGCTGTAAGCACGGCATTAGAGCAAGTAATAGGCAATGTTCGCGATAATAAAGAAGTAACAGGTGCAGATTATCCACCAAAAATCATTCTAAAAACTAACCTACAAGAGGCGGAGCGCTTCGCGGAAATTAGTGAATAGTTTTTTGGCCTTCCAGCTAAAATTGGAAGGCTTTTTCTTATGGAGGTTATATGTCAACCCCTTTACTTGAAGTAAAAGATCTGACAAAAAGTTTCTCTGGTGTACTAGCACTAGATAGAGTAACTCTAGCAGTTAGAAAAGGTGAAGTTCATGCTTTGCTAGGAGAAAATGGTGCTGGTAAGTCTACATTACTAAAAGCACTTTCAGGAGCTCAACCACAAACTAGCGGTGAAATTACTTTTAACGGTGAAACTCTGGATATTAATGATTCTCCTTTTGACCGCCAACTCAAAGGTATTGTTACTATTTATCAGGAATTTAATTTACTGCCTAATATGACTGTTGCAGAAAATTTTTTCTTAGGTAGAGAGCCTGTAAAAGGCTTATTTATCAATGAAAAAGCAGTTAATGAAGAAGCACAACTCGTACTAGATAATCTTGGGTTAAATATAAAACCCGATACTCAAGTTTCTCGCCTGAGTGTTGCTCAGCAACAAATGGTGGAGATTGCTAGAGCAATGACTTTAAACGCGAAATTAATCATTATGGATGAACCTTCGGCTGCTCTAAGTGATAAAGAGGTGGAAACTCTACACCAAATTGTTCGAGATTTAAAAAATCGTGGGATAAGTGTTATTTACGTAACTCACCGCTTAAACGAAGTATTTGCTCTATGCGATCGTTTTACTGTATTCCAAGATGGTCGTTATTCTGGTGAAGGTGAAGTGAAAAATGTAACAGTTGATGACATTATTAAAATGATGGTAGGACGTGAAGTTGCTTTTACCCGTCGAGCGGCAGAAGAAACTCACCATACCCATCGACCTATTCGTTTAGCGGTAAAAAATTTACACCGTGAAAAACCTGCCCTCGATCCTCACGGCATCGCATTACATGGTGTCTCTTTTAACATTCATGAAGGTGAAGTATTAGGCATAGCTGGCTTAGTGGGAGCTGGTCGGACTGAAATCGCTAGATGCTTATTTGGAGTAGAAAATTATACAGCAGATGAAATTACTCTAGACGGCAAACCTTATTCAGCAACTTCTCCACTAGATGCTCTAGAAAAAGGCGTAGCTCTAGTTCCAGAAGACCGTAAAAAAGAAGGACTAGTGCTAGGGTTACCAATTAAAACTAATATGACATTACCTATCCTAAGTAACTTATTGAAAGGTAATTTATTTGTCGATAATAAAAAAGAAGATGATTTAATTGAAACCTATCGTCAAGCTTTGAGAATAAAAATGGCAAGTAGTGAGTTAGAAGCTCGCAAACTATCTGGTGGTAATCAACAAAAAGTAATTTTAGCTCGTTGCATGGCATTAAATCCTAAATTATTAATTGTTGATGAGCCAACTAGAGGAATTGATGTAGGTGCTAAATCGGAAGTTCATCAAGTTCTATTTGATATGGCAAAACAAGGTGTTGCTGTATTGGTAATTTCGTCAGATTTACCTGAGATTATGGCGATTTCTGACAGGATTATCACTCTGTCCGAAGGTAGAGTAACTGGTGAAATTCACGGTGATGATGCAACTGAAGAAAAATTAATGTCAATGATGGCTGTGGGCGTTCAACGCAAGCAGATGGAATAAGAGAGGTTTGTATGACAACTCAATTTTTAAAAAATATGGGAATGGTTGATGATAAAGGAAAGATTGATTTTATCGCTTTTTTTGAACGCTTTGGTGTACTTATTTTCTTAATTTTATTAGTGATTTTTTTCACTTTGCAAAATAGTGCATTCTTATCTCAACGCAATATCTATAATGTTTTAACTGAAGTATCAATCTTCGGCATTATGGCTGTTGGTATGACTTTCGTGATTTTAACAGCAGGGATTGATCTTTCTGTCGGATCGATCTTAGCAGTAACAGCCATGTTGGCTGCTTATATAATAAAAGGTGATAATACTGTTACTGTTGAAGTCGGTGCCTGGAATGGAATGAGTTGGCTAATCGGTCTTAGTGTTTGTTTAGGACTAGGAACATTTATTGGCTGGCTACATGGATTAGGAGTAACTAAACTCAAACTTCCTCCTTTTATCATTACACTAGGTGGTATGACAATTTGGCGTGGGGTAACTTTAGTATTAAACAATGGTTCCCCTATCGCTGGTTTTGATCAAGGATACCGTTGGTGGGGACGTGGTGACATCTTCAGTGTTCCTGTACCCGTAGTAATTTTTGCTGTAGTCGCTATTATTGGCTATTTTGCTCTACATAAAACACGGTGGGGACGCTATGTTTACAGTGTAGGAGGAAATCCAGAGGCAGCTAGATTAGCTGGAGTAAATATCAACCGCACTTTAGTTAGTGTTTATGTAGTAATCGGTGCATTATCTGGGTTAGCTGGTTTTATTCTATCTGCTCGGCTTGGCAGTGCTGAATCTGTTGCTGGCGTTGCATTTGAATTACGAGTGATTGCCTCCGTCGTCATCGGAGGTACGTCACTAATGGGTGGATACGGTAGAATCACTGGAACCATTATCGGTTCAATCATTATGGGTGTACTTATTAATGGCTTAGTACTGATGGATGTTTCAGCGTACTATCAACAAATTATTATGGGGTTAATTATTATCCTCGCTGTAGCTTTTGATACTTATGCTAAGAGCCGAAGAGGGGCATTATAACGATACAAGCGGTCTGATTTAGCAAAAAATTTGCAAAAACAGACCGCTCTTTTTTATATAGGGTGCGGACTATGAAAACTATCAAAATTGGCTTAGTTGGTACAGGTTATATTGGACGTTGCCATGCGATTGCCTATGCTCAAACGCCTACACTTTTCCCCCTCAAAGGCAAAATCCAACTGGAATATCTTGCCGAAATTAATCAGGAACTTGCCAACCAAAAAGCCCAAGAGTTTGGTTTTTCCCGTGTGACAGATGATTGGCGAAAATTGGTTTCTGACCCTAATGTGGATGTAGTGGATATTTGTACTCCGAATTTCCTTCACAAAGAAATCGCCCTCGAAGCGATTAAACACGGCAAACACATCTACTCAGAAAAGCCACTTGCTTTAACCGCAGCAGATGCTAAAAAAATGGTTGAAGCGGCCAAAAAAGCAGGGGTAAAAACCTTAGTCGGCTTTAACTACATCAAAAACCCAACCACGCAACTTGCCCGTCAAATTATCCAAAATGGTGAAATTGGCGATATTGTGCATTTTTACGGTACACATAACGAGGACTATCTCGCTAATCCAAACACGCCGATTGATTGGCACTGCTATAAAGATAAAGCGGGCTTGGGGACACTTGGCGATTTAGCCGCTCATATTGTCAGTGTGGCTCATTATCTTGTAGGAGAAGATATTGTCAGCGTGATTGGTGATATGCAAACCGTTATTCCTGAACGTCCAAATCCGAAAAATCCGACTGAAAAAGTCAAGGTAGAAAATGAGGATCAAGCAAGTAGCCTTGTTCATTTTGCCAACGGCATAATGGGAACGATCGAAAGCTCTCGTATTGCCTGCGGTCGCAAAATGGGGCTAACCTATGTAGTTACAGGCACTAAAGGTACGTTGAGTTATACTCAAGAACGAATGGCAGAACTCAAACTCTACCTGCACAATGATGACAAATCCCGTCAGGGCTTCAAAACGATTTTAGTTGGACCTGAACACCCAGATTATGCCGCATTCTGCGTGAGTGCTGGACATGGTATCGGTTTTAATGATCAAAAATCCGTTGAAATCCGAGACTTGATTAACGGCATTGCCGCAGATGAACCAATGTATCCTGATTTTGAAGAAGGCTATAAAATTTCCCGAGTGTTAGAGGCGATAGCTAAGTCAGCAAAAGAGAAAAAATGGGTGGAAGTAGAAGAAATATAGTTGAGATTATCTACTAGTAAAAAGTAATGGTGAGTCCAAATTTAAAATAAACAAGCGGTCGTTTAGAAAAATCCACAATACTGACCGCTTATTCATTCAATAGAAAAATTAAGCCACTTCACTCAATTTCACAGGACGATTTTCTTCCAGAGATTTTTTCGCCGCTAATGCAATCAGAACTGGTTGTAAGCCGTCATTGCCGTTTACCAGTGTTGGTTTGTCGTTTACAACAGAATCGACGAAGCAACTAATTTCATCAGCAAAAGATTGCATATAGCGTTCTAAGAAGAAGTATTTTGGTTTTTCGCCAATCACACCATTTTCACCAGAGAACACCGCAGTTGATCCTGTGTCGTTAGTGATGTGGATAGCCCCTTTTGAACCAAATACTTCTGCTCGTTGGTCATAACCGTAAGCGGCTTTGCGACTGTTATCAATCACGCCAATTGCACCATTTGCTAATTTGAGCGTAATTACCGCAGTATCAATGTCGCCTGCTTTACCAATTTCAGGGTTTACCAGAACGGTACCGACTGCAAATACTTCCTCCACTTCGCTACCTGAAAGGTAACGAATCATATCAAAATCGTGAATAGTCATATCGAAGAACATACCACCAGACACTTTGACATACTCAATTGGTGGTGCTTCTGGATCTCGAGAAGTAACGCGAATTACATGTGGTTGACCAATATCGCCTGCGATAACACGATCTTTGATTGCTTTGAAATTATGATCAAAACGACGGTTAAAGCCCACCTGGAATTTTACACCTGCTTTTTCTACAGCAGCTAATACTTCACGAATTTTTTCAGGGTCCGCATCAACTGGTTTTTCACAGAAAACATGTTTACCTGCTTGGGCTGCTTCAATTGAAATCGGTGCATGAGTATTAGTAGAGGAACATACTAATACAGCATCAATTTCAGGGTCTTGCAGGATCTGTTTGTAATCATCATACACTGTTGGAATATCCATTGATTTTGCCCAAGCGGTCAATTCATCAGTAATTCTGACATCAGAAATCGCTTTGATTTCTGCTCCTTTTACATATTTGCTGATACTTTCGGAGTGAACACGACCTATACGACCCGCACCAATAATACCTACTTTTAACATTTTAAACTCCTGCCACTTCACGGATATATTTTCTGCCTTTTAAGGCGTATTCAAATGGGTTTGCGATTGCTGGATCTTGTTCGGCTTCTACCACCATCCAACCTTTGTAGTCGTATTTTTCGAGAATGTCGAAAATCGGTTTGAAGTCAATTACACCATCACCAGGTACAGTAAACGTGCCTTTTTTCACACCCTCTAGGAAGCTCAAATCTTTTTCTTTCACTTCCGCAACCACCTCATCACGCACATCTTTTAAGTGAACATGAACGATACGGTCAATATATTTTTCCAGTACGCCAAGCATCGCTTTTTGGCAACCTTCAGAATAATAAAGATGACCAGAATCGAACAGTAAATAAACATCATCATTCACTTCTGCCATATAACGATCTACTTCTTCAGGTGTTTGAATACCTGTTCCCATATGGTGATGCAAACAAACTTTCATTCCTTTTTCGGCTGCTATTTTTGCTAGCTCATTATAACCTTCAGCCATTTTCTTCCAATCTTCATCATTAAAAATTGGCTTTTCTTTAAAAATGGATTTAGTTGTACCTTGAATACTACGACTCTGTTCAGAACAGCCAATTACTTTCGCACCCATTGCATATAGAAAGTCTCTATGCTTGATGAATTCTGCGATAGTTTCTTCACGCTTACCATCAACAAAAAAAGTGCTGAACCATGCGTTACAAATTTGGATACCACGCACCTCTAATTTTCGTTTAAGTATTTTTATATCACGCGGATATTTATTACCAACTTCACAGCCTGTGTAGCCTGCTAATGCCATTTCACTAATACACTGCTCAAAAGTATTTTCCGCTCCTAATTCAGGTAGATCATCATTTGTCCAACCAATAGGTGCAATACCAAGCTGAATATTTTCTGCTTTCATAGAAAAACCTCATTTAAATTAGAGATAAATAAATTCATAAACGGTGGGGTTTGCAAAAAATGTTGCAAATCGACCGCTCTTTTTTTTCCCTCTCCTCTAAATCTTCTATCTATTACACGAAATAGATGAATACCTAGTCAGCTTTGAGCTTGTACTCACGGAGAGAAAAAACGATTAATATCGTCTAGCTTTCGCTAATTGTTCTTCTGCTCTTTGTCTCGCTTGTCGAACTCGTTCACTTTCAGATACTTCTGCAACTCCAACATGCCACCAGCTACCATAGCCATGAGCCATTGTTTTAGGTAAAACTTTAACATCAATCAGCGTTGAAACTGTCTGTTGTTTTGCATCTTGCAAAGCGGCTCGTAATTCTGTTTCAGTAGTGACACGATAAGTTTTACAACCATACGCTTCGGCATTTTTTGCGAAATCAATCGGCACTAAACCGCCATTAAGCTGGTTAGCTTCGTTATTACGGAAGCGAAATTCTGTACCAAAGCTGTCCATACCATTGCCAATTTGCAAGTTGTTGATACAACCATTAGCCATATTATCGAACAGTATCACATTAATTTTTTTACTTTCTTGGATTGAAGTAACCAATTCTGAATGAGCCATTAAGTAAGAACCATCACCGAGCAATGCATACACTTCTTGCTCAGGACGAGCAATTTTCACACCAACTGCTGCACTCACTTCGTAGCCCATACAGGAGTAGCCATATTCAAGGTGGTAAGTTTCTTCTCCTTTAGTTAGCCAAGTTCGTTGTAAATCACCTGGTAAACTGCCCGCTGCTGCCACAATAATTCCATCATTTTCAATCAGTTCGTTTACAATCCCTAACACTTGCGATTGAGTAAGCTGTGAGCCTGTCAGTTTAATAAATTCGTTATGTACTGCTTTGTGGTCTAAATCATCGTTGATTTCAGGAGTGAAATTGGCGGTATATTTGATACTGTGCAAGCGTTGAATTTCATCATTAAAATCTGATTTTGCTTGAATAATCTCATTACCCCATTGAGCTTGATAACTACTTGGCAAAGCGTCACTTAATGCTTCTAATGCTGTTTTGGCATCCGCAACCAATTGTACGCCGTCTAATTTATAAGCATCAAAACGAGCAACGTTGATATTTAAAAACTGTACTGTTGGATTTTGGAAAATCCATTTTGACGAAGTAGTGAAATCCGTATATCGAGTCCCAATACCGATCACCAAATCAGCTTCTTTTGCTAAGCGATTTGCAGCCAAACACCCTGTTTCACCGACACCACCGACATTCAATTCATAGTCAGAAATGACCGCACTTTTACCTGCTTGAGTTTCGGCAAACGGAATGCCAAACCGTTTAGCAAACTGCTGTAACATATTGCCAGCCTGTGAATAACGAACTCCACCGCCACAAACAATAAGTGGCTTCTTCTTCGCCTGAATTAACTTCACTGCTTGCTCGATCATTGCCAATGTCGGAGGTGTACGCTCTAAACGATGAACCCGTTTTTGCAGAAAACTATTTGGGAAATCATAGCATTCAGCCTGTACATCCTGTGGTAATGCGATTGTTACCGCACCTGTTTCTGCAGGGTCAGTGAGTACACGAAATGCGTTAATACAGGCACTCATCAATTGTTCTGGACGTTGTATTCTATCCCAATATTTGCTAACTGCTCGAAGGGCATCATTAGTGCTTATACTTAAATCATAAGATTGTTCAATTTGCTGTAACACAGGATCGGGCTGACGAGTTGCAAATACATCACCTGGTAACAATAAAAGCGGAATGCGGTTTGCTGTTGCCGTTGCTGCGGCAGTAACCATATTTGCCGCACCTGGTCCGACAGAAGAAGTACAAGCAATAATTTTTTGACGCAAGTTCTGTTTAGCGAAACCAATAGCTAAATGTGCCATACCCTGCTCATTCCTACCTTGGTAAAGTGTTAATTTACCAGCACATTGTGCTAATGCTTGCCCTACCCCTAATACATTACCATGCCCAAAAATTGCGGCAATACCGTGCACAAATTTAATCTCTTTGCCATCCACTTCTAAGTATTGATTATCTAAAAATTGGACTAGTGCTTGTGCGACAGTTAAACGAGTTGTTTGCATAAAGCCCCCTTGTATGGCAACCACATAAAGCGGTTATATTTTTGTAAAAAAATGCCAAAATGAAAATTTTGTTTCATTATTCTATCAATAAAATTGAAAAAAAGATGTGAACAACCTCACATTTCTATTAATTAATTGCCTTATTTTTCAAAGTGAGAACAAGATCACAGAAATCATAATTTAAAAATTGAAATAAAAATTTCATTTTTGTATGATAGGTTAAGATAAAATTATTTTTCATTGAAAGGAGCATTTTATGGCGACTGTAAATCATCAAGAACGTCCACTTGATCTTATCTGTTTAGGGCGAGTAGCTGTTGATTTCTACGGACAGCAAATCGGTTCTCGTTTAGAAGAAATGACAACATTTTCTAAGTATTTAGGTGGTTCATCAGGGAATGTAGCCTATGGTACAGCAGTACAAGGTTTGCGTTCGTCTATGTTAGCTCGAGTTGGTGATGAACATATGGGACGCTTCCTACGTGAAGAATTAGAAAGTGTCGGTGTGGATACTAGTCACTTGATAACTGACAAGGAACGTTTAACTGCTTTAGTTATTCTAGGCATTAAAGATAAAGAAACTTTTCCATTGATTTTCTACCGTGATAACTGTGCTGACATGGCGATTACTAAAGATGATTTCAGTGAAGATTATATTGCATCTAGTCGTGCATTAGCCATTACAGGTACTCATCTTTCCCATCCTAAAACTCGTGAAGCTGTGTTAACCGCATTAAAATACGCGGGTAGAAATGAAGTGAAACGAGCATTGGATATTGATTATCGCCCAGTGCTTTGGGGCTTAACTTCCCTTGGTGATGGAGAAACTCGTTATATTGATAGTGTAGAAGTAACTAAATCCCTACAAGAAGTATTACATCATTTCGATGTGATTGTCGGCACTGAAGAAGAATTCCATATTGCTGGCGGTTCAACAAATACACTGACCGCATTGAAAAATGTACGAAAAGTATCAAATGCTACATTAGTGTGCAAGCGTGGAGCATTAGGCTGTTCAGTTTTTGAGGGCGAATTACCTGATGATTTAGATGGTGGTTTAAATGTGTATGGCGTGCGTGTTGAAGTGCTAAATGTGCTAGGTGCAGGTGATGCATTTATGTCTGGCTTAATGCGAGGCTACTTAAACAATGAAGGCTGGGAACAAGCTTGTCATTATGCAAATGCTTGTGGTGCATTAGTTGTTTCTCGCCATGGTTGTTCTCCTGCGATGCCAACAAAACGGGAATTGGACGATTATTTAACAAGAGCTAGCAGTGTACCTCGTCCAGATCTAGATGAGCGGTTAAATCATTTACACCGTGTTACAACTCGTAAAAAACAATGGGATAATCTCTGTATTTTTGCATTCGATCACCGTAAACAAATGGTAGAAATGGCAAATAAAGTAGGGGCAAATATCGAACGTTTACCAAAACTTAAACAACTCCTACTAAAAGCGATGGAACAAACTGCCAAATTAGCTGGACTTCCACAAGATCAAGCGGGAATTTTAGCTGACACTACTTTTGGACAAGATGTACTCAATAATATTACAGGTAAACACTATTGGATTGCTCGTCCTATTGAAGAACCGTCGTCCCGACCATTGGAATTGGAATACGGCGATTTAGGTACACAATTATCCTCTTTTCCAAAAGATCACGTGATTAAATGCTTAGCGTTTTATCATCCAGAAGATGACTATAATATAAAATCCGTTCAAGATCGAAAACTTAAAGAAATCTATCAAGCTTGTTGTCGAACAGGTCATGAGCTACTACTAGAAATTATTTTGCCTTCAGATATGCCTCAAAACGAAAAGTTCTATAATCAAGCAATTGAGCACTTCTATCAACTAGGCATTAAACCAGAATGGTGGAAATTACCTAGTGTATCAAATGAACAGTGGCAAATAATCTCCAAAACAATTGACAACTATGATCCTGATTGCCGTGGTATCCTAATATTAGGGCTAGATGCTCCTCTCGATGCCTTTAAAGTCGCTTTTGAGCAGACAAAAGGCTGTGAAAAAGTTAAAGGCTTTGCTGTTGGACGCACTATTTTCGGCAAACCGTCAGAACAATGGCTCGCTGGCAAACTTGATGATCAAGCTCTCATTAAAACTGTGTCAGAAAACTACCGCACTTTAATCGATCTTTGGCAAAATCGTTGATTCATTATTTGTTCCCCCCTCTTAGTCAAGAGGGGTTTATTAAAATTTTGTTGATATGAGCCTATTATTATTAAAAATAGCGTATAATTCAGCACGTTTCCTGTTTTCAAATAAAAATTAAAGAATAAAAAATGAATACACTCACTCAATTAGCTAATTTTCAAGATGAAATCCGAAAGCAGTACAACGGATTAAGCAAACGTCTCAAACAAGTAGCAAAATATATGCTGGATAATGGCAACAATGTTGTCTTTGATACTGTTTCAACTACCGCTGAACGAATTGGTGTCCCTCCTTCCACTTTAATTCGTTTTGCTAACGCTTTTGGGTTTAGTGGTTTTAATGAGATCAAACAACTTTTTCGTCAAGATATGATGGAACGTACTTCCTGTTATACTGAACGCATACAACTTTTCCGACAAATCGAGCATGTTGATGAACAAAGAAGTGAACTGAATCATATTCTGGATCTCTTTATACAAGGCAACACTCAAGCCTTACAACAACTTGCATCACAAGCCAGTCAAGAAAATTTAGATAAAACAATAGAAATTTTAAACCAAGCTAAACGAATTTTTATAGTAGGATTAAAACGCTCATTTAGCATAGCGAACTATCTCAATTATACTTTGCACCATTTAAACTATGATGTATTTATGATCGATGGTTCAGGTGGGATGTTTGATGAGCAGCTCAGTCGCATTCGAGAAAATGATGCTGTCATTGCAATCAGTTTTTCTCCGTACGCAAATGAAACGCTAAACGTTGTAACTGCCACAGCTAAAGCTGGTGTCAAACATATTGCGATTACTGATAGCCAACTTAGCCCATTACTAGCATTCAGTGACGTATCATTTATTGTTAAAGAAGCTCAAGTTAGCGGTTTCCGCTCTCAATGTGCCACGATGACTTTGGCACAGACTATCGCCGTTTACCTAGCGTTAAGTAAAATCTAATAAAAAACCTCAGCATTAGCTGAGGTTTTTTATTAATGTATCATCATTCTCAACATTCCTTGAACTTTAGCATCTCCTTGCTCCGCCGATTTTTGAGACCATTCAAACGCTTGCTGATAATCTTGTTCTACACCTTTTCCATTATAATACATAAGCCCCAACATCCGTTGAGCTTTAGCATCTCCTTGCTCTGCAACTTCTTGATACAATTGAATCATTTGATAATCTGCACTATTTTCATCAAAACACATAATTTATATCTCCTATTACTACCAATATATTGTTTTCCCTGTATCCACAAGATACAGGGAAAATCAAGTATACTTGATTTAAAATTGATGAAATTATAAGCAATTAAACTAATTTTTTTATGAGAATCAAAAAATATAATTGGTGAGTTTAAAGAAAAATTTACAAATGGAAAAACATCAAATAAAAATAGACTTGCTCTTAGCAAGTCTATTTTTTAACTAATTAACGCTTTAATCTGATCACGATATTGTGCTGATTTTATTCCAAAAATAATTTGTTGCGTGTTACTGACTTTTACTACATCAACAGCACCCAGTTTTTTGAGCGTTGATTTATTTAATAATTTATTATCATGTAGTACAACTCTTAAACGAGTTAAACAAGCATCTACTTGATTAATATTTTCTTTACCACCTAACGCATTGATAATATCTAAGATTGTTGTTTCAGACATTTTCCCTCCAATATCAAATTCACTAAACTCTTACATAATAAATTAAAAAGTTTCACGTTTGCTCATTCTACTCTCTTTATCTTGATTAGAAAAATTTTATTTTTACGATAAGGATCGCAAAATAGTGCGGTCAGAATTTTATTTTTTCTGTGTTTTCTTATAGTGAAAGTAAAAATGAAGGAAATAAATATGTCATTAGCTATCGTTTATAGTCGAGCGTCGATGGGCGTTCAAGCTCCTTTAGTCACTATTGAAGTACATTTAAGTAATGGGAAACCAGGCTTTACTCTTGTAGGATTGCCCGAAAAAACTGTAAAAGAAGCACAAGATCGCGTTAGAAGTGCTTTGCTAAATGCTAACTTCAAATATCCTCCTAAACGTATTACTGTCAATCTCGCACCCGCAGATTTACCCAAAGAAGGGGGGAGATTTGATCTTCCTATCGCTATCGGAATATTAGCCGCTTCAGGTCAAATTAATGATAATAAATTAAAGCAATTTGAATTACTTGGCGAACTCGCGTTGACTGAAAATCTACGTGGCGTACATGGCGTTATTCCAGCTATTTTAGCGGCTAAAAAAGCTAAACGTAACCTAATCATAGCCAGTCATAACGCTAATGAGGCAGCTTTAGTTTCTGATCAAACATCTTACTTCGCTGACAATTTACTCAGTGTTGTACAATTTTTAAATGATCAAAAAAATCTTCCTATAGCGACAGTTCTAACTAGAGACAGTACAGTAAATTTTTCCCCTTTCGTACAAAAAGACTTAACTGATATTATTGGGCAACATCATGCAAAACGAGCTTTAATTATTGCCGCTGCTGGGCAACATAATTTATTATTTTTAGGTCCTCCTGGAACGGGGAAAACGATGCTTGCAAGTCGCTTAACTACACTTTTACCTGAAATGTCTGATCAAGAAGCTATTGAAACAGCATGCGTCACAAGTTTAGTGCAAAATGAATTAAATTTTCATAACTGGAAACAACGACCTTTCCGCTCCCCACATCATAGTGCCTCAATGGTAGCATTAGTCGGTGGTGGTACAATTCCTAAACCTGGAGAAATATCCCTTGCTCACAATGGCGTGTTATTTTTAGATGAATTACCTGAATTCGAGCGAAAAGTACTTGACGCTTTACGCCAACCATTAGAAAGCGGTGAAATTATCATTTCAAGGGCAAATGCAAAAATTCGTTTTCCTGCACGTTTTCAGCTAATTGCCGCAATGAACCCAAGTCCTACAGGACACTATACGGGTACGCATAACCGCACTTCACCATAACAAATTATGCGTTATTTAAATCGGTTATCAGGTCCCTTTTTGGATCGCTTTGATCTATCAATTGAGGTACCTTTACTACCTCAAGGAACATTGCAAAATCTCTCTAATTCAGATAATAGGGGCGAAAATTCCGCTCAAGTGCGGTCAAAAATTCTAAAAATTAGAGAAATTCAGTTAGCCAGAGCAGGAAAAATTAACGCTCACTTGAATAGCAAAGAAATTGAACGGGATTGTAAAATCTCAACTCAAAATGCAATTTTCCTAGAAAATACGTTAACTAAATTAGGATTATCTGTACGGGCTTATCATCGTATTTTAAAAGTTTCACGTACTATTGCGGATCTCAATGGGGAAAATCAAATATCTCAACCTCACTTAGCAGAAGCTTTGAGTTATAGAGCAATGGATCGTTTATTGCAAAAATTATCAAAAAATCTGTAAAAAGGATTTTTAATCTTACTTTGGCACGCCCCTTAATAATGGGATTTTTTCAAAAGGAGCCACGGATGTGGATGCAGGTGTATCAGAAAAAGGAATGAGCATAGGTTTCACTGTAGTCATCGTTCCTTTCCATAAACTAGCAATTCCTACTAATTTTATATCTGTAGGTAAATTTTCAATACCATTTTTTAATACATTAAGGGTGTTGCGACGAGGATGCCCTATAACTATAGCGACTCCCTGTTTTCGAGCATAACGAATTGCATTATCGAACTGTGTTCGAATACTATTAACTTGATCACTATTATCTAAAAAAATGTGACGTTCCAGAGTGGGAATTTTATGTTGCCTAGCAATTTTTGCAGCGACAGAACGTCCCGTAGTTTTACTGTCTAAAAATGCTAAATTTTGATCATGAAGTACTACCATTAATTTTTGCATTAAACTAACATCTGAAGTTGCAGCACTCCCCATATGATTATTCATTCCCACAGCATCAGGTAAAATCCTTTTCGCATTAATTACTCGCTGATTCACTTCATTTTGACTTAATCCTAACAGCAAACCACCTTCTTCAATCTTTTGATTATTTATCGGTTGCATTGGCATATGGATTAAAATATCTCGATTTTGCTGCTTGGCTAACTGATTACGTTGTTTGGCGTAAGGTGCTGAAGGGATAATAGCAACTGAGACTTCTCTGGGTAATGAATAAACCTCTGAGTCTAACTTAGCATGATAACCAATATCATCAATAACAATTGATAATTGCCCTGCATTAATAGAAAATGCTTGAAATAAAATCCCTAAAACGAAACTCATTTTTATCAATTTTTGCAAAGTATTCTTTATCATCTCAACCACCCAATAGGATTGACTGCAATGCCTTTACGGCGAATTTCAAAATACAAGTTACTTTGTTGTTGCCCGCCTGACATTCCTACTTCTGCAATTTTTTGCCCCGCTTTAACAAGCTGACCTTCTTTCACCGAAACAGCTTGATTATAACCATAAAGGCTTAAATCATCATTACCATGCTTAATTATAACCATATGTCCATAACCTCGCAGCCAACTAGATAAAATTACTCGTCCATTTGCTATAGCTTTAACTGGTGAACCTGCTTTAGCACTAATTACTATACCTTTCCACTTTATTTCACCAATTTGAGTTGAACCAAACCCATTGAGGATTTTTCCTACAACTGGATAAGCGTATTGTTTCTTAGGATACCCTAAACCCTTTTTACTTACTATCTCTCCTTTCCCTTCAACTTTTGACCGATGAATAGACTGTTCGTGCTGTTGAGATTGTTTTTTCTTATTCGCAAAAACTTCTCGTTCATTTTTTTCTTGTTCACGAGCAAGTTGTTCAGCTTTCGCTATCCGTTTGAGTAATGTATCCTCATTGGCTTTTAAAGTATTCAATTTATCCTGTTCCAGAGATAAATTTTGATTTATACGTTCTAATGTAAGTTGTCGTTCTTTTTGTACTCGTTGAAGTGCTTTTTGTTGGCTTTCTTGATCCTCAAGTTGATCTTGCTGTATTTTCTTTTGTTCTCTTATCCTCTCCTGACTATTCACCAAATTATTCTCTGTTACATTCAGCTCATTAATTAGTGCCAATCTTGTTTGATTTAAATGTTGATAATACGCTTTCATACGCTGTACTTTTTGAGCATCTTGTGAAAATAATTTTTCTAGTAAAGACGGATTAAAATCTAAACGACGTATAAGCTCCAATTGTTTAGCCAACTTGTTTTTTTGTGCTATTTTTTGTTTTCTTAATTGTTTAGTCTGTCTTTCTGTTGCTGAAATATGTTTATTTATTTCTGTCAGATTAGATTTTGTTTCATTTAATTTCCCAATAACTTGACTAATTCTATTCTCTTGATTTTGCAAAGTATCTTGTAGTTTCTTTTGTTCTTGCCTTTTTTCAACGATTTTCTGTTCTTGCTGTTTAATTCGGTTCTGCAATTCAGATAATTCATTTGCATAAGCAAGAAAACTCACGCTTACGTATAAAAAAAGTGCGGTAAGAAATTTGATTTTTTTCAATTTGTGAAATAGCAACATAATTATATTTAGAAGTTTTACACCATTTAACTTAAGGATAAATTTTATACAAAGTATGGTCATTTAAAAATTTACTACTCTAGTATTGCGGTTTATTTTAACTGCACAGTGATGAGTTTACAAAAAATTTGCGAAAAATCAGAAAATCGATGTTTTCCGATTAAAAAAAATAAAATTTTGGTATAAACTATAAAGCAGTTTTTAATAAATTTACTTTAGGAGATAACTATGGAGTTAGTATTTATTCGTCACGGTTTTAGTGAGTGGAATGCAAAAAACCTTTTTACAGGTTGGCGTGATGTAAATTTAACCGAACGTGGTGTTGAAGAAGCAAAAGCTGCAGGTAAAAAATTGCTTGATGCAGGTTATGAATTTGACATTGCTTTTACATCAGTTCTAACTAGAGCCATTAAAACTTGCAACATTGTACTAGAAGAATCAAATCAACTTTGGATTCCACAAGTGAAAAACTGGCGTTTAAATGAACGCCATTATGGAGAATTACAAGGATTAGATAAAAAAGCGACAGCAGAAAAATACGGTGATGAACAAGTCCATATTTGGCGACGTTCTTACGATACATTACCACCACTTTTAGATCCTAAAGATCCGAATTCTGCTCATAATGATCGCCGTTACGCTAATTTACCTGCAGATGTTATTCCAGATGGTGAAAATCTAAAGGTAACGCTAGAACGTGTATTACCATTTTGGGAAGATCAAATCGCACCTGCATTGCTTTCAGGTAAACGTGTGCTAATTACTGCTCATGGTAATTCCTTGCGTGCTTTAGCAAAACACATTATTGGTATTTCTGATGCCGATATTATGGATTTTGAAATTCCTACTGGTCAGCCATTAGTATTGAAGTTAGATGATAAATTAAACTTCGTTGAAAAATTTTATCTTTAATCCAAGCTTAAAATCCACTCATTTGAGTGGATTTTTCACATTTAGTGTTCGTAATACTTTAATTAAAAATTGAGTGAAAAAATAAGTTTATTAAAAATCCTCCCAAAATTAACCAAACACTAACTAACGCACCAAGCAATAATGGCTTTGTACCCGCTTGCTTAATAGACAAAATATTAGTGGTTAAACCTAGAGCTGACATTGACATCATTAATAAAATAGTATCGAGTTCGATTAACCAATCTACTAATTCAGGTTGAATTAAATTAAAAGAATTAACAACCGCAACTAAAATAAAATATAAAGCAAAAAATGGCATTGTTATTTTGCCTTGAGATTCATTTTTATTGACGTAATAAGATAGTGTAAACAGAAATGGAGCCAGCATCATTACACGAATCATTTTAGAAATTACAGCTGTATCAGCTACTGCGGGATTAATCGTACTACCTGCTGCATATACTTGAGCTACTTCATGAATAGTCGAGCCAATATAAATACCAAATTGCTCTGTACCAAGATAATCGATCAGAAACGGATACATCAATGGATATAAGAACATACTGATCGTACCAAAAATTACAATTAATGCTACTGCTACTGATACTTTATAAGGTTGGGCTTTAACTACAGGTTCAGTCGCCATAATTGCTGCAGCACCACAGATACTACATCCAGCTGCTGTCATTTGCACAATTTGTTTATCAATTTTCAACAACTTTATACCAATCCAGCAAGTAACAAAAAAAGTGGCTACTAATAAAACAGCATCAGAAAGCACCGCACTTGCACCAACCTGACCAATATCTTGCAAAGTAATTCGAAAACCATACAAGACAATCCCTGTACGTAATAAAAAGCCTTTTGAAAATGCCACTCCTGATTGAGTATAATGAGATATGTGCTGGTAAAAAGTATTACCACATATAATACCGATTAAAATAGCAATTGTTAAAGCACCGAAATGCCATTGTAACGCAAGTTGTGTTCTGGCTAGAAAAGTCGCCACACCAGCAATAACTAGAGTTAGAATTAGCCCTGGCAAATAGCTTAACTGTTTCATACAAATTCTCAATCCAAATGTAAAAGTTAATAAAATATTTTCTATTATATTACTATATGTTTTCTTTGACATTAAAAATAATTACTAAAATGAAGTGTATTTTTTTAGAAAAATAGTATGGAATGCTATAATCCAACTATAATTAACCAATAAGGAAAAAATATGTTCAAAATAGGTCATGGGTTTGATGTGCATGCTTTTGGTGGTGAAGGTCCAATTATCATTGGCGGAGTAACTATCCCTTATGAACAAGGGTTAGTAGCTCATAGTGACGGAGATGTTGCTCTCCATGCATTAACAGATGCTCTACTTGGTGCAGTGGCATTAGGCGATATTGGTAAATTATTCCCTGATACTGATATGCAATATAAAAATGCTGATAGTCGTGATTTATTGCGTAAAGCTTATTATCAAGTGCAACTAAAAGATTATATAGTAAACAATGTAGATATAACTATTATTGCTCAGGCCCCTAAAATGAGACCATATATTGATAAAATGAGAATGTTAATCGCTCAAGATCTACAGTGCAATATAGAACAAGTCAATGTAAAAGCAACTACAACAGAAAAATTAGGCTTTACTGGGCGTGGCGAAGGCATTGCTTGCGAGGCTGTAGTGTTATTAATTAAAAGTAAATAGAAACAGTACTTATTTACTTACAAATATAAAATTTTTAAATAAATTAACTCGGAGAACTTATGCATATTTTACTTTCCAATGATGACGGCATTCACGCCGAAGGAATTAAAGCATTAGCTGAAGAATTACGCAAAATCGCACAAGTTACTATTGTTGCACCAGATCGAAATCGCAGTGCTGCATCTAGCTCTTTAACCCTAGTAGAGCCTTTACGCCCTATCAAAATTGACAGTGGTGATTATTGCATTAATGGAACACCAGCAGATTGTGTACATTTAGCATTAAATGGTTTTCTATCTGGACGAGTAGACCTTGTAATATCTGGTATTAACGCAGGAGTAAATTTAGGTGATGATGTAATTTATTCTGGTACAGTAGCAGCCGCACTCGAAGGAAGGCATCTTGGCTTACCTGCTATTGCGGTATCTCTAGACGGGCGACAGCACTATGAAACAGCAGCTAAAGTAGTGTGTGAACTAGTGCCAAAATTACATAATCAATTGTTAAAAAGTCGTGAAATTATCAACATTAATGTACCCGATATTCCTTATGAGCAATTAAAAGGTTTCAAAGTCTGTAAATTAGGATACCGTGCAGCCGCATCAGAAATGATTAAACAGCAAGATCCTCGTGGAGAAACGATTTATTGGATCGGTCCATCAGGGTTACCTGAAAATGAAAGTGAAGGAACTGATTTTCATGCCGTAAAAAATGGTTATGTATCAATCACGCCATTACAAGCAGATATGACCGCTTACCACTCGCTCGACGCTTTACAATACTGGTTAAAAAGCGAATAATATGCAACAAATTTTATTTAATTTTTAATAAAAAAGGAAAAAACATTGAATATTTTCGGTGCGATGTACGACAAAACTATGCAATGGTCAAAACATCGATTCGCGGCTTTTTGGCTATCTTTTGTGAGCTTTATTGAAGCTATTTTTTTCCCCATACCGCCAGATGTGATGTTGATTCCAATGTCGATGTCAAAACCTCAAAGTGCAATAAAATTCGCTAGTTATGCGGCTATAGCTTCTGCAATAGGTGGTGTAATTGGATACAGCTTAGGCTACTATGCTTTTGATTTTGTCAAATACTATATTGAACTATGGGGATATCAAGGTCAGTGGCATAAAGCAGTAAGCTGGTTTGAAGAATGGGGAGTATTAGTCGTATTTATTGCGGGATTTTCGCCTATCCCTTATAAGATATTCACTATCTGTGCAGGGGTAATGCAAATGGCATTTTTACCCTTTTTAATTACTGCTCTGATTTCCCGTGCAGCCCGTTTTCTACTTGTAGCTAAATTAGCCGCTTGGGGGGGTGAAAAATTTTCTGCTAAATTACGGCAATCTATTGAGATCATCGGCTGGTCTTCTGTTGGACTAGCGATAGTAGTGTATTTAATTTTGTCTTAATTAACAACTAATTACATAAATTATTTTAAAAGATAACGAGGAAATAGAAATGAATAAATCGTTTTTAATGTTACCCATAGCTACTCTCATAGTGGCTTGTTCTAGTACATCTTTAGCACCTGTTGAAAATGCAGATGGTGTACTATCACCAGGTGTGATGGAACCCGTTGGACAACATAATAATAACCCCACTTGGCAACCACAAATTGAACAACAAAGCATGCCAGAAAATATGCAAGTATCGCCATCTGCGAATATAAACGTTGAACAAAATCGCTCTCAAGCAATTTCCCCAACGACAAAACAAATAAATAATGTTACTACAGAAACAAAACCAAAAGTTTCACAACATTTTGAAATTCCTCGAGATCCGCAAACGAATTATCCTGTTTACAGTAAAATTGATAAAGGCTTTTATAAAGAGGAAACATACCAAGTCCGAAAAGGCGATACTATGTTTTTAATCGCTTATATTGCGGGTATGGATGTAAAAGAACTAGCTGCATTAAACAATTTGAAAGAACCTTATACTCTAAGTGTTGGTCAAGTATTAAAAATTTCTAATAATGCAACCGCACTTACAACAACACCAACAACTCAATCTGCCAAGCAACCAACAGCCACTCAGCCTGCTAAAAGTACTGTGACTTATACTCAAGGTCCAAATGGCACAAAATATGGTTCAGATGGCACAATTATCGGACCCGTTAAATCAACTCAGGGGGCATCTACACCAATTAAACCTGCTAACCCAATGGCAACTCAACCAATATTAAAACCACAACCAACAAATGCAATATCTAATGTTGCTTGGTATTGGCCAACCAACGGCAGTATAGTACAAGGATTTTCTACTTCTGATGGTGGAAATAAAGGAATTGATATTAAAGGCTCTCGTGGTCAAGCAGTTAATGCTGCAGCAAGTGGGCGTGTAGTTTACGCAGGTAATGCATTAAGAGGATACGGTAATTTAATTATTATTAAACACAATGATGATTTTCTGAGTGCATATGCACATAATGAAAGTATCTTAGTAAGAGATCAGCAAGAAGTAAAAGCTGGTCAACAAATCGCAAAAATGGGGAGTTCAGGGACAAATGATGTAAAATTACACTTTGAAGTTCGCTACAAAGGAAAATCTGTCGATCCAATGCGTTATTTGCCAAAACGCTAAATAAAAAAGTGCGGTTATTTTTATTTTAATAACCGCACTTAATAACGTTTATCATCGTTATTTAGTCTGTAACTCTTCAACTTTTGCTTGCTTCACCATATTGTCTGAAACTTCCAAGATCGTAATTTTCAATCCATTAATTTCGCTACTTGTTCCCACTTCAGGAATCTCTTCTAGATGTTCAAGAATTAATCCATTAAAAGTTCTAGCATCTTCCGTATCCAAATTCCAATTAAATAGCTTATTAAGATCACGTAAATTGGCTGAACCATCAATAATAATTGTACCATCAGATTGTTCACTGACTTCTTCATCAATAGAAGGTGACATTGATGTAGTAAATTCACCAACAATCTCCTCTAAAATATCCTCTAATGTGATTAATCCTTTAATATCTCCGTACTCATCGACAACTAATCCAATTCGCTCTTTCTTATTACGAAAGTTCAAAAGCTGAGCATTTAATGCAGTCCCTTCTGGAATAAAATAAACTTCATCAACAGCACGAATAAGTGTTTCTTTATTAAATTCATTTTTATCCATCATTAAACGATAAGCCTCACGCACTCGCAAAATGCCTAAAATATTTTTATCCATATCTTCTTTATATAACACTATCTTGCTATGCGGTGTGTGATTAAGCTGACGCATTATAGATTTCCAATCATCTTCAATATTGATACCGCCAATATCGTTACGAGGCACCATAATGTCATCAACGGTAACTTTTTCTAAATCTAAAATAGAAAGCAACATTTGCTGATGTGCAAAAGGAATAAATTTTGCCGATTGATTGACTACTACTCTTAGCTCTTCAGTACTTAAAGAAGTGGAAGAAACATTACGTTTTACTCCACATAACAACATCAAACTACGAATAATCAAATTCATGATATAAACTAAGGGAGAGCAAATTTTCAACAACAGCTGCAATAAATGACTACTTGCAAAAGCCACTTTTTCGGGGTAAATCGCAGCAATAGATTTAGGAAAGATTTCAGAAAAAATTAACATTACAAACGTTAGCATCCCAGTAGCAATCGCAACGCCTACATCACCGTATAACCGCATACCGATAATAGTTGCTATAGCGGAAGCTAGAATATTGACTAAATTATTACACAGTAAAATTAACACTAAAATTGAGTCCGTTCGTTTTAGCAAGCTTTCTGCTTTCTTTGCTCCTCGATGCCCTTTATCAGCTAAAACTCGCATACGATAACGATTAGAAGAAAGTAACCCTGTTTCCGAACCCGAAAAATAGGCTGATAAAATTAATAAAATAACTAGTGTAATAAACAAGCTAGTAAGAGGAATACTGTTCAAAATTATTATCCTTAAATATAATCAAAACGTTATTCATTTATAAAACTAAACTACTTCAAACATCATTCGACTACCAAAGTAAGCAATTGTTAGTAAAATCATTGCAGAGATAGAGTAAATAATCATTTTTTTACCACGCCAATTAAGTTTCCAGTGACCAGCCAAAGCAAAAGCAAAAACTAACCACGCTAAAAACGAAAAAGTTGCTTTTTGGATATTTTGCTCTTCCATAAAATTAGGGAAATAAATACAACCCGAAATAAGAGCTAAAGTTAATAAAAATTCACCAGTAATCATTAAACGAAAAAAATGTCGTTCAACCGTCATTAATGGTGGAATAACGGGAGAAAAAGATAATTTTTTTCTTTTTAAATTACGATCTAACCAAAACAATTGAATAGCATAAAGCATGGTCATAAAACATAAAGCATAAGCAAATAAAGCTAGCCCAACGTGAATAAATAAACCTATATCTTGCACAAGAAGAGAGTTAATATTAGTAGCTAAAACAGTTTGCAAAATCAGATTAATCACAGCAAAACAGTATACAATAGGGATCAATAGCCAAAGCGTTTTTACTTTAAAATACATCGCCACCGTAGCAAGAAATGCCATAATTAAACTAATCAACGATCCTATTTCTGCAAGACTAAAAGGACTTTCAGTGAATAACTGAGAAAATAGCGAATTTAAACTTAAAAAATGAAAAATAATAGCTATAAGAGCGGTTAAAAAAAATAAATTTTTATTGGTTTTACTTTTTTCATTCAGCTGAGTTTTGAGCAAAATTGGGCTAATACATAAAATACTGCTCAAATATAAAATTATTGCCACAATCGCACACCACATATTATTTACCTCATTAACTGATTATCGTTTTATTCTAGCCTTGCTCACACAAAATCGCTATAAATTTCTTTCAAATGATGAAAATCTAGTAAATTTCAGTATAATTAGGTCAGTTTTATGGATTAAATTTAGGATCAATAATGTTTGAGAATTTATCAGATCGCCTCTCAAAAACCTTACGCAATATCACAGGAAAAGGGCGATTAACAGAAGAAAATATCAAAGAAACTCTACGTGAAGTGCGAATGGCGTTATTAGAAGCAGACGTAGCGTTACCTGTAGTACGAGATTTTATTAATCAAGTTAAAGAGCGGGCTATTGGCGAAGAAGTTAATAAGAGCTTAACCCCTGGACAAGAGTTCCTCAAGATCGTGCAATCTGAGCTTGAAAAGGCAATGGGTGAAGCTAATGAAAGTTTAAATTTAGCTACACAGCCTCCCGCAGTAATTTTAATGGCTGGTTTACAAGGTGCAGGGAAAACAACAAGTGTCGGTAAATTAGCAAAATTTTTACGTGAGCGTCATAAGAAAAAAGTGCTTGTAACATCTGCTGATGTTTATCGACCAGCTGCAATTAAACAACTAGAAACACTAGCTCAAAGTATTCAAGTCGATTTTTTCCCGTCTAATTCACAGCAAAGCCCAGTAGAAATCGCACAAAATTCACTCGCAGAAGCTAAACTAAAATTTTACGATGTGCTAATTGTGGATACGGCTGGACGTTTACACGTGGATACTGAAATGATGACGGAAATTCAGCAAATTCACACCGCTCTTAATCCAATCGAAACTTTATTTACTGTTGATGCAATGACTGGTCAAGATGCAGCGAATACTGCTAAAGCTTTCAATGAAGCTTTACCATTAACAGGTGTTATCTTAACTAAAGTAGATGGTGACGCACGTGGAGGTGCAGCTTTATCTATTCGTAAAATTACAGGAAAGCCAATCAAATTTTTAGGCGTTGGTGAAAAAACCGATGCTCTTGAGCCATTTCACCCTGACCGTATAGCTTCTCGTATTTTAGGAATGGGAGATGTACTTTCTTTAATTGAAGATTTACAACGTTCAGTAGATCAAGAAAAAGCTGAAAAAATGGCTCAGAAATTCAAGAAAGGTGACCAATTCACGCTTGAAGATTTCCGTGAACAGCTTATCGAGATGAAAAAAATGGGTGGCATGATGAGTATGCTTGATAAACTGCCTGGTGCAAAAAATCTACCTGAACATGTAAAAAATAAAGTTGATGATAAAACTTTCATAAAAATGGAAGCTATCATTAATTCGATGACTTTAAAAGAAAGAGCAAATCCAGATATTATCAAAGGATCTCGTCGTCGTCGAATAGCCTTAGGATCTGGCACGCAAGTACAAGACGTTAACAAGCTACTCAAACAGTTCGATGAAATGCAGCGTATGATGAAAAAAATACGAAAAGGCGGAATGGCAAAAATGATGCGAGGAATGCAAGGCATGATGGGAGGGTTAGGTAATCTAGGAAACATGTTCCGACGCTAACCCAAAAGTGCGGTGTTTAAAATATCACCGCACTTTAATATCAATTAACTATAGTGTTCAACTAATTCAAGAAATTCCTTTTCATTCATTACCTTAATACCTAGCTCTTTCGCTTTATTTAATTTTGAACCTGCATTTTCGCCTGCAATAACATAATCCGTTTTTGATGATACACTGCCACTAACTTTACAACCCAGTTGTTGTAAAATAGCTTTTGCTTCATTACGCCCCATTTTAGCTAATGTTCCCGTCAACACAACTGTTTTACTGTTCAATGGATTCTCTGTCACTAAAGTTGGTTGTACATCATCCCAGTGTATACCTTGATTAATTAAGTCTTCTACTACGGATACATTATGAGCTTCACGCCAAAATACTAAGATATGGTTCGCTACAACTTCACCTACATCAGGCACTGCTTGCAATTCTTCCAGTGTTGCCGCCTGAAGTGCGGTCAGATTTCTAAAATGATTTGCTAAATTTAATGCTGTTACTTCACCGACTTCTCGAATCCCTAATGCGAAAATAAAACGTTGCAAACTTGTTTTCTTCGCTTTTTTAATGCCATTGATTACATTTTCAGCTGATTTTTCACCCATTCTTTCCAACCGCATTAGAGTTAATTTATCTAACCTGAATAGATCAGCTGGTGTATGAATATATTCACGATCAACCAATTGTTCAATTAATTTACTTCCTACACCATCGATATCCATTGCTTTGCGGGATACAAAGTGTTTTAAAGATTCTTTTCTCTGTGCGGCACAAATTAGACCACCTGTACAACGTGACACAGCTTCGTCTTTAATACGAGCAATTACCGAATTACAAACAGGGCAGTGAGTTGGAAATATAATTTGTTTAGCATTTTGTGGACGACGTTCTCGTATTACACCAACAATTTGTGGGATAACATCACCTGCTCGCCGAATAATTACTGTATCGCCAATAGCTACATCTAAACGTGCAATTTCGTCGGCATTATGCAGAGTAGCATTACTTACCGTCACACCTGCAACAAAAACAGGTTTTAGCTTCGCAACTGGGGTAATTGCCCCCGTTCTTCCCACTTGAAACTCAACATCATTTAACAAAGTCAACTCTTCTTGTGCTGGAAATTTATAAGCAATTGCCCAGCGAGGAGCCTTAGAAACAAAGCCTAATTTTTGTTGTAAAGCAATATCATTGACTTTTATCACAGTGCCATCAATATCATAGCCTAAAGAACGACGTTTCTCACCCATAGTGCGGTAAAAATCAACTACTTTTTCAATAGTATTGTAAAGTCTAATTTCGTTGTTGATAGGAATACCAATAGACTTTAACCATTGTAAACGTGCAAAATGCGTTTTAGGCAACAATGTTCCTTCAAAAATCCCTATACTATAAGCATTAAAGAGCAAAGGTCTGGTTGCTGTAATTTTAGGATCAAGCTGACGTAAAGATCCAGCTGCTGCATTGCGAGGATTTGCAAAAAGTTTTTCGCCTTTTTCTAAAGAAATACGATTGAGTTGCTCAAAACCGCTATGCGACATAAAGACTTCACCTCGTATTTCTAAACGTGTTGGAGGATTATTAGTCAGTAATTGTAATGGAATGTTACGAATCGTACGAATATTTGCTGTAATATCTTCTCCTGTTGTCCCATCACCACGAGTCGCAGCCTGAGTTAATCGTCCGTTTACATAAAGAATACTCACTGCAAGCCCATCTAACTTAGGTTCACAACAAAAATCTAAAGAATCAGGCATTACTATTAAACGGTCTTGAATACGTTTAACAAACGTCTTCAATTCATCGTTAGAAAAAGCGTTATCTAAAGATAACATCGGCAATTCATGGCGAATTTGGTTAAAACTGGCTAAAGGCTTAGCTCCAACACGCTGAGTGGGTGAATCAGCATCAATTAATTGTGGATATTGCTGTTCTAGTGCTTTTAATTGATGAAATAAACGATCATACTCGGCATCAGGTACGGTAGGCTCATCTAATACATGGTATTGATATTCATATCTACGCAATGTTTCTTTTAATTCATTAATCTGTTTGATAATTTGGTCAATCATTTTGAATCCTTGATCAAAATGACCGCACTTTCACAACAACCAAAAGTGCGGTCAATATTTCATATATTTTAGTCGATTACATTACTCGGTTTAAATAAGCTTGCTCTTCTTCTTCCGTAAAAATGTCTTGTTGTTCCGTCAAAATAACTCCTCCTAATTCACTCGCAATAGTTTTTGCTGCTCGAATCATCATCCGTAAATTTGCTAAATCACTACCATGTGAAGGAAGCTGCATAAATAAAGCAAGACCTACCGTATAAAACTCTGCCATATTATGTTGCTCAAAAGTACCTGGCTTCTCAATATTTGCTACACTAAATAAAATAGGACTGTTGATACTCAAATCTAAATGACGGTGATAAATTTGTTTTTCACCAAAAATAAAACCCAGATCATCCAATACTTGAGCTATCAAAGCTCCGTTAAAATCACGTTGTTCATGAGATACAATGTAAAGAGTAATAAAAGTGGGTTTAACATCGTTTTGTGGTTGTACTGATTTTAAAGTAATGTCTTCAGTTTTTGCTTTAGCATCTTCCTCTTTTAATTCCGTTGTATTCACTGATGACATAACGGGCTTAGAATCTATATTTACTGCGTTAGCTAACTGCTCTCTTAAAAGAACATTAGAAGAATTGATTCCTTTTTGAGTATCAATACTATTTTCTATATCAGCAATAGTAGCACTGCCTATATCAAAAGAAGCCTGAGAAAGAGGTTCTACTGTTGCATTCATTGACTTTGGTGAATTTGGTAAACTAATTTTAATTTGACTCACTGCTTGTTCAATAGTTTGACTATCTTGAACAGAAGAATCTCTACTTTCATCAAAATTTAAAGTTTCTTGACTTAATGCTGATGACAACTTACTATCCTCGCAATCATTAGTCTCCTCAACAGTAAATAAAGATGATTCGCCATTTTCCTGTAGCTCTCTGATTCTTGCCTCTTTAGTGAAAGTGTGAGCATTATGAAAATAACGAGTTTTCTCACGCCGATTTGCCCATAAACCATGAGCGACTAAAATAACTAACGCTGTCACACATAAAACGATCAAAACAGTACTTAATTCCATCATACTCTCCCACTTCTTACGTCTGATAAGACATTATCAACGGTGCTAGCTTAACACATTTTAAGCTTGTAGCGATATGTAGAAATTGATTTTTTTAATCCCATTTTGTATTCTTAAAACTCATTTAATATAAACAAAGTAATTTATGATGTTAAAACAAAATCAACTAAAACAAGGATTCCATTATTTTATTATGGGTTGGCATTTAATTCGTCAAAAAGGGTTAAAGCGTTTCGTCATTATGCCAATACTATTAAATATATTGTTATTGAGTGGGTTATTATGGTTATTTATAAATCAAATCGACTCCATGATCGATATTCTAATTAGTTATATTCCAGACTGGCTAAGCTGGCTCGGTGGCATATTATTAGCATTATCTATATTTATGATAATAATTTTATTCTATTTTATTTTCACCGCACTTTCTGGATTTATCGCGGCACCATTTAATGGGCTATTAGCGGAAAAAGTGGAAAATTTACTTACTGGCAAAAATTTACAAGAAACTAGTGCTATTGATTTCATTAAAGATCTTCCTCGTATGTTAAAACGTGAATGGCAAAAGCTAAAATACTCACTGCCTAAGCTAATTCTTTTGTTTTTACTAGGATTTATTCCTCTTGTTGGACAAACTTTCATTCCTTTTATCACTTTTCTATTTTCCGCCTGGTTGATGGCTATTCAATATTGTGATTACCCTTTTGACAATCACAAAATTTCTTTTCCAGCAATGAAAAGTGCATTAGCTGAAAAATCAACAATCAATCTAACTTTTGGCGTTTTAGTGTCTTGCTGCATGCTTATCCCTGTGATTAATCTTGTCATTATTCCAGTAGCAGTATGCGGAGCAACTGCTATGTGGACAGAACAATATCGAGGGCATTTTCTACCAGAAAATGACGAAAAAAATTCACCTACAACGTTAGTCAAATAATCTTTAATTATAAAATATAGCAAACTGCTATTTTCAATTTTAAAGAAAAACTGTTAAAAATATTTTTATGAACGTAACCAGTAGGAAAGCACTATGACAATTTATGCAGACAACTCTTACTCTATAGGAAATACTCCTTTAGTACAGTTAAAAAACTTTGGCAATAAAAATATTGTCGTAAAAATTGAAGGACGGAATCCAAGTTTTAGTGTGAAATGCCGTATCGGTGCAAACATGATATGGCAAGCAGAAAAAGATGAGCTACTAACTAAAGAAAAAGAAATTATCGATGCAACTAGTGGGAATACAGGAATTGCATTAGCCTATGTTGCTGCGGCAAGAGGATATAAAATCACTTTAACTATGCCAGAAACTATGAGTTTAGAACGTAAACGCTTGTTACGTGGATTAGGCGTCAACTTAGTCTTAACGGAAGGTTCTAAAGGCATGAAAGGAGCTATCGCTAAAGCAGAAGAAATCGCTACAGCTAATCCTAATCGCTATATTATGCTGAAACAATTTGAAAATCCTGCTAATCCAGCTATTCATCAACAAACCACAGGACCAGAAATTTGGCAACACACAGAAGGAAAAATTGACGTACTTGTTGCGGGAGTAGGAACGGGCGGCACAATTACAGGAATCAGTCGCTACATTAAACAAGATCAAGGAAAAGCAATTACATCTGTCGCAGTTGAACCAGCCGAATCTCCTGTAATTAGCCAAACTCTCGCTGGAATAGAAATAAAAACTGCTCCTCATAAAATTCAAGGTATCGGGGCGGGATTTATCCCTAAAAATTTAGATCTGTCTCTAATTGATAAAGTAGAACAAATAGACAGTGAAACCGCAATTGCTACTGCTCGTCGTTTAATGTCGGAAGAAGGTATTCTTGCAGGAATATCCTCAGGTGCTGCTGTGGCTGCGGCTGAACGCATTGCAAAATTACCTGAATTTGCTGATAAATTGATTGTTGTCATTTTGCCTTCCGCTGCTGAACGTTATTTAAGCACCGCACTTTTTGAGGGGATAGAGGGCTAATTTATTAATTGGAAGGGCTATTTTAACTAACAAGTGCGGTAAAAAAATCTATATTTTTTACCGCACTTGTTAATAAGTTATTTAAGTATTCGCCAAGAGCGATAGCCATAAATAGCAATGACTACAAAACAGATCAAAGGTAAAACAAAAGAAATATTTACTGCTGGGAATCCCCATAATTCACCTTGATCAATAATCACCCCCTGTAGTGGTGTCATTAATGCACCTCCTACAATTGCCATCACTAATCCTGCAGCACCAAGTGTTGATTCTTCTTTCAATCCGTAAAGAGCAATACCATAAATAGTTGGAAACATGAGAGACATAAATCCTGAGGTAAGAATTAAACAGTACAATCCCCAAATACCATCAATAAAGATTACACCTAAAATACTCAACAAACCTCCCAAAGCAAATAAATATAACATAAGTTCAGCTTTTAAATATTTCATTAAGCTAGTACTAATAAAACGGCTACAGATAAAAATTGCCATGGCAATGATATTAAAATTTTGTCCTTCAGCCTTCGTAAATCCTAATCGTTCTGCATACTGAATAATGAATGTCCAACACATAATTTGAACACCAACATAAAAGACTTGAGCAACTACACCCTCACGGTATTTTTTATTCATATACAAACGCTTAACTAAACTTTTAAAGTTTATTTGATTGCTCTGCTCTTCTATTTTAGTTGAAGGCATTTTATATAAGCCAATGATCAGCATTACTACTAGCACAACTAAACCAACTACTAAGTAAGGATTACGAATAATTTCTAAATCATGAGTACGGACTATTGACTTCTCAGCTATTGAAAGCGTATCAAAGATCAAATTTCCAGCCTCATCTCGTTTATCAGATACCAAATTAGCTAACACTACATTGGAAGCAATAAACATTCCAGTGATCGATCCTAATGGATTGAAAGCTTGAGCAAAATTCAATCTTCGAGTTGCAGTCTTTGGATCGCCCATAGAAAGTATATAGGGATTAGCTGTTGTTTCAAGAAAAGCTAAACCAAAAGTTAAGATATAAAGAGAAAATAGAAAGAAAGTAAATTCTTCGTATAACGCTGCGGGATAGAATAAAAATGCACCTATAGCATACAATGCCAATCCTAATAATACTCCACTTTTATAACTGAACCGACTAACAAAAAGTGCAGCCGGAATTGCCATTGTTCCATATCCCCCATAAAAAGCAAATTGCACTAATGCAGCTTCAGATGCAGGAATTTCCATAACAGTTTGAAAAACTGCAACCATAGGATTGGTAATATCATTAGCGAATCCCCATAAAGCAAATAAGCTAGTAATTAAAATAAAAGGGATCACAAATTTTTTTTCGAGTACTTTAGCAGACATCATTTTTCTCCTCATAATCGTAGAATAGATACCATTAGGTTATTTCATTATTTTTCCTCAATCCGTAAACCATAGGATTTGAATTTTTCTAATACAGCAACCATGTTTGCTTTAGAAAGTAATGGAATAGGCTGATTTGTTGCTAATAATTTCATATACCATTCAGCTAATATTTCCACTTCATGAGCGAGCCACAATGCTTTATCAAGATTTGTTTCGGCTGCAATTAAACCATGATGAGATAATAATATCGCTTTACTTTCTTTAATTCCTTCTTTGACATATTGAGCTAACTGAGACGTCCCAAACGTAGCGTAAGGAACACAAGGAATATGATCTGTACCGCTAACAGCTATCATATAATGAATAGCAGGAATATCCTTTTCCAGAATAGATACTGCTGCACAATGTTTCGCATGATTATGTATGACTGCATTACAATCAAGTCTAGCTTGATACACAGCAAGATGGAAAAGCCATTCACTTGAAGGCAACTTACCCTTTTCATATACACCATTATTATCTACATAAACGATACTTTCTTCTGTCATTAACTCATAAGGCATACCCGTTGGTGTAATCAACATACCCTCTTTGTAACGAACACTGACATTACCTGCTGTTCCTTGATTTAAACCTAATCTTGTCATTTCCAAACAGGTATTGATAATTTTTCTTGATAACGCTTGTCTAGTCATTTTTTAATCTCTTCTCTAAAAATTTAAAATGAAGGTGTCACACCTTTTTTAAGAATAATATTGCCGTATTTTGCTATTTCACCAGTAATAACAATGGCATAAGCCTGTTTTGCACGTTGATAAAATTCAAAGCGTTCAATTCGTTCTAAATTTGGTAAATCTTTCACCGCACTTTTAATAGCATTTAAATAACGTCTTTCTACTTGAGGATCCAAATCATCGCCTTGTACGGGTTTCATCATTATTAAAGGAGCCTTTACATAATTATCGAATTCAAATAATAAACTGATACCCTGTAATAAATGATCTATAGATACTCCATCAGCACGAATAACTTTTTGCTGTAAACTATGAGCTGGGAAATGTGCATCGCATAAAACTAGCTCATCGCCATGCCCCATCTCTGCTAAAACTTTAAGTAATTCAGGTGAAATTGCAGGATGAATACCTTTTAACATAAATGCTCCTTAATAATTTTGTCGTAATTGTTGATAAAGTGAAGATTGTTCAGAAGGGTAAATACGTCTTTTCACTGGCGACATTACTTGCTGTGCGACAACAATATTCTCATAAACACCAACATGGGTGAAAGCAAACATAGCTGCACCTAATACTGTACATTCAGCTACATCTACAATATCAATAGGAAATCCTAATACATCAGCACGAATCTGATTCCATAGTTTATTTTTTGATCCTCCTCCTACACAAATAAGACTGTCTGTTTGGAATCCACCTTGATGCTGTAATAGATTTAGTCCATTACTAAGTTGCATTGCCATGTACTCCAAAGCTGCTCGATAAATTTCTCCTCTTGTAGATGTTATCGATAATCCTTTAATCTTCCCTGCTCCAACACCGTTTGAAGGCAAAAAACTATTACTAAAAGAAACACCATTCGAGCCAACAGGAATGTTTTCTGCAGCAGAGATCATAGTAGAATAATAGTCTTGACTATCTTTGACATCCGAAAAGAATAATTTACCAATCCATTCCATCACTCCTGAACCTAACCATTGTACAGCTGGGTTGAAGTAACCAAATATTGCATCAAATTCAGTTGTTAACTCTTGTGAAAAATCATGAAAATTAGGAAATGCTTTTTCTGTTCTTACCATCAAAATTTCCCAAGTACCAGAACTCAGCACAGGTTGATGTAACTTAGCACCCGATCCAAACACAGCAAATTGAGTATCATGTCCTGACGAAATAACAGGGACTTGATTTAATCCCCATTTTTTTGCAAGTGTGGCTGATAAATGACCTATTTGATCACCTGCATATACAAATGAAGGGAAATGATTTTCTGTTAAATCTAATGCAGACAATATCTTATGATCCCAGCTACCTCTACGTAAATCTGTCATCATTGATGTTCCTGCCATCGTATGATCCGTACTAAATACACCCGTCAGTCGATGATTTAACATGGATGAAATAAAAACAAACTTGTCCATCCGTTTAAAAATATCAGGTTGATTTTCTTTTAACCAAATAAGTTTAAAGAGAGTATTAAAGCTATGAAGTCCAACCCCATTTCTTTGATAAAGATCATTAATATCAAAATATCGATCAAGATTTTGCATGATCGATATAGTTCGAGGACACTTCCATGAAATAATCGGATAAATTTGTTTTCCAAAACGATCAAAGGCTGTGCCATCGACACCAAATGTTGTTACTGTTATCCCAATCACTTCTGTTAATGGCATTTCTGATTGCTCTAACTGTGCTAAAGTATGTAATACACATTGTTCCAGTTTTTTCCAAATTTCATCAAAATCCCAAATATGATAATCTGGGTTACCTGAATCAACAGATGTGCAGTTAGCAATATGATGAGAAGCAAGAATATTGCCATATTGATCTAATGCAATAGCACGTAAATTTGTCGCTCCACAGTCAAGAACTAAGATAATAGACATAAACACCCCCCAAGTGCGATTAAAATTAACCGCACTCTCATCAAATTGAATTCAATTAAATTAGATATTATTTATATAGTGGACCGAAATTGGCACAAGCTCGGTAATCTTGCCCCTCTTTGTCTTGTCCAAATCCATTCCACGCACTTGGACGGAATATTTGTTGGTCTGGCAAATTATGCATACACACAGGAATCCTCAACATAGAAGCAAGAGTAATTAAATCTGCACCTACATGACCATAGGTTATAACACAATGATTTGCTCCCCAATTCGCCATTACAGAATACACATCAGTAAAGGCACCTTGACCTGTTAAACGAGGAACAAACCAAGTACAAGGCCAAGTTTCATTAGTTCGTTTCATCAATGTATCATGCACCTTTTTAGGTAACTCAATTGACCAACCTTCCGCTATTTGTAACACAGGACCTAAGCCTTTAACAATATTTAAACGGTGCATTGTAAATGGCATATCTCCTTTTGTAGTATATTGAGAGGAATATCCACCGCCACGGAAATATTCATGTACTGCTGGACACCAACGAGTATGCTGAAGACATTTTTGCCCATCTTCTTCTGTTACTTCCCAAATGGGCTTAATTACAGGTTGACCATTTTTACTGTGTTGTCCTGTTCCGTCTAAAGCTGCTGAACCTGAATTAATCAAATGAATAAAACCTGTTTCAGGACTAAATCCTGTTGCTTTCTCAACTGATTCAGGACTCCAATAAGTTCGTACATCAGCAAAAATTTGTGCTTGTCCTGTTAACTGATGACCGAATAGCATATTCACACCGTTTAGTGAGTCATTTTCGGTAGCAAGAAGATAAGGCGGTCGTACACCATTCCAGTCATAACTAGAATTTAGCACTGCCTCCATAAAATCTCCGTTAGGTAAATGATCTGTCCATTGGCGTTGCCCTTGGAACCCAGCGACAATAGCATTATGCCCTAGAGCTTCTTCTCCATAATTAAGCTGAGCTAATTTTGGGTTTCCTACCATTAAATCACGAGTAATAATCGCCATCTTGACGACATTTTCCCATAATTCTGCTCTCTCTTTTGGATTAAGTTGATGTTCAATGCTATTTACGTCAATTCCTTCCTTACAATAGGTACTAACCCAAGATAAAGCCAAATCCACCTCTTCTTGATCATAAATTTTTCGATCTAAACGGCGTTTAATCTCTGTCATATCAACATATTCATTACGCATACCTAAATATTCTTGGAAAAAAGGTTGATTCACAATAGAACCAGCAATTCCCATAGAAACAGAGCCAATCGATAAATATGATTTACCACGAATACGAGCAACTACTAAGCCCGCTCGTGCAAAACGGAGTAGCTTTTCTTTCACATCTTCAGGAATAACATTATCATCTGCCTCTTGCACTTCTGTGCCATAAATTGAAAAAGCTGGCAACCCCATTTGTGAATGTCCTGCAAGAGCAGCTGCTAAATATACTGCTCCAGGTCGCTCTGTACCATTAAATCCCCAAATTGCTTTTGGCATATAAGGATCCATATCAATTGTTTCTGATCCATAACACCAACAAGGGGTTACAGTTATAGTTAATCCTACGTTATTTAGTTTAAATTTTTCTGCACAAGCGGCGGCTTCAACAACACCACCAATACAAGTGTCTGCAATGACACACTCAACAAAATCCCCATCAGGATGACGTAACGTACTTTCAAATAATTGAGCAACTGATTTTGCCATATTCATCGTTTGATCTTCTAGTGATTCACGCACTCCTAAACGGCGACCATCAATAGTAGGACGAATCCCAATTTTTACTGGAGTAAAATTAGATTGTGTCATTTTGTATTCCCTCTCTTGCCTAAGATATTATTGATATAAAGTTATTAATTATTGTTTATTAAAATGAATAGTCTGTTTACTTTTTTCTAGAAGTTGTATTATTTTTGTGAGATCGATCACAAAATTTAACTGTTAAGACATGATTTTTATGCCCATTTAATAAAATAATAAATAAAAACGGACATTTCAGGCATGAAACCTAATTAAATATAAGAAATAAAAATGTCTTTATCCTGACAATAGTTTTGAAAAGTATCGTTTGGAAGTTTATCCGTAAACAAAATATCAACTTGTGATAACTCACCTAATTTAATTAAATTTTTACGCTCAAATTTAGAACTATCTGCTAACAAAAATTTTTTTTCAGATGTATCTAATAATTTACGTTTTGTTGAAGCATTCACCTCATTTGATTCCCAAATTGCTCCACTACTATCTAATCCAGAACAAGAAAAAATACAAATATCAATATGTAAACGAAGTAATAACTGCTCAGAAAGAGGTCCATAAAATGCATCATATTTAGCAGAATAAACGCCACCCGTTGCAATTGTTCTTACATTAGGTCTATTAGCAAGTGTAACAATGTTACGCATTGAATTTGTTACAATCGTACAAGGAATATTTGGGATAAGTTGTGCAAAATGCCAACTAGTAGAACTCGCATCTAAGCCAATAACTGAGTTTTCAAACACGTACTCCACTGCACTTTCAGCAATTTGCTTTTTTGTTTCATAGTTTGCCCTCAAGCGAGACTGAAAAGAATGTCCAACATCTTTCGTTCGACAACTTACAGCACCGCCATGCACTCTATGCAACAACCCTTTTTGACTTAATTTAGCTAAATCACGTCGTATTGTTTCTACCGATACTTCAAACTGGACTGCTAATTCATTTACATTCACTTTTCCGATAGAATCAAGCAAATGTAAAATTAGCTCTTCTCTTGATTGCATAATTTTCCCCTAAACAGTCAAAACGGTCAGGTAAAATTATATGCTTTTAACTCAAAATAACAATATTTCAATTTATTCAAGGGATAAACGATTGAACTAATACACCAAACTAGGAATATTATCGCCAAATTCTGGTGGCAGGGGCTGATCTGAAATAAGTAAATCAAATTGATTTAAATCAGCAATATAAGACTGATGTACTTGGTTTATTTTACTGTGATCAAACACGAGAATACGCTGTTTTGTTTTTGATATTGCCTTTGTTTTCAGTTTTGCTTCATTGAAATTAAAACAAGTCACACCTTGCAACAAATCCACTCCAGCTGCAGAAATAAATGCTTTTGTGGTACAAATGTGGTCTACTTCTGAAGTCAAATGAATCGGTGTGAAAGATGAATTATGACGAGAGTAATTACCACCACACAAAATCAGTTCGCAATTAGGTTTATCTTGTAATACAACAAAAGTATTTAACGAACAGCAAAGTGCGGTGAAATTTATCGAATTATCAATTTGTGACGCAATAAATGGTATCGTGGAGCCACAATCAAAAAAAACAACATCACCATTTTTAATTAACCTCGCGGCTAACTTGCCAACGTGCATTTTTTCAGCAACATTTCTATTCTGATGTTCCGCAATAAAATAATTATTTTCATAATTTTGCTTTGCATTATCAACAAGGTAGCCGCCAAGTAACGAGATTTTCCCTGCACTGTTATTAAGATCTCGACGAATTGTCATTTCTGATACTTGCAAAAATTTTGCTGCATCACGTAAATGCAGTTTATCGTTTTGCTTTAATAAGAAGAGCAGTTGTTCAACACGCGAAGATATTTTTTTCTCAATCATCAGTGCAGTTCCATTCAATTAATAATTGCTTTCTTTATCAACTAAGCCATTGATGATTGCAATACCAGCACTTGCACCAATACGAGTAGCCCCCGCCTTAATCATTGCGATTGCAGTTGCTGTATCACGCACACCACCCGATGCTTTAACACCAATTTCACCTACAGTTTGTTTCATCAAGGCAACGTCCTCTACAGTGGCTCCGCCCTTATTAAAACCTGTTGACGTTTTTACAAAAGCAACATTTAATTCTCGGCAAATTTCACAAGCCTTAATAATTTCTGCTTTACTCAATAAACACGTTTCTAAAATAACTTTCAACGGAACGCCTGCACAAGCGGTTAATACTGCTTTAATATCTTCTTTAACAAGATCCCAACATTCAGACTTAATCCACCCAACATTAATTACCATATCAATTTCATTAGCACCTGCTTTAATCGCTTCTTGCGTTTCAAACGCTTTTACAGCTGTTAAATTTGCACCAAGTGGAAATCCGACTACTGTACAAATTTTAACATCGCTATTTTTCAACCGCTCTTTTGCCAAAGGAATATATCCCGAATTGATACACACAGAATAAAATCCGTTTTCGAGAGCTTCATCACATAGTTGAAGAATATCTTTTTCATTTTTTTCTGCCGTAAGTGCGGTGTGGTCGATATATTTTGCAATATCTTTTGCTTTCATTTGATTCACCTCATTTTGTTAATAAGAAAACTAGGTCTGATTCTATAGTTAGAAATTGGAAATATGAAAAATGTTATATTTTTAACATAATTCTCATTATAAACTATAAAAATAAATTTTTGTTAACTATATAACAATCAATAGCAAATTGATAGTCTTTTGTATTTTTGTAAGGTTTGATGTTGTATTGCTGTGGCTTTTAGTTTACTTATTACAGAAAAACTGAGACATAATTTAATTTTTGACGAAAACAAACCGCACTTCATAGACTATTTTTTAAGTACACAATCTACTTAAAATCCTTTAGAATAAATATAATTTTTACGATTGAAGGATAACATTATGATTATTGTCACTGGCGGTGCAGGGTTTATTGGAAGTAATATTGTTAAGGCTCTAAACGATATAGGTCGAAAAGATATTTTAGTAGTAGATAATCTAACGGATGGTACAAAATTTAGTAATTTAGTCGATTTAGATATTGCAGACTATTGTGATAAAGAAGATTTCATTGCTTCTATTATTGCTGGTGATGACTTTGGAAAAGTCGATGCCGTATTCCATGAAGGTGCATGTTCAGCAACTACTGAATGGAATGGAAAATATATGATGCAAAATAATTATGAATACTCTAAAGAATTATTACATTATTGTATAGATCGACAAATCCCATTTTATTATGCTTCAAGTGCAGCAACTTATGGTGACAAAACAGATTTTATCGAAGATCGTCAATTTGAAGTTCCACTCAACGTGTATGGCTATTCTAAATTCTTATTTGACGAATATGTACGAAAAATTTTACCTACGGTTCAATCCCCTGTTTGTGGATTTAAATATTTCAACGTTTACGGTCCAAGAGAGCAACATAAAGGAAGCATGGCGAGTGTAGCGTTTCATTTGAACAATCAAATTTTAAAAGGTGAAAATCCAAAATTATTTGCAGGTAGCGAACACTTTTTACGTGATTTTATCTACGTGGGTGATGTTGCAAAAGTCAATATTTGGTGCTGGCAACAAGGTATATCAGGCATTTATAACTGTGGTACAGGAAAAGCTGAAAGCTTTGCAGAAGTAGCAAAAGCGGTAATAGCTTTCCATCGTAAAGGACAAATTGAAACTATTGCGTTCCCTGAACATTTGAAAAGCCGTTATCAAGAGTACACTCAAGCAGATCTAACAAAACTTCGTGCAACAGGTTATGACCAACCTTTCAAAACTGTTGCCGAAGGTGTAGCTGAATATATGGCGTGGTTAAATCGAAAATAACTTTATTATCCATAAAGTGCGGTGGAGTTTAAGAAATTTTCACCGCAATATCTTATTTTCGAATGAGGTAACATACTCAAAAAATAAAGATATAATAAACTGAATGCGGTATATTTTTCATTGCATTAACAACTAGCTAATTTAATTCCGTTTATAGCAAACGCTGAAAAATATCTGATAAAAAACGACCGCACTTTTAGTGATAAATCGAATAAAAACTCGCCTTAATATGAGCAACAATATGTTAAACAAAGAACTCAATGCTAACAACACCAAATAGCTTAGTTGCACAAAAAGCAACGGAGGAAATATGAATATTTTAGTGATTGGACCTTCTTGGGTTGGTGATATGATGATGTCACATAGCCTATATCAAACCCTGAAAGTACAATACCCAAATTGCATAATTGATGTGCTTGCTTCGAATTGGTGTAAACCACTTTTAGATAGAATGCCCGAAGTAAGACAATCATTAGAAATGCCACTCGGACATGGGGATTTTTCATTAAGAGAACGCTATAAAATTGGAAAATCACTAAGAGATCAATACGATATGGCGATTATCTTACCTAACTCCTTAAAATCGGCATTTATTCCTTTCTTTGCTAAAATTCCGATCCGCAGGGGATGGAAAGGCGAAAGTCGTTACATATTCTTAAATGATTTACGACACAATAAAAAAGACTATCCAATGATGGTGCAACGTTATGTCGCTCTAGGCTACGAAAAAAATTCGATACCAACAGCAAAAAATTTACTATGTCCAACACCCTATTTGACAGTAAATCAAGATGATATTTTTGAAACTAAGCAATATTTCGCCTCGCAATTATCATCAGAAGAAGGGCGTTTAGCTATCGGTTTCTGTCCTGGTGCAGAATTTGGTCCCGCCAAACGTTGGCCCCATTATCATTACGCTAATCTCGCAAAAGCGTTAATTAAGCAAAATTTTGCGATTAGATTATTTGGTTCAAAAAAAGATCATACAATAAGTGAGGATATCCGCTTAAGTTTACCTGAAAATTTACGACCATTTTGTACAAACTTAGCAGGAAAAACTTCTCTTAGTCAGGCAGTAGATCTCATTGCGGATTGTCGAGCAATTGTTACAAATGATAGTGGTTTAATGCACGTAGCTGCAGCAGTGAACTGTCCTCTACTTGCACTTTATGGACCAACTAGTCCACAATATACGCCTCCTTTATCAGAAAAAGCGGTAATAATCCGTTTAATTAAAGGAGATTTAATTAAAATTCGTAAAGGAACAGATAGTGCTGAAGGTTATCATCAAAGCTTGATCGATATTCAACCGCACTTGGTGATTGAAAAATTAAGTGACTTGCTAAAATGAAAATTTGTTTAATAAAGACTTCGTCAATGGGCGATATAATCCACACATTACCAGCGTTAACTGATGCACAACATGCGATCGAAAATTTAGAAGTAGATTGGGTACTCGAAGAGGATTTTGCTGAAATTCCACGATGGCATTCAGCAATACGCAATATTTTACCTGTCGCTATTCGTCGCTGGAGAAAAAACTTATTTTCTAGTGTTACATGGCATGAGTGGCAAAGTTGTCGCATTTTTTTGCAAAGTGATTATTATGATGCTGTCATTGATGCTCAAGGCTTAATTAAGAGTGCCGCACTAATTACATATTTTACTAACGGCATTAAATATGGTTATGACAAGCAGTGTGCAAGAGAACCTATCGCAAGTTATTTTTATGATAAAAAGTTTTTCATTGATTATCAACAACATGCTGTTGAACGTATTCGCCAACTGTTTGCTCAGAGTCTAGGGTATCCCTATCCACAAACACTTCCTGATTACGCTATAGCTACGCATTTCATAAAAACAAGATTTGAAGAACCGTACATTTTATTTTTTCACGCAACTACTAGATCAGATAAATTTTGGCTTATTGAAGAATGGCGAAATTTAGCACAAAAATTAACCGCACTTGGATATCAAATTCGTTTACCTTGGAATAATGAAAAAGAAAGACGACAAGCTGAGCAAATTACTAAAAACTTAAAAAATTGCATAATTTTACCAAAATTGAACTTGACGGAATTAGCAACCGAAATCATCAACTCTATTGCTGTTGTATCTGTGGATACTGGCTTGGCTCATTTAACGGCTGCTTTAGATAAAACGAATGTAACTCTTTACGGAGCCACTGACCCAAAACTCATTGGTACTTATGGTAAAAATCAGTTTCATTTACAAGGGCAAAATATGGCTGAAATCAAGGCAGAAGAAGTATTCCGCCTACTAATGAAGATACTACCTTAAAACAAGGTGGTTAGAAGTAAGAATGATCACCACGACGATGTTCAGTAACGTCTTTTGCACCTTTTAATTCATTTGGAAATAGGCTAATTAGTTGTTTCTCAATACCATCTTTTAAAGTAACATCAACCATTGAACAACCATTACAGCCTCCACCAAATTGTAGAATTGCTTCACCTTCGTCTGTGATTTCAATTAACGTAATATGTCCACCATGCCCTGCTAATTGAGGATTTATTTGAGTTTGGATTACATACTCTACTCGTTCAATCAAAGGGGCATCATCAGCTACTTTTCGCATTTTAGCATTAGGTGCTTTTAAGGTTAGCTGAGCATTCACATCTTCTTTTACATAATCAATTTCCGCATCTTCCAAAAATGGCAGACTAATTTCATCGACAAAAGCGGAAAAAGTATCATATTTCATTTCTGTATCATTGGCTTCTACGGAATTTGGAGGGCAATACGATACTCCACATTCTGCACTTGGCGTACCTGGATTGACAACAAAAATACGAATATTCGTGCCATCTTCTTGTTGATCAAGCAATTTACGAAAATGAGCTTGAGCAGCATCAGAAATCATAATTTTCTGCATAAAAAATCCTAACTAAAATACTTGAGTTAAAAACTCGGAAATAATACCGCTAGATTGCGTTTTTTTCCAGCGTTATTTTACTATCATTGTAATTAGCAAGTTATGTTATTTTATGCTCGAGCCAACCCCCATACTTGAATATGAGAAATACCTTGTTGACGAAGTAGTTTAGCGATTTCATTAAGTGTGCTACCTGTAGTAATCACATCATCAACTAAAGCCACCGAAGAATAACTATAATTTTTTAATTTTTCACTGATTTTAAATGCATTTTTAAGATTTTTACGCCGTTCTGTTGAGTTCAATCCTCGCTGTGTTGGCGTATTTTTATTTCGTTTAATAAGATCATTTCGTATAGGAATATTTAACCACTTAGCAATTGGTCTAGCTAATAATTCGGCTTGATTATACCCTCTTTTCCATTGTCTAAAATGGTGTAAAGGAACGGGTAAAATAACATCAGGGAGCTTCAATTGATGTGTTCGTCTTGCTTGATAAATAGCAATTAATAGCAATCGAGCTAAAGTGCGGTCAAGCCAAAATTGATTTTGAAATTTAAAGCGGTGGATAAGCATAGAGAGCGGTTCATTATAAGATCCTATAATCACCATTTGATTCCACATAGGATCATTTTGTAAACAATAACCGCACTTGCTGTTATTTTTTGTCAATTTTGAACCGCAACATCCACAATAAGGATAACGCACAATACTTTTATTACATAAACTGCATATTCCATGCGAACTTATCGCCAATTTTTTACCACAATTGATACAACAAAATCCTAATAGATTCATTTTATTTTGCCCTTCAAATAAATAAATTAAGATTAATAAATTTTTAATTCTTCTAGGGGCTAATTTTGTCGATCTTGATCGCAAAAATGCTAAAATACTGCTCAAATATACTAAAAGGAAAAATAATGACTATTCCAAATTTTCGTGATCAAATTAAAATCGTCTTCTTTGATATTGATGATACATTATTCGTTAGAAGCAAAGATTTACTGGTTAAAAGTGTACAACCTGCAATTCAAAAGCTACACGCAAATGGCATTAAAACAGTAATTGCAACAGGACGAAGTCGATGTTCTTTTCCACAAAAATTAAATCAGATGTTAATAGAAGAACAAATGGACACTTTTGTCACTATCAATGGTCAATTTACTTACCACAAAGATCACATTTTAACTCACTATCCAATTGATACAGGAAAATTACAAAAGTTGACGGAATTCTTTGAGCAACAAGATATTGCCTACGGTTTTGTAGGACATCAGCAAATAGCAGTTTCTGCAAAAACAACCATGCTTCAGGGGGCATTAAATAGTGTAACAACAAATTATATCGTAGATAAAAACTTCTTTAAAAACAATGTAGTATATCAAATGCTACCTTTTTATAATTTACAGCAAGAGCCTACTGTGCTAGCCGCTAATTTATTAGATGGTTTGAAAACTGTACGTTGGCATGAAAACTCTGTTGATATATTGGATGCAGATGGCTCAAAAGCGAGAGGTATTAATGCGGTATTACAACACTTTGGGTTACAAATAGAAAATGCAATGGCATTTGGTGATGGTTTAAATGACGTAGAAATGTTCCAAACTGTCGGTGTGGGTGTCGCAATGGGTAATGCACATGATACACTGAAAGAAAAAGCGGATTACATTACAGACCATGTAGAAGAGCATGGAGTATATAATTTTTTACAAAAGTCTGGTCTAATTGATTAAAATTTCAGATAAAAGTCTTTTGTTAGTGCGACAAAATCTTTACTATACTGGTTTTGTTCATTATAAATTGTCAAATTAGTTTTCTTAATTGGTTGAAAAATTTTGCTAAAAGTCAATAACATACGTTGTGGTTGCTTACCACTTTTAGTAGTGACATCACAACGTTCAACACAATAAAGTGCGGTTTGTTTTTGTAAAATTTCCCCCGTTAGATAGGGTAGTACAAAACAAATACGACCTTTTGGTGCAAGGCAACTCTCCGCCATATTTAACCAATCTAAATGCGAATAACTTTGTATGTAGCGTGCTTGCTCACGAGCTAAACTACTACAAGCTACTCCTTTTGAAAAATAAGGAGGATTTGCAACAATCAAATCAAATTTTTCACCGCACTTTTGCGTAAAGTCTGCGATGTCTTGGTGATAGATATTAATTTTTTCAGCCCAAGGAGATCGCTGAATATTTTCTCTAGCTTGTAAAAAAGCACCTTCATCAATTTCTACCGCACTTATTTTACAATTTTTCACACGTTGGGCTAACATTAATGCGAGTAAAGCAGTACCAGTACCTAGATCAAGGATATTTTTTACATTATGCACATTCACCCATGCTCCCAGCAATACGCCATCTGTTCCTACTTTCATCGCACATCGTTCCTGACTAATAGCAAATTGCTTAAAACAAAAGTCTTTGTTACTCAACATACTCTATTTCCTAAAAATATCCACATACATAATTCACAAAGTGCGGTATAATTTTACCAGTTTTAACGATTTTCTGACTCATTATGATAATATCACAATTTGAACACTTCGATCTCGCACCTGAATTACTAAAAGCGATAGCAAAGAAAGGGTATAAACAGCCCACTACCATTCAGCAAAATACCATTCCCGTTGCAATGGATCAAAAAGATGTTCTAGGTTCAGCTCCAACTGGCACAGGAAAAACAGTAGCATTTTTACTGCCTGCATTGCAACACTTGTTAGATTACCCTCGTCGTAAACCTGGTCCACCACGTGTATTAATTCTAACACCAACGAGAGAATTAGCACTCCAAGTGAGCGAACAAGCTCAAGACTTAGCTATATTTACGCCATTAAAAGTTGCCACAATTACAGGTGGAGTCGCATATCAAAATCATGGTGAAGTGTTTAATTCCAATCAAGGTCTAGTAGTAGCAACACCAGGACGGCTATTGCAATACATTAAAGAAGAAAATTTTGATTGTCGTGCAGTTGAAATTTTGATTTTTGATGAAGCAGATCGCATGCTACAAATGGGATTTGGACAAGATGCTGAAAAAATTGCTGCTGAAACTCGTTGGAGAAAGCAAACTATGCTATTTTCAGCTACGCTAGAAGGCGAGTTTTTTGAAGATTTTGCAAACCGCCTACTGGATAATCCTGTTCAAATTAACGCAGAACCTAGCCGCCGTGAACGCAAAAAAATTCACCAGTGGTATTACCATTGCGATAGCCAAGAACATAAAATAAAACTACTTGCTCGTTTTATTGAAAAAGAACAGGTTCAGCGTGGTATTGTCTTTGTACGCCATCGCGAGCAAGTGCGGTCACTTTCAGAGATATTACGCAAACGAGGTATTCGCAGTACTTGTCTAGAGGGAGAAATGTCGCAAACTCAACGTAATACAGCAATTTCTCGATTAAAAAATAATGTTGTAACAGTTCTAGTTTCAACTGATCTCGCCGCTCGTGGCATTGATATTGATGATATTAGCCATGTTATTAATTTTGATCTACCTTTTAGTGCAGATACTTATTTACACCGTATTGGTCGTACAGCAAGAGCAGGCAAAAAAGGCTCGGCAATTTCTTTTGTTGAAGCTCATGATTATAAATATCTTGGTAAAATTAAACGTTACACTGGCGAGCCACTAAAACCTCGCATTATTGAAGGGTTAGCACCTCGAACAAAAGCACCTAAAGATGGTGAGGTAAAAACTCTCAGCAAAAAACAAAAAGCTCGCATAAAAGAAAAAGCTTTAGAAAAGAAAAAAGTCGAACAAAAGAAAAAAATAAAGTTACGCCATAAAGATAGTAAAAATGTGGGTAAACGAAGAAAACCAACTAACGCTAAGTAAATTTGATTAACGCTCTCTTGTAATAATCACGCCAACGCTATTAGCTTGAGCAACTGCACTCGGCTTACTTAACTTAAGCTTTATCCAATCAATATGGAAATACCGTTGCAGTTGTTCAGCTACTTCATTAGCAACTCGCTCAATCAATAAAAAGGGTTTAGATTGCACATAATTAATAATAAACTCGCTTACTTCTGCATAATTCAAGCAAAAAGCAACATCATCTGTCCGCCCTGCTTTCCGTGTATCCCAAGCCATTTCGATGTCAAAAATCAGTTTTTGCTTAATTTGTTGCTCCCAATCATACACCCCTATTTGAGCAAAAACGGTTAATCCTTCGATAAAAACAAAATCTCGCATGAGCCCTCCTAAAATTCTGTTAGAGTATATTATCAACTTTATGTACAATAGACGAACAAAATTTTCCTTTTCGTTATCAGGTTAAGAAAATGAGCATTTTCGCCCTTTTTTATATGCTACTTGCCTATTTGTTAGGTTCAATTTCTAGTGCAATTTTATTATGTCAAATGTTGGGGTTGCCTGATCCTCGCAAGAACGGTTCAAATAATCCTGGTGCGACCAATGTATTGCGTATTGGAGGACGTTGGGCTGCTTTATCCGTACTCATTTTTGATATTTTAAAAGGCATGCTACCTGTATGGGCAGGTTATTATTTAGGTTTAACTCAATTTGAACTAGGAATGACCGCACTTGGTGCTTGTTTAGGGCATATATTCCCTATTTTCTTTAAATTCAAAGGCGGAAAAGGTGTTGCAACAGCATTTGGTTCAATTGCCCCCATTTCGTGGGGAGTTGCTGGTACAATGCTTGGTTGTTGGTTGCTAGTCTTTTTACTTACAGGCTATTCATCGCTAAGTGCGGTAATTTCTGCCATTATTATTCCTTTCGTCGTATGGTGGATTAAGCCTGAATTTACTTTCCCTGTGGCGATGGTTTGCTGTCTATTAATTTATCGTCATCATGACAATATTCAGCGACTGTGGCGACATCAAGAAGGCAAAGTTTGGGACAAATTTAAGAAGAAATAAGTATAAAATAAACACAATTTTGCTTGATTTATCTGCAAAAAAGAGTAAAATCCACAGGCTTTTTGTCTATATATACAGAGAAAAAAGTAAGCATTCTTGCATGTTAAATGTAGGTTTTCTTTTAGAAATAATGACTTAGAGGAAAATTATGGTAGTCATTCGTTTATCTCGTGGCGGAGCTAAAAAACGCCCATTTTATCAAATCGTTGCGGCTGATAGCCGTAGTCCGCGTGACGGTCGCTTTATTCAACGTGTTGGTTTCTTTAACCCACTAGCAACTGGTAAAGCTGAACGTTTAAGAATCGATCTAGATCTTGTTGATGCTTGGATAAGTAAAGGTGCGACTTTATCTGATCGTGTAGCTTCATTAGTAAAAGAAGCAAGAAAAGCAAACGCTTAATTTTATTTTAAATCGATGCGTTAAGTTTTAAAAGGTGAGTAAAATGGAACAACAAAGAATTGGTATCGTTGGCAAATTAGGTTCAACATATGGCATTCGCGGTTGGTTGCGTGTTTATTCATCAACAGAACAAGCTGAAAGTATTTTTGACTATCAACCTTGGTTTTTAAAAATCAAAGGTAAGTGGCAACCTACTGAATTAGAAAGTTGGAAACATCATAATCACGAATTAATTGTAAAATTAAAGCAAGTCAATGACCGTGAAACTGCTCAAACTCTCACTAATGTTGAAATTGGTGTAGATTTGAGTGTACTTCCAATACTAGAAGACGGTGATTATTACTGGCATGACTTAATTGGTTGTGAAGTAATTAATCAACAAGGCTATGTAATGGGAAAAGTATCTGAAATGATGGAAACAGGCTCTAATGATGTATTAGTTGTACGAGCAAGTAGCAAAGATGCCTTTGGTAAACAAGAACGACTAATACCGTTTTTGTATGGACAAGTAGTTAAAAGAGTCGATCCCTCCGCTAAAATTATAGAAGTGGATTGGGATGCTGGTTTCTAATCTCAGGTATGACGTAAGCTTTTGCTATTTAGGCAAACAACAATTAGGAGTATAACAATGTGGGTAGGTATCGTTTCATTGTTTCCTGAAATGTTTAAAGCTATTACGGAATACGGTGTAACAGGACGAGCGGTTAGACAAAATCTTTTGCAAGTGCGGTGCTGGAATCCGAGAGATTTCGCTGTTGATAAGCATAAAACTGTGGATGACCGTCCCTATGGTGGCGGACCAGGTATGCTAATGATGGTGCAACCTTTACGTGATGCTATTCGAGCAGCTAAAGCAGAAGCAGGAGATGGAGTAAAGGTAATTTACCTTTCTCCACAAGGACGAAAATTAGATCAATCTGGCGTACAAAATTTGTCACAAAATCAAAAACTAATTTTGGTTTGCGGACGATACGAAGGTATTGATGAACGCCTAATCGAAACAGAAATCGATGAAGAATGGTCTATCGGTGATTATGTACTGACTGGTGGAGAATTAGCCGCAATGGCGTTAGTTGACGCTGTTGCAAGGTTTGTTCCCGGTGTGTTAGGAAAACAAGCCTCAGCATTAGAAGATTCTTTTGCTGAAGGGTTATTAGATTGCCCACACTACACACGTCCAGAAGTATTAGAAGGTTTAGCTGTACCACCTGTACTTATGTCAGGCAATCACGAAGAAATCCGTAAATGGAGATTAAAACAATCGCTAACAAGAACTTGGTTACGCCGAGCTGAGCTATTGGAAAGCCTAGCTCTGACTGACGAACAACGTAAGCTGTTAAATCAGATAAAATCTGAATACAGTAATTTCAGTTAATACTAGGAAAAATAGGATTATTAAAAATGAGTAACATCATTAAACAAATTGAACAAGAACAATTAAAACAAAACGTGCCGAGCTTCCGCCCTGGTGATACTTTGGAAGTTAAAGTATGGGTAGTAGAAGGTAGCAAACGCCGTTTGCAAGCTTTCGAAGGCGTAGTTATTGCTATTCGTAATCGTGGCTTACACAGTGCTTTCACATTGCGTAAAATTTCTAATGGCGTAGGTGTTGAGCGTGTATTCCAAACTCATTCACCAGTTTTAGATAGCATTACTGTAAAACGTAAAGGTGCGGTTCGTAAAGCGAAACTTTACTACTTACGTGAACGTTCAGGTAAATCTGCACGTATTAAAGAACGTCTTGGTGATTAATTTTTATATCACTATAAATAGCAAAAGGCTTGGAAATCCAAGCCTTTTTTACATACCCTTAACAAAGATCGGTTTATTTTTATACAATTTCTAGTTTTGCTTTTGCTAATTTTGACCAGTTGTAATAACCATATAGGGAATTAAGTAAATAAGCTCCAAACATCAAGTACATAGCTGGTGTTTCAGCCCACAATACAATAGAAAGAATATTAATAATAATCCACAAAATCCATTGTTCACGATAACGTAAGATCATTAATAACTGAGCCGCAACTACTAATACAGTAGTTACACCATCTAAACCGATAGAATTTCCATCAGTAAAACTCAATGTGTAAATAAATGCGACTGAACCAATAACCACCGCACTTATTAATCCTAACCAACCTTTTACTGTTAAAATTTTTGCAACTACAGCTTCTGTTTCTCCCTCAGCCTTAGTCATGTTAGCTTTCCATAAGAAATAACCAATAAATTGAGCGGGGATATAAACATATAATGTCGTGTTCATCTCACCATAGAATTTATTGCCTAACGCAACATAAAAATAAGTATAAGCAAAAATCAACCCAAATAAATAATTACTGATTTTCCCTTTACCTACAAACACAACGCAAATTATCCCTGCAATGCCAGAAATCATTGCTAAAATTGAGTCGGGAGAAACAACATAAGCGTAAATTTGTGCAATCAAAAAAATAGCTAACCAAATCACCTCAAACGGTTTCCAACCACCAAACAATTCTTTCTTAATCATATCAGCGTAATTCATACAATTTCCTTTAAATATAAACACTTTCTTGATTTTTACACCTTGTTTTTTTAAATGTCAAGGACTAATTAGTTGATCTTATTAACAACAATTTCGCAATAAATTGATATATTTTTCATTTATTTTTATGATAAAGATAGTTAGAATAGCGCCCTTTTTACAATCAAATACAGAGAAACATTATGTCTTTTGCTATCGGTCAACGTTGGATCAGTGAAAGTGAAAGTAGTCTAGGTTTAGGCATTATCACTGCTCTTGATTTACGTAAAGTTACCATTTCTTTTCCTGCTACGGAAGAAGTAAGAATCTACGCCATTGAAAATGCCCCACTCGCTCGAGTACGCTTTCAACAAGGCGATAAAATCTGCCATAAAACAGGCTGGCAAGGAGAAGTAAAAGAAATAATGGAGCAAAAATCATTGCTATTTTACTTAGTTGAAAATGTTCAATTAGGAGAGCAAATCCCTGTTTGTGAAACAGAGTTAGCTCATCATATTTCATTTAGTAAACCACAAGAAAGATTATTTTCCGCACAAATCGATCGTTCAGATCATTTTGCTTTACGTTATCAAGCATTGAAACATCAGCAAGCTCAATTCCAGTCACCGCTACGTGGATTACGAGGAACACGTGCAGGATTAATTCCCCACCAATTACATATAGCCAAAGAAGTTGGACAACGTGTTGCACCTCGTGTACTACTTGCTGACGAAGTAGGATTAGGTAAAACTATTGAAGCAGGAATGATTCTCCAACAGCAAATTTTCTCTGAAAAAGTACAACGAGCGGTGATTATCGTACCTGAAAGCCTACAGCATCAATGGCTAGTAGAAATGCTCAGACGGTTTAATTTGCACTTTGCTTTGTTTGACGAGGAACGCTGTAGCGATTTTGATAGTCAAAATGAAAGTGCGGTAGAAATTCAAAAAATTAATCCATTTGATACTGAAAACTTCATTCTCTGTTCTCTAGACTGGTTAATATCAAAACCAAATCGAGCCAATCAACTGCACCAATGCGATTTTGATTTATTGATTGTTGATGAGGCTCATCACTTACAGTGGTCGCCTCAACAAGCAAGTCCTGAATACGCTTTTATCAAAAGCCTTGCTCATAAAATTCCAGCTGTATTGCTATTAACCGCAACACCAGAGCAACTAGGCATGGAAAGTCATTTTGCTCGATTACATTTACTTGATCCTGACCGTTTTTATGATTATGCAGCTTTCATAGAAGAACAAAAACATTATCGACCTGTAGCAAATGCTGTGCAAACTTTATTAACTGATAAATGGTTGAATAATGATGAACAAAATCAACTAACTGAATTATTATCAGAACAAAACATTGAACCAATGCTAAAAGCAATCAACTCGGATGCTTATCAAGAGCAAAGAGATCTTGCTCGACAAGAGTTGATTGATAATTTACTTGATCGACATGGAACAAGCCGAATTCTGTTTCGTAATACTAGACAAGGAGTAAAAGGATTTCCACGCCGCACTTATCATCAAATCAATTTAAATTTGCCTGATCAATATCAAAATGCGGCAAAAGTACTAAATATGTTTGGCGATCATCAGCCGATGGATCTCTTTTATCCAGAAAAAATGTTCCAAAAAGTTAATCAAGATGCTAGCTGGTGGGATTTTGATCCTCGTGTAGAATGGCTCATTACTTTTTTAAGAAATCATACAGATGAAAAAGTCCTAGTAATTTGTCATCAGGCAACGACAGCTATTCAACTGGAGCAAGCATTACGTGAAAAAGAGGGAATTCGTAGTGCAGTATTCCATGAAAAAATGACTATTGTAGAACGAGATAGAGCTTCGGCTTACTTTGCACAACAAGAAAATGGTGCTCAAATTTTGCTTACATCAAGTATTGGATCAGAGGGACGAAATTTCCAATTTGCTTGTCATTTAGTGTTATTTAATTTACCTGACAATGTTGATTTATTGGAACAATGTATTGGTCGTTTAGATCGTATTGGTCAACGTCGAGATATTGAGATCCATGTTCCTTGTTTTACAAATACACCGCAAATATTGCTTGCTCGCTGGTACCATGAAGGGCTTAATGCTTTTGAAGAAACTTGCCCAATGGGAGCCACTTTATTTGCTAAATTAGGAAATGAGCTACAACAATTTTTACAAAATGCAACCGCACTTTGTGAATCTAAGCAACAAGATTTCAAAGCCTTCATCGAACGTACCGCAAAAGATCGCCTTATGTTAAAAACTGAATTAGAACAAGGGCGAGATCGTTTATTAGAATTAAACTCTAATGGCGGAGAACAAGCACAGCAATTGGCCGAAAAAATTTCAGTTGAAGATGGCAATGATGAACTGATCAATTTTACATTAAATTTATTTGACATTATCGGTGTTGAACAAGAAGATCTTGGTGAAAAATCTATTGTCATTCACCCTACGGGTACTATGCTTGTACCTGATTTCCCTGGATTAAAAGAAGAAGGCATCACTCTTACTTTTGATCGACAACTGGCATTAGCTCGAGAGGAATTAGAATTTTTTACTTGGGATCACCCAATGATTCGCAATGGAATTGATCTCATTACTTCAGGCGACATTGGCAAAAGTGCGGTAGCATTGCTAACAAATAACAATTTACCAGCGGGAACTGTATTGCTTGAGCTAATTTTTGTAGTAGAAACTCAAGCTCCACACGGTTTACATTTAACTCGCTTCTTACCGCCAACACCAGTACGTTTGCTACTAGATGCAAAAGGTAATAACTTAGCCGAACAAGTATCCTTCGCTAAATTACAACGTCAGTTAAAACCTATTGGTAAAAATATGGCAAACAAAGTTGTAAAAATGTTACGTCCATCTATTGAGCAATTATTGCTTAAAGCAGAAGGGCAAGCAAAAAGTTCAGCCCAACAGGTTATTTTACAAGCCCAAGCGTTGGCTGATCAGCAACTCAATGCAGAAATAAATCGATTGATAGCATTACGAGCGCTGAATAAAAATATTCGTCAAACTGAAATTGATACGTTAGAAAACCAGCTAAGCTTATCTTTACAACAAATCACACAGGCAACTTGGCGGTTAGATAGTTTACGACTGATTATAAGTAATAAAGAATAAAAATGGCATTAATTGAATACAATCCCCCAACAGATCCTTGGCTTGATATAGTTTATCACGACAATCATTTGCTTGCGGTAAATAAACCGAGTGGCTTGCTTTCCGTTCCTGGTAATAAACCGCAATACTACGACAGTGCAATGTCAAGAGTAAAAGACAAATACGGCTTTTGTGAGCCTGCTCATCGATTAGATATGGCAACCAGTGGCATTTTACTATTTGCCATGAGTAAATTGGCAGACCGTGAACTAAAACGCCAATTCCGTGAAAGAGAACCTCAAAAACATTATCAAACTTTAGTGTGGGGACATGTTGAACAGGACTGTGGAAAAGTTGAGTTGCCATTAATTTGCGATTGGGAAAATAGACCTCGTCAGAAAATTTGCTTTCAGCAAGGCAAAAGAGCGGTCACTTTTTACCAAGTTTTAGAACGACTAAGTGATAATAAAACTCGCATCAAATTAACACCAATTACAGGGCGTTCGCACCAATTGCGATTACATATGCTCGCTTTAGGACACCCTATCTTAGGCGACAAATTTTATGCTCACCCGCAAGCAAGAGCAATGTCGCAAAGGTTATGCTTACATGCTGAAAGCTTACAAATCCGCCACCCGTTAACAAAGGAAATTTTACATTTTCAAGCAAAATCACCTTTTTAACGTGAGTAAGGCAATATCTTTCAAAACAAAAGGTGAGAATTTTGTATTTGAATGTTACAATTTAATCAATTTTCTCAAAAATGAAACAGAGATGAAATTATGAGTCGTCAGAAAAAAACTCGCCGATTAACAGATGTGATGCCAACACGCAAAAAAGATGACCGCACTTCAAGTGCAAGTACGGTAAAACCTCGTGCAGGGCGTAAACTCACTCGATATGAACTTGACATGAAAGCTCGAGAAGAAAAACGTAAGCGTAAACATAAAGGCATGGTGGCAGGATCTCGTCATAGTTCAGGCGAAAATTCACAACATAATGTATCAATAGAAACAAAAGATCCTCGCATTGGTAGCACCAAAAAAGTACCATTAATAGTAGAGTTTGTTAATAAACCTGAAAAAGGGAAAACTATTCCGCCCGTAAAAGTCGAGGAAAAAACAACCGCACTTGATCCAATGCATGAATTAGAACAGCTCGAAAATAATGAATGTCTGAATCAATTACTAGATGATTTAGAAGCAGGTAAAACGCTAAACGCAAAAGATCAACAATTTGTTGACGAATGCTTAGATCGCATCGCTGAACTAATGGAGCAACTTGGTATTAGTGATGATGAAGAAAACGGCGAAGATTTATACCGCACTTTTGAAAAAATTAATCTTAATCAATTTAAATAATTATGTGGTTATTTTTTGTTTTAGCCATAGCAGGCTTAATTGTTATCTCCATGTTTGGCTACTCTCTTTATTTGTTGTTTGCCTTACAAAAGCAAAAAAAAGCGTTTCGCAACGCTTATTCTGCTCGTAAAATTCGCTTAAAAGAAAGCATAGTCATTATTATTAAAGCGATGAAAACAGGCGATTGTAATCATTCTGAAGGCGTTATCCGACTGAAAATGCTACTTGAACCAATGGGAGCCAGTTTAAAAAACTACGCAACGATGTATCAACTCTATGAAATAGTGATGGATATGCCTACTCATGAAGCAAGACGAAGTTTAAAACGGAATGAACGAATGCGATTAGATCTGCAACGTGAACGTGCGGAAACTGATTTACAAGAAAAAATTATGTTGGAATTAGATCAGCTGTTAGCTGATGTAGAAAAAATCTAGGAAATACAATGTCAGAAATTCAATGGGACTTAGCTTTAATTCAAAAATATAACCAATCAGGACCACGTTATACGTCCTACCCTACTGCACTTGAGTTTAACGAAAATTACACTGAAACCGATTTTCAACAAGCGACTACACGTTATCCTAATCGCCCACTTTCACTGTATGTGCATATTCCTTTTTGTCATAAACTCTGTTATTTCTGTGCTTGTAACAAAACTATCACACGTCATCGTCATAAAGCAGATATTTATTTAGATTACTTAGAAAAAGAAGCTAAAACTCGTTCTGTCCTTTTTCGTAATCGCATAGCAACACAAGTACATTGGGGTGGCGGCACACCTACTTATCTAACAGAACAACAATCTGCTCGTTTAATGCAAATTCTACGTGATAATTTCAACATTGCCGATGATGCCGAAATTAGTATTGAAATGGATCCGCGAGAGATTGAACTATCGATGTTGGAGCATTTACGCAAGATTGGCTTCAATCGTATCAGCATGGGTGTGCAAGATTTCAATAAAGACGTACAAAAAGCGATCAACCGTGAACAAGATGAACACTTTATTCAAGCTTTATTACAAAAAGCACACGAACTCGGATTTCAATCCACTAATCTTGATTTGATCTACGGATTACCACTACAAACCGTAGACAGCTTTATGTTTACGTTACAAAAAGTCATTGAATTAAATCCTCATCGTTTAAGCGTATTTAATTATGCACATTTGCCGAGTCGTTTTGCAGGACAAGCGAAGATCAAAGATCACCAATTGCCTGCACCTGAAACAAAATTAACAATCTTACAAAAAACAATTGAAACGCTAACTTCATCAGGCTATCAATTTATTGGCATGGATCATTTTTCTAAACCTGATGATGAATTAGCTCTAGCACAAAAGAGCGGTGTATTACATCGCAATTTTCAAGGCTACACCACTCAAGAAGAATGTGATTTATTGGGATTAGGAGTATCCGCAATCAGTTTACTTGGCGATACTTACGCTCAAAATCAAAAAGAGTTAAAACGCTATTATACGGAAGTAGAAAACACAGGTATCGCTCTACATAAAGGGCTAGTGCTAACCGAAGAAGATTGCTTGCGTCGTGATGTAATCAAACAATTAATTTGTAATTTTAAATTAGACTATAAAACGATTGAACAACAATATCATATTGATTTTAAAACTCATTTTGCAGAAGATTTAGCATTATTAGCACCTTTGGTAGAAGATAACTTAGTCAAAATTGATGACAATCGCATTACTGTATCTCCTAAAGGGCGGTTACTTATTCGCAATATTTGCTTGTGTTTTGATACCTATTCAAGACAACTTGCCAAACGCCAACAATTTTCACGAATTATTTAGCACTTAAAAGCGTGATGCAGACACGATAGCAAATCGCTATCGTGCTGCAAAACATTTTGTTTCTCTTCTCAGTTTTAGCTTAAACGCTTTTTCTTTCTGATTAAATATCAATTTTTAGCCACTTTTTTGCTATACTTCCTCGGTATATCTCTTGTAGTAAGGAAAACTATGTATACGCGTCAAGAATTGAAACAAATGAATGAGCAGGAAATTCGTTCTCGATTAATTTCACCCGCAATAAAAAAAGCGGGCTGGTCAGATAGACAGATTGGCGAAGAGTACAGCTTCAAAGCAAATACGAAATTTACTGATGGACAAATAATCGTAGATCCAAAAACCACTCAAACTAAACGCCTAAAAGCAAAACGAGTTGATTATTTACTCTACACTTCAACCAATCGTAAAATTGCTGTTATTGAAGCGAAAGATAATAATCACACTGCTCAACACGGTTTACAACAAGCAATGGAGTATGCTCGCTTACTTGATGTGCCTTTTGCTTATAGTTCAAATGGTTCAGAATTTGTTGAACACGATTTTTCAACGGGCGTTCAACGTACATTGCCAATGTCTCAATTTCCGACACCTCATGAACTGCACCAACGCTGGGCAAAACAATACACCGCCGAAGAGTTAAAAATTATTCAACAACCTTACTACACCAGTGCTACTGATCATTTTAAAGAACCTCGTTACTATCAAGAAATTGCCATTAACCGTACAGTAGAAGCGGTAGCAAAAGGTCAGCAACGCATTTTATTAGTCATGGCAACTGGCACAGGCAAAACTTATACTGCATTTCAAATTATTCATCGATTAAAAGCCAGCGGTGCTAAAAAGAAAATTCTCTTTTTGGCTGACCGCAACGTTCTTGTCGATCAGCCAATGACTCAAGACTTCAAGCCTTTCAAAAGTAACATGGTGAAAGTTAGCAATAGAAAGATAGACAGTGCCTATGAAATTTATTTAGCACTCTATCAACAACTTGACGGAGAAGCTGATAACGAGCTATTCAAACAATTTCAACCTTCTTTCTTTGATCTCATCGTAATTGACGAATGTCATCGAGGTTCTGCAAAAGAAGATTCCAACTGGCGAACCATTCTAGAATATTTTAGTGAAGCGACTCATATTGGTATGACGGCAACACCAAAAGAAACTAACGATGCCAGTAACATTACTTACTTTGGCGAACCAATTTATACATACAGTTTAAAACAAGGGATTGAAGACGGCTTCCTTGCACCTTATCGAGTAATTCGTGTTGATTTAGATTGCGATTTAACGGGTTGGCGACCAACTAAAGGGCTAAAAGATAAGTACGGCAATGAAATTAAAGATCGACAATATACTGTTAAAGATTTTGATTACAACATTATTCTTAACGACCGCACTCGCCTTGTTGCTAAACGTATTAACGAATTTTTAACTAAAACTGACCGCCTACAGAAAACGATAGTATTTTGTGCCAATATTAACCACGCAGAACGAATGACCGCCGAACTTTCTCGATTAAATGCGGATATGATGAAACAAAATTCAAAATACGTTTGCCAAATCACAGGGGATCAATCCGATAAAAATGCGGATTTAGAAGAGTTTTGCGATATTAGCAATGAAAGCAAAGATTATCCTGTCATTGCCGTCACCTCTAAACTGATGACAACGGGCGTAGATAGCAAAACGTGCAAATTAGTAGTATTGGACGCCAACATTCAATCAATGACTGAATTTAAACAAATTATTGGACGTGGCACACGTCTTCGCCCTGATGTCGGCAAAGAATTTTTTACTATTTTAGATTTTCGTGGTGTGACTCGTTTATTCGCCGATCCCACTTTTGACGGTGAACCTGTCGTCATTTTAGATGTGCCAGAAAGTGCCCCCATTATCGAGCCTGTAACAGAGCAACCTAATATTAGCGATAGTTCAAATACGGAAAATATTGTGAGGGAACCTGAACCAAAACCTTACAAAGAAATAGTAATTATTGATTATGGCAAGCTAGCATTACGTATTTTAGACGAAAAAGTGCAATACCTAAACGAACAAGGCGAACTCGTCAGCGAAGACATCAGCACGTTCTCGCAACGGGAAATGCAAAAAGAATTTGGCGACCATCACAACTTCCAACACGAATGGACAAACAACGACGAAATTGCCTCTAAATTTTACACTGATCCAAAATGGCTGGCGGCTTTGCGTAAAAAATGTGATTTCAGCGATGAAATTGAAGATTTTGACGTATTAAGTCATATTTCATTTGGCAAAAAACCACTAACCAAAACGGAAAGAGCAGAAAAAGTAAAACAAAGTGGTTACGTTGAACAATATCCACCTGAAAATCAACAAGTTTTAGGATTATTGCTTGATGAATATGTCAAATCAGGCAAACAAGATTTAACCAAAACAGAAATTCTACAAAATCCACAATTCAGCCCACTTGGCGGTTTAGTCTCCATCGTCAAAAAATTTGGTGGCAAAGCACTCTACCAAAAAGCAGTAAAAGGTTTAGAAAAGATGATTTATTCGGAATAATCTATGAAAACAGAAGAATTGCAACAATTACTAAAGTCCTTAGTAAATCAACCGAATGAAAGTGAGTGGCTAGAATTTAAACTCAATTACCATTCAGATGCTGAAATCGGTCAACGAATTTCTGCACTTTCTAATGCAGCTTGCATTCATCAACAAAATTATGCTTATTTAGTTTTTGGTGTTGAAGATAAAACACATAATATTATAGGCACTCATTTTAAGCCTAAATCTGCCAAAGCTAAGGGAGAAAAGAGGAAGGACAGTAAGGAAGAACTTGAAAATTGGTTAGCCCAAAGACTGAATCCACGAGTTGATTTCACTATTGAAGAATTTGAATATGAAGATAAACCTATCTCCTTATTTAAAATTCCTGCTACTTATAATCAACCCGTTGAGTTTTCACACACTGCTTATATTCGAGTTGGTTCATATACTCGTAAACTGAATGAATTTCCAGAAAAAGCAAGAAAAATTTGGAAAAACAGTACTAATAACATCTTTGAAGAACGCATTGCTCAAGAAAATTTACAACCAGATCAGATTATTGAATTACTTGATACGCAATCATATTTTGAGCTGATGAAAATCCCATACCCAAGTAATAGAAAAGGGGTATTAGAAAAATTCTGCTCCGAAAAATTTATTCTTTTAAATACAGATGGTCGTTATAACATCACTAATCTTGGTGCGTTATTGTTTGCTAAAGATCTTAACTATTTTGAACAATTAAAACGAAAAGCAGTTCGCGTAATTGTTTATGAAAGTAAGAATAAATTAAATACTGTTCGAGAAGTAATAGAAAATAAAGGATATGCCGTTGGCTTTAAAAATCTCATCGCTTGGATAAATGGTCAGCTTCCTTCCAATGAAATCATTGGTCAAGCACTGCGAGAAGAAATCAGAATGTACCCTGAAATTGCTATTCGTGAATTAATCGCAAACGCCTTAATCCATCAAGATTTTAATGAAAAAGGTTTCCCAATGGTTGAGATTTTTAGCGATCGTATTGAAATCTCAAATGCAGGTTTACCACTTATTGTGCCAGATCGTTTCATTGATGAATATCAATCAAGGAACGAAAAACTTGCTGATGTACTTCGCCGAGCAAGAATTTGTGAAGAAAAAGGTAGTGGTATTGATAAAGTAATCTCTTGGGTAGAAGCATTTCAATTACCTGCTCCTAATTTCATTGTACAAAACAAACATACTAAAACGATCTTATATGCTCACCAAGCATTAAATAGAATGAGCAAGAAAGATAAAATCCGAGCAACATATCAGCACTGTTGCTTGTGTTATGTCAATAATGAAAAAATGACGAATCAATCTCTACGAGAGCGTTTTAAAATTGATGACCGTAATTCTGCAATTGTATCCCGAATCATTAGTGAAACGCTATCTGAGAACCTTATTAAAAATGATGATCCTGATGCAAAATCAAAAAAATACGCCAAATATATTCCATATTGGGCATAATTTATTTGATTAAAAGTAATATCATCACTAGAAAAATATCATAATATATTGATTTATAATACGTTTCTTATTTGATGGTTATTTGATTAATAGAACAAAAAACAAACAGGGCAATATCTTTTGTTTGATGGTTAGTTGATAACAACAATAGAAAACAAAACAAGGACACTAAATGAGTCTCAACAACATAGTAAAACGCCTGCAAGATGTAATGCGTAATGATGCAGGGATCAACGGTGATGCACAGCGAATTGAACAAATCGTGTGGATTTTATTTTTAAAAATTTACGATGCAAAAGAGCAAGAATGGGAATTAATTGACGATGATTATCGTTCCATTCTACCTAATTCTTTACGTTGGCAAAACTGGGCGGAAGACAAAAAAGACGGCAAAGCGATGACAGGTGATGAATTGCTTTCTTTCGTCAATAACACACTTTTCCCTACATTGAAAAACCTCACTATTTCGCCAGACACACCCATGAACCAGCGGATTATTCGTTCTGCTTTTGAAGATAACAACAACTACATGAAAAACGGCGTATTGTTGCGTCAAGTGATCAACATCATCAACGAAATTGATTTTTCTCACTATCAAGAACGCCACGCCTTTGGTGATATTTATGAAAATATCTTGAAAAGCTTACAAAGTGCGGGAAATGCAGGGGAATTTTATACGCCCCGTGCCGTAACAGATTTCATGGTAGAAGCAGTTAAGCCAAAATTGGGTGAACGAATTGCTGATTTTGCTTGTGGCACTGGCGGTTTTTTAACTTCCGCACTGAAAGCGTTGGAAAGTCAAATTCAAACGGTTTCTGACCGCACTTTATTCAATAATTCCGTTTACGGCATCGAAAAAAAAGCCCTACCGCATTTACTGTGCATTACTAATTTATTGTTACACGATATTGACAACCCAAATATTCATCACGACAACGCCCTTGAAAAATCGGTGAAAGAATACACTGAAAAAGACAAATTTGATCTCATTTTAATGAACCCGCCTTATGGTGGTTCAGAAATTGAACAAATTAAAAAGCATTTTCCAACCGCATTACGCAGTAGCGAAACGGCGGATTTATTTATGTCGGTGATAATGTATCGGTTAAAACAGAACGGACGAGCGGCGGTGGTGCTGCCTGACGGCTTCCTCTTTGGTACAGATAACGCCAAAATAGCAATCAAGAAAAAACTGCTAGAGGAATTTAATTTACACACTATCATTCGCTTACCGCATAGCGTGTTTGCCCCTTACACGTCTATCACAACTAACATTTTGTTTTTTGATAAAACTGAGCCAACCCGTGAAACTTGGGTATATCGCCTTGATATGCCACAAGGTTATAAAAATTTCTCAAAAACAAAACCAATGAAATTAGCACACTTTCACGAAGTAATAGAATGGTGGGAAAATCGTCAAGCGATTGAAATTGACGGTTTTGATAAAGCAAAATGTTTTAGCGTACAAGAGATTATCGAACGTCAATACAATCTTGATTTATGCGGATTTCCCCATGAAGAAGAGGAAATTTTACCGCCAGATCAACTGATTACCGATTATCAACAAAAACGCACTGCTTACAATGCGGATATTGATCAGATTTTAGCGGAAATTAGCAATATGCTAGGGATTAAACTGTAGGAGAAAAAATGTCCAATTTAATCATTTACAATACCGAAGACGGCAAAAGCAAAGTGTCACTTTTTGCCGTAGATGGCGATGTATGGCTTACACAACATCAGCTTGCAGAACTTTTTGACACCTCAGCTCAAAATATAGGCTTACATATAAAAAATATATTACAGGACAATGAGTTAGATAAAAATTCAGTTATAAAGGATTTCTTTATAACTGCCACTGATGGTAAAAATTACAATGTAAAACATTATTCACTTGCAATGATTTTAGCCCTTGGATTCCGTGTGCGTAGCCCACGGGGATCGCAATTTCGTCGTTGGGCAAACACCAGTCTAAAAAACTATCTTGAAAAGGGTTTTTTAATGGACGATGAACGGCTAAAAAACCCAAACGGACGAGTGGATCATTTCGATGAACTTCTCGAACGAATACGGGATATTCGAGCCAGTGAAATGCGTTTTTATCAAAAAGTGCGAGAATTATTTAAGCTATCTAGTGATTACGATAAGACGGATAAAGCCACGGAAATGTTTTTTGCTGAAGCTCAAAATAAATTGATTTATGCAGTAACACATCGAACCGCCGCAGAACTTATTTGTCAACGAGCAGATGCTCAGAAACCGAATATGGGCTTAACTAGCTGGAGCGGTGAAAAAGTATTAAAAGCGGATATTATAATTGCTAAAAATTATTTGAATAAAGATGAAATTGATACTCTTAACCGATTAACAGTTATTTTCCTTGAAAGTGCCGAACTTCGAGCGAAAAATCGCCAAGATTTAACCTTAACTTTTTGGCGTAACCGCATTGATAGCATTATTGAAGACGCTGGCTTTCAAGTATTGGCAAATAAAGGAAATCGAACACGAAAACAAATGTTGCAATTTACCCACGAACAATATGAACACTTCGTACAAAAACGCCGAAAACAGTTAGCTGAACAAGCAGAAAATGACGATTTAGTTTTAATTGAACAATTAAATCAACAGGTTAAGAATAAAAAATGAAAGCACAACAATTAAAAAATGCGATTTTACAGCTTGCGATTCAAGGCAAGTTGGTGGCACAAGATCCGAATGATGAGCCTGCGAGTGTGTTGCTTGAACGCATTCAAAAGGAAAAAGTGCGGTTAATTGCTGAGGGGAAAATTAAAAAAAGCAAAAAAACGGCTACCGCTTCTGCGTTCGAACCCCCTTTTGAAATTCCAGAAAGTTGGGTGTGGGTGAGGTTGGGGGATATTATTCTAGAAAATATTGGAGGAGGAACCCCAAGCAAATCTAATCCTAATTTTTGGAATGGCAGTGTCCCTTGGGCTAGTGTAAAAGATCTTGATAAAGACAATATATATTTCTCATCAACAATAGATAGCATTTCCACTGAAGGATTAAATAATAGCTCATCAAATCTTATTCCTAAAAATAATGTGATTATTTGCACTAGAATGGGATTGGGGAAAATAGCAATTAATAAAATTGATGTAGCAATTAACCAAGATCTAAGAGCCATTATTCTTCCTAATGATATTGAAAAATTATATTTAATTTATTTTTTCAAAACTCTAAATCTACAAGGTCAAGGATTAACTGTAAAAGGATTACCTATCGAAGAGCTTAACAGCACTTATTTCCCTCTACCACCGACCGCCGAACAACACCGCATTGTGCAAAAAATTGAGGCGGTGTTTGCGGAAATTGAGAAATTATAAAAAAGTGAATAAATGCACCGCACTTATGTGCGGTGAATATCGTTAGCGAAACCAAATAAGCGATGCCATTCGCCCTGTGATTCTGTTGCGACGGTAAGAGAAAAAGCGATCGCTTTCAAAATAAGTGCAATGGTCGCCACCGTAAATGTCGGTGACGCCTAGCCGATTTAGCCGTTGGCGAGCGATGAGATATAAATTGCCTAAATATTTGCTTGAGTGTTCAGGATCTTGCTTAAATGCTGCTCGAGAGGCGTAATCTTGTGCAACAAATTGATCGATTACATCATCGCTAACTTGGAATGCATTCGGACCAATCGCGGGTCCTAGCCAAGCGATGATGTCGCTCACGTCGCAACGAAAACGTTGTACCGTTTCTTCCAACACGCCGTCACACAACCCTTTCCAACCCGCGTGAGCGGCGGCAACTTCATTGCCTCGTCGGTTAGTAAACAACACAGGCAAGCAATCCGCTGTCATCACCGCACAAACTTGGTTGAGCTGGTTGGTGTAAACGGCGTCAGCTTCAAAATCTTTGCCTCGATACGGCAGGCGGATCACTTTTGTGCTGTGCGTTTGTTTTAAAAACAATGGCATTTGTGGCAGCTCAAATTGTTGCACCAACAAAGTGCGGTTGGTTTTGACCGCACTTTCATCATCGCCAACGTGATCGCCTAAATTAAAACTATCATAAGGCGGTAAGCTCACTCCGCCCGTTCGTAAAGTGGTAAATGCAGTAACGTTATTTGCCACTGTCCAATTCGCTTTTAGTGCTTTCATCATGTCACCTAATAATCTAATTCACTTTTATGTAAGTTGTAATCTTCTTTCAATGCGTTGATTAAATTAACAAAATCTTCTGGCAAGGGGGCATACCATTCCATTAACTCGCCAGTTATCGGGTGATGTAACCGCAACATGACGGCGTGCAATGCTTGCCGTTTAAATTGATTAAGTGCGGTTAAAAATTGTTCTGATGCATTTTTAGGTGGACGTGGACGACCGCCGTAAGTTTGATCACCAAGTAAAGGGTGGGCAATGTGTGCCATATGCACACGAATTTGGTGCGTTCGTCCCGTTTCTAAGCGTAACCGCAATCGGGTGTAATTACGAAAACGCTCCATGATGCGATAGTGCGTTACCGCAGGTTTGCCCAGCGGATGTACCGCCATGTGAGTGCGTTTTGTCGGGTGGCGTGACATTGGTTCGTCCACCGTGCCGCCTTGTGTCATAATGCCGTATGCAACGGCTTCATATTCACGGGTAATTTTACGTTTTTGTAAATCTCGCACTAATTTCGTTTGGGCTGGGATCGTTTTTGCTACTACCATTAAACCCGTGGTGTCTTTATCTAAACGGTGAACAATACCCGCTCTCGGCACTTCCGCAATGGTCTGATAATGAAACAGCAACGCATTGAGCAAGGTGCCACTGCCATTGCCCGCACCAGGGTGAACGACAAAATCTTTCGGTTTGTTAATCACTAAAATGTGTTCGTCTTCATAAACGATATTCAGTGGCAAATTTTCAGGTTGAAAACGTGTTTCATCTTCAATGTCGACGTTAATTTCAATGCTTTCGTTACCGTAAATTTTGCTACGAGGAATAGATTGAATTTGACCGTTGACTTTCACTAGCTCACTTTCAATCCAGGTTTTCAAGCGAGAACGTGAGTAGTCAGGGAACAATTCCGCTAAAGTTTGGTCTAAACGTTGACCCGCTTGATGAGGTTGCACATCAGCAGATAAGGTAATCAATGCCATAAATAAAATCCGTTAACACTTTGCTTATTTAACAATGTTCTAATAAAATAAGGCACATTGTAACCGATTTATCATTACTCGTAAAAAAGGATTAATCAATGCGTAAATTTAAATCATTTGGTTTAGCTATTATGACCGCACTTTTTATTGCTGGTTGTTCAAGCTCTGAAAATAAAATCGAACAAAGCTCTGTTCAACAGTTGTATAAAACTGCTCAAGACTATTTACAAGACGGTAGCTATTCACAAGCTATTCGTTATTTAGAAACGTTACATAATCGTTTTCCTGCTTCTAATTACGGCGAACAAGCTCAATTAAATTTAATTTACGCTTATTATAAAGCTCAAGATTACACAAAAGCATTAGTGGCAGCGGATCGCTTCATTAAGTTGTTCCCAAATAGTCGTCATCTTGATTATGTCATTTATATGGCTGGTTTAACTAATTTCGTTTCAGGTGAAAATTTATTCCAAAATTTATTTAAAGTAGATCGTGCAACTCGTGAAACGGTTTCAATGAAAGCGGCGTTCGCTAATTTTCAAACTTTAGTGCAACATTTCCCTAACAGCCCTTATGCACAAGACGCTGTCGCTCGTATGGCTTACATTAAAGCGGGGCTTGCTCGTCATGAATTAGAAATTGCTAAATTTTATGCAAAACGTAACGCCCATGTGGCAGTGGCAAACCGTGTAGTAAGTATGTTACATCAATATCCAGACACTCAAGCCACTTTAGAAGCGTTGCCACTGATGAAAACTGCTTATGAAAAAATGAATTTAACAAAATTAGCCAAACAAGCTGATGTGTTAATTCAAGCAAATAAAGATAAACAATTTGGTGAAGTGGAAAAACCAGAAGAACCTAATTTAGCATTACCGCAGTAATGATGAGTGAAAACAGGATATTACCTGTTTTCGCTGTTTAAAAGTGCGGTTAAAATTTGTGATTGTTGTTTATCTTAAGGTGTTATATGCAAAAGTTGCTCGTTATTCGCAATGATAAATTAGGGGATTTTGTGCTTGCTTTCCCTGCGTTGGCTTTGTTGAAAAAATCAAATCCGTCGCTAAAAATCACCGCACTTGTGCCACAATATACGGCTCCGTTAGCAGAAATTTGCCCTTATATCGATGATATTATTATTGACGCTTCCAATAAAGAAGATAAAGCGGCGTTTAAACAAGTGTTGGCTCAAATAAAAAATGCTCATTTTGAGGCAGTGATTAGTTTTGTTTCCACTTGGTATAACGCAAAACTCACTTCGCAAAGTGGGATTAACTATCGCTTAGCACCTGCAACTAAACTCTTTCAGTTTTTATATAATCATCGCTTGGCTCAACGCCGTTCTCGTTCTGAAAAACCTGAATTTGTTTATAACATGGATTTGGCTCGCAAATTTTTATGCGATCATGATATGCCAATTAGTGAACCTTCACCACCCTATCTTTCTTTGTCACCCAGTGCGGTAGTAAAACAAAAAGAGATGTTATGCCAACAACTTGGTATTACTGATAAGAAAAAGTGGGTTTTTGTTCATAGTGGTTCAGGGGGGTCGGCAAATAATTTGTCGCTACAACAATATGCTGAACTGATCAAAGGATTACTCACACAATTTGATTGCTATGTTGTCTTGACAGCTGGACCAAATGAAAGCGAGAAAGCAACTGAATTAGCGAATTTAGTTCGATCCGATTTAATCGATAAAAGTGCGGTCGTTATTTATGATAAAAATGCGGGTTTAGTGGATTTTACTCATTCGCTTGCCTGTGCTGATTTATTTATTGCTGGCTCAACAGGTCCGTTGCATTTAAGTGCTGCATTGAATGTGCCAACTATCGGTTTTTATCCAAGCCGTCTTTCAGCAATTCCGCGACGTTGGCAACCTATCAACGATACGCAACGTCATCTTGCTTTTTGTCCGCCATCAGATAAAGCCGTGCAAATGGATTTATCTGTTATATCCATCTCAAGCTGTTTAGAAAAAATTGTCCCTTTTGTAGAAAACTGTTGGAAAGAAAACGAGAAGTAGAAAAAAAAGGGAAAGAAAAAATAAAACTGAAAGAGAAAGAACGTAAAAATTCTTTCTCTTTCGTTAGCGTTAGTTATACGGTTTACAAATAATATCTTTTTCTTGGCAAAACATTTCGTTGTGATTCGCTAAACACTGTTTTTGCACATCTAATTTAGCTAAACCACGACTAGGATGTTCACTGCGATACTCTCGTGTAAATGGTTTAATGCGACAAACAAAAATAGGGGTGTTTAATAAAGTGCCATCGTTATGTACAATGACGGGTACAACTGTTCCTAATTGTGGATTAGGTACATGTACCGCACACCCCGTTAATAATAAAATTAAAGTTCCTAAAATACGCTTTTTCATACTTACTTTCCTACTAAAATTTAAAAACTGAGTCAGTTTAACTCAATGAGTTAACAGCTATCTCAGACATCATATTTTAAACGATAGTTCACAAGATCTTCAATGGTCATCACTGGATAACCAAATTTTTTTGAAAATTCAATAATTTCCAATGCTCTTGCCATCGTTCCATCATCGTTAGTAATTTCACAAATGACGCTCGCTGATTTATAACCTGCTAAGCGAGCTAAATCAACGGAAGCTTCTGTATGCCCCCGTCGTGTTAATACACCGCCATCCATCGCTCTTAATGGAAAAACATGACCTGGACGATGTAAATCATCTGGTTTGGCATCATCGGCAACTACCGCTTTAATTGTTGTAACTCGATCAGAAGCGGAAACACCTGTAGAAACGCCTTGTGCGGCTTCAATAGAAACAGTGAATGCCGTTTTGTTGACACTAGTATTATCTTCCACCATCGGCGGTAGATCTAATTTTTGGCAAAAATCTTCTGTAATAGATAAACAAACAATACCGCTACCGTAACGGATTAATGTTGCCATTTGCGAAAGTGTAATAGTTTGTGCTGGGAAAATTAAATCGCCTTCATTTTCTCTATCTTCATCATCTAAAACTAACACGCCATTACCTTGTTTAAAGGCTTCTATCGCATTTAAGACTCGCTCCTCTGATGTACCAAATGGAGCTAAAATTGACTGATTCATAGTAAAATCCTCTTAATAATCAAATAGATACTTGAATCAGGGCATAAGGAAAGGTTATTGCCTCGTTAGGGAAAACAACAAATAACATATCGGTTAGTAAAAACCTGTTTCTTCTCTTCCATCCAGACTTTGACTGTCGGCTTTGGATTTTCACCAAATCTGCTGACTTTGTTAAAAACAAACGCTCGCGGGCTTACTTAACGATTACCGCCGGTAGGGAATTTCACCCTGCCCTGAGAATGTTTGCATAGTATAACGTAAACTTAATATAGAAAAAATGTTTTTATTTGCACTAAGATTTCATACAATAACGCTAAACAGTTACATTATGAGGTTATTATGCTTAATCCAAAAAAACTTGAACAAGTTATTCAGCAGTTTCAAGATGCTGTACCACAAGGCGTTAAAGATTTAGGGCAAGATGTTGAAGCAAAATTAAAACAAATTTTTCAATCACAATTGGCTAAACTAGATTTAGTCACTCGAGAAGAATTTGATGCTCAAACTCAAGTGTTGATCAGAACTAGAGAGAAATTAACTGAGCTAGAAAAACAATTTGAGCAATTACTATCACAGCAAGAGCATAAATAACTTGTTATGGCATCTAAAGTGCGGTGTGTTTTGAGATAACTATTAATAAGAGATCAAATTATGTCAGCTTTTTCCTATTTACAGCAAAAACGCAAACAATTGAATTTAAAAGTTAATGAAGTTTGTGAGCGAGCTAACATCACGAGAGCTTATTTTAATCAATTGGTTAGCGGTAAAATTAAAAATCCAAGTGCATCTAAATTAACAGCTTTACATAAAGCGTTACAAATTACTGAGCCACCTAATAAAAAAGTGGGCGTAATTTTTGGTAAATTCTATCCTGTTCACACAGGGCATATTAATATGATCTATGAAGCTTTCAGTAAAGTAGATGAAGTTCATGTCATTGTTTGTAGTGATACTGAGCGAGATTTAAAACTTTATCATGATAGCAAAATGAAACGAATGCCAACCGTACAAGACCGTTTACGTTGGATGCAACAAATCTTTAAATACCAAAAAAATCAAATTTTTATTCACCATTTAGTAGAAGACGGTATTCCAAGTTATCCAAATGGCTGGGAAGGCTGGGCTGCTCGAGTAAAAAAGCTATTTGATAAAAAACATATCATTCCAAATATTGTGTTTAGTAGCGAAGCACAAGATAAAGAGCCTTACGAAAAATATTTGAATTTAGAAGTTAAATTAGTTGATCCTGAAAGACAATTTTTTAATGTTTCAGCAACTAAAATACGTAATAACCCGTTCCAATATTGGAAATTTATTCCGAAAGAAGTTCGTCCATTTTTTGCAAAAACAATTGCAATTTTAGGCGGTGAAAGTAGCGGAAAAACAGTGTTAGTCAATAAACTCGCTACTGTGTTTAATACAACTTCAGCTTGGGAATATGGACGTGAGTTTGTGTTTGAAAAACTAGGTGGTGATGAGCAGGCAATGCAATATTCTGATTATCCTAAAATGGCATTAGGTCATCAGCATTATATTGATTATGCCGTTCGACATGCTCATAAAGTAGCTATTATTGATACTGATTTTATTACTACGCAGGCTTTTTGTATTCAATATGAGGGGAAAGCACATCCATTTTTAGATTCAATGATTAGAGAGTATCCTTTCGATATTACTATTTTGCTCGATAATAACACAGAGTGGGTAAATGATGGATTACGTAGTTTAGGAAATCAGAAACAGCGTCAACATTTTCATCAATTATTGAAAAAATTACTCGAAAAATATGAAGTGCCTTATATTGAGATTGAATCACCAAGTTATTTAGAACGCTATAATCAAGTAAAATCAATTGTAGAAAAAATTCTCAATGAAGAAGAATTAACAGAACTTAATTTAAATCAACATTCTGACTTTCACGACAAAGGGAAATAAAATACCATGATTTTATTCGCGGGCGATCCCCATGGTAGTTTTTTACATCTTTATCCTTTCATAAAGTGCGGTGAAAAAATATCACTGATCATTTTAGGGGATCTACAGCTAAAATCACCGCAAGAACTCGAAGATTTAGCTCAATTTTGTGATCTTTGGTTTATTCATGGTAATCACGATAGTAAAACGATTTCTGCGTTCGAATCTATTTGGGGATCACAGTGGCAACAGCGTAATTTACATGGCAAAGTAGTACAAATTGAAGATAAACGAATTGCGGGAATAGGTGGCGTTTTCCGTGGTCAAATTTGGCTACCACCAAATAAACCACTTTTTTTCGATCCTATTCATTATTGTCAATATTGTCCGCCTGAAAAACTTTGGCGAGGTGGAATTCCACTTCGTCATCGTACATCCATTTTTCCGTCAGACTTTGAAACGCTAGAGACACAACAAGCGGACATTTTGATAAGTCATGAAGCACCCAAACCGCATCCTTTAGGTTTTGAAGTGATCAATAAACTAGCTGTTAGCATGGGAGTAAATCACATTTTTCATGGGCATCATCATGATAATTTTCAATATAATATAAATCACAATCGCCCTTATAAAATCACTAATGTTGGATTTCGTAGTCTATGTAATGTAAATGGTGAATACCTTTTGATTGGTATTGATGATAGAGAAAAATAGTCGATGCGTGTCATTTTAGCACCGATGCAAGGTGTGCTTGATCCTTTAGTGCGGTCACTTTTAACTGAAATTAATGACTATGATTTATGTATCACTGAATTTGTACGTATAGTTGACCAACTTTTACCAGCTAAAGTATTTTATCGACTTTGCCCTGAATTGTTGCAACAAGGGTTAACACCTAGTGGCACGCCTGTGCGAGTGCAACTATTAGGTCAATATCCACAATGGTTAGCAGAAAATGCAATTCGTGCTGTAGAGTTAGGATCAAAAGGGATAGATTTAAATTGTGGCTGTCCATCAAAAACAGTGAATGGTAGCAATGGTGGAGCCTCGCTGTTGAAGCAACCTGAATTAATTTATCAAGCAACTAAAGCTATTCGTCAAGCAGTACCTGAGCATTTAGCTGTCAGTGTAAAGGTGAGATTAGGTTGGGATTGCGATAACCAAATTTTTGAAATTGCTGATGCGGTACAACAAGGTGGAGCGACTGAAATTGCTATTCACGGTCGAACTAAAATAGATGGCTATAAAGCAAGTTGTATCAACTGGCAGAAAATTGGTGAAGTGCGGTCAAAATTACACATTCCTGTAATTGCTAACGGTGAAATTTGGAATTGGCAAGATAGTGAACGGTGTCGCAAAATCACTGGCTGTGATGATTTAATGATTGGACGGGGTGCATTAAATATTCCAAATTTAAGTAAGGTCATCAAGTACAAAGCGGAAAAATCCCTTTGGCATAATGAAGTTATGCCACTACTGCAAAAGTATGCTCATATGGAGAATGAACACGATAGTGGCTTCTATCATGTTGCTCGTATCAAACAGTGGCTACAGTATTTGAGAAAAGTATATCCCGAAGCAAATATGCTTTTTGCCTACATTAAAACTTGCCAAAGTGCGGTTGATTTACGAGAAAAATTACAAGATTTAGTCTAATCCTAATACTTTTCTACCATTGACACTGGCAATATTGATCATTGCATCAAGATCAGGAAAGCGACAACCTGCCGCTAGCAAACTGAGTTCTTGCCACATATCACCCTCACAAAGTGGCACCATGTAATCACAAATATTGTCTGTACCAATTGCTACTGTAATTCCTTCTGGGATCATTTCATCTGCAGGAGTTAATGCATTATGAAATGGCATTAAATCTTCTTTACGATTGCTATCAATCCATGCCATAGGACAGGCTATCATCATCATTTGAGCTTGTCTCATTTTTTCATAAAGTTTATAACGATAATCTTTAGAGTGAGCTCCAATAGAAATACCATGAATCGCGACTACTTGCCCTTGCATACCATGTTCAATCGTTTTATCGCATAGCTGTTCCGTTTCTTTTTCTTTTGGCGTGTTAAATTGATCCACATGAACGTGACACATAATGCCAAGCGATTTTGCTTTATCTAACAAAATATCCATAGCCTCTAAGCCTCGGCCATAATCTAATTCATCACGGTAAGGCAAGCCACCAATCATATCAACCATTTCGGCACCAATATCAAACCATTTCCGAGCAGTAGGTTCAATCACGCCTTTCAAGGTTTGATTCGCAAATTTCAGTGTAATATCGTGTTTATATACATCTCTTGCTTTGTGTGCGGCAATAATTGCTCGATCTTCGCAAATTGGGTCAATATCAACAAATGTACCAAATGCTGTTACCCCTTGTGAAATCATTAATTCAATAGATTGACAAAAACGTGCATAATAATCATCTACTGAAGAAGTTCGTTTCACTTCATCAACTAAATCCCACTTTTGTTGCAAATTACTGTTGTGATAGATGCCAATTTTTTCAGGCGTCATGGTAAAAGCACGGTCAGCATGAGCATGGGCATTAACCCAGCCACCTTTTTTGATAATTTCATCACGAATATAGGTTTTAAAACTGCGGACATGGTTTTTCATTGTAACTCCATAATAATGATTCTGATAAAGACTGTGCTTCAGATACAAAAAAATCCCATAAAAGGGATCTTGTTATTAAGAGAAAACCAAATTGAGTTCAACCAAATTAAGTTGATTTCAATGTTATGAAAAATTCTCAGATTTTTCTTTAATAACATCATATCCAATCTTACTTACACTGGGCGAACAGTATAGAAGTTTATTAGTCAAAAAGATAATTGATTTTAACTATCAGTTTTTAAAATCTTTACTTGATCTATCCCACCCTACAGGTTAAATAATCACCTGACATAAGGGTGGAATATTATTTTAAGTAAAAATTACTGATAAAGTGCTTTTACTTCTTCTGTTGTTAGAATACGTTCATGTTTATTGAACTCTATCCCCATATATTGCGAGCCAAAAGAAGTAAAATGATCTTGATCACTCAACAAAGGTATATCATTAATATAAATTTGATTATGTAAGTATTTTTGAGCATCAATCCATTTTACGCTAGGGACCTGCTGCTGAATAAATGCCCATAATTGTGCATTAGTTTTATTTACATCGCCAAACACTTCTATCGGTTTTAAAAATTTGTCTATACCGTAGTGCTTCAAAATTAGTGCTGATATTGGTGAACGAGTTACACTAAAATTATCAGCCATAACATACACTTTTTTAGTTTTAGAAACTTCTTTTAGCGTATTAATAAATTCAATTTTAAAGTTTTCCTGTGATTTATCTTGTCCAACAGGACGAGCAACAGGTACATCACCAATTTTTAGATTATAGTAAAACGAATAAATAATAATTGGATACTCTTCTATTTTCTTTCTTAGTGCTACACACTCTGGCGTGTTTTTAAACTGATTATGACTATCAACAATAAAATCGCACCCCATATCATTTGATGGCCAAATATCTGCTCTCCAGCCTTCTTTATGACCGACGTATTTCATAAATTCGTCTAAATGTCCTGCATGAGAGTCACCAATTAACAATACTTTTGTAGGTAAGGAAAGATCGCTTTCAACATTCATAACCAATGTTTGTTTTAATTGGTTCTCTCGTTTAGTGATATAAGACTTAGTTAATAGATTAAAACTGATTAAAGCTAAGGATGGAAGTAAATACAAATAAATAAAAGAACGTTTAAACGTTAATTTTGAACGTCTTATTGGATTTTCTAAACAATAATAGCTCAAACAAGAACAAACAAAACTGAATATAGCAACAATAGCAATCACTGAATTTGATAGCTGTTTTTCATTTGTAAGATAATATACAAAAGCAATAAATAACCAGTGAAACAAATATAATGAATAAGAAATTTTACCAATAAACACCATCGGTTTAGTTGATAAAAAGATGTTTACCCAATTTTTTGTATTCGTACTATAAATAAGTAATGCAGTAAAAATACAAGGTAATAATACTGTAATACCAGGAATTTGAGGTAAATCATGATGATAAAAGTATAAACAGAACAATAAACCAAATAAGCTAATAATAGAAATTAAGCTATTTTTGTTTATTTTTTGAACTTTTGAGAGGGGGGGGGGTAATAACGCTAAAAAAGAACCTAAAAGCAACTCAGGAAAACGCAAATGTGAGAGATAATAAGGAGTGTACAAGCGATTATCCAAATAGACTTGATGAGGAATAAACATTGTTGCTACAAAGGCAAAAAACAAAGCTATTACTGTAATATAAAATGCTTTTCGATTTTGCCATTTTTTATAGGCAAATACTAATAACAGCGGAAAGAAAATATAATATTGTTCTTCTACAGCAAGTGACCAAATATGAACGATTGGATTTTGATTAACGCTCAGATCAAAATATCCTTGCTTATGCGAAAGATAAATATTAGAAAAGAAAACGACTGCGAGTTCAATTGTTTTCCGTAGATTTTCAGCGTAATTACGAGTAAAAAACAATAAACTAAAAATAGAAGCTAACGTTAATATAAAAATAAAAACAGGGTAAATTCGTTTAATTCGACGATTATAAAATGCAGCAAAACTAAACGTATTTTGCTCAATTTCTTTTGTGATAATTTTAGTTATAAGAAAACCAGAAATTACAAAGAAAATATCTACGCCAAGAAAACCACCTGGCAACCAAGCAGGGTTAAGATGAAAAATCATCACAGATAAAATAGCAACTGCACGTAACCCATCAATTTCAGGGCGATAAATTAATTTTGACATAATAAATCCAGTTAAAAAAAGAGTTGGCTAGTTTAGCATTTAGTGACATAAATTCAAATAAAAATAAAAGTCTTCCGTTCTAGTTACATTTTAATTTTTTGTTTTATTAGATTATTTTTCAAAGAACATTCCATGTTGATTAAATACGTCTAAAAATAGACCTAAAGGAGGAGAATTTGATGACTGTTTTTCATAAGTGCGGTCATATTTTTGATAATTTCCATGGCGATCTAAATGATACTGTGTACCATCTGTAGTGATAATTACATTCCAACGATAGTTACCTGCTAACACCCAACTACGATTTCCATTTAGATCAAATAGATCTGTCCCCTGAGCATAATCAGAAACAGGATTTTGCACATTAAAAACATGTGTCATCAATGCTGGCAGTAAATCCGTATGACTCGTCAATTTTTCTATTTTTCCTATAGGAAGTGCATGCCAACGTACAATCATTGGGACTTGAATAATATCTTTAGCAAAATAACTGCGATATTGTCGTTCATTTAATTCATCAAAATAATAACCTTTTGCCGCAGTTAGAATTAACAATGTATTTTCTGAATCAACTTGTTGCCACAATTTTGATAATAAATCATCTAATTTATTTAATGCTAAAGCATAACCTGTTGGATTTAATCCTTCTTCAATATGAAGATCTAGATAGCCAAAATAAGCTTTATTTTGCAACGCCATTGTTGAATGCCATTGTAAAAAGTCATCTACTGTAGTTGCTGACGTTTTTTTCTTACGACTTAACTTATGTTGTGAAAAGATTGATTGGCGGAACAAACTTGGTTTGAAGCCGTTATCAGAAAATACGCCTATTTGATAGTTAGTCGCCTTATCTGATAACCTTTCAATTAAGACCGATGGTGTTTGGTTAGTCAATAAGCTTTCGGTGTAATTTGCATTCAAACCATAAAATATTCCTGTCAACCCATTATTATCCTGATTTCCCGTACTGTAGTGGTTAAGATATTGCGTTGAATGTTCTGCAAGTGCGGTTAATTTTGGCATTTTTTCTACACTAATTGAATCATAACGTAAACCTGATACTGTAACTAAAACGATGTTAGGCTTGACCGCACTTTTTGCAAAAACGAGTTCATGCTGTGGATAATCGACTTTTAATGCATCTAAACGCCCTTCTTGTTCTAAGGTACGACTATATTGATTTTTATCCAAGAAACCGTGGCTTTCTAGAAAAGATCTTGCTGTCATTGGGTAAGAGAGAGGAAAATTAGATTTTTGCATTGTAATTGGACGATAAATAAACGCATCAGACCACGCATAAACTAAATGAGTAGCAGTAAACGCACAGACAAAAAATACGCCCACAAACTTAAGCCATCTTTGTCGTTCGAGGCTACGTAATTTTTCCCATGACCAACGTGAAAACAGCATCTGAGCTAGCAAAATAATTGGCATTGGTGCAAAAAAGATCTGCCATGTTCGAGATAATTCTCCTTTTTCGGGATTGACCAACAAATTCCATACCACAGAAGACAAATGCAAATGAAAACGTGAAAAAACTTCTGTATCAACTAATAATAAAGTACACCCAATAGTCGCTAAAATGACCGAGATTCCACGAAAAGTACGGTGATTTTTTACGACAAAACTTAATGGAAAAATGAGCAACAAATAAATCGCAAAAATAATAAAACTAAAATGCCCAAATAAACTTATAAAAAAGTAAAGTTTTCCACTCAAGGTATGTGGCCAGTCAATAATAAAGGCATAGCGACTACCGATAGCAATCGCCCATAAAATATTAAAAAAGGCAAACCAGTGTCCCCATGAAATTTTACGGGAAGTTTCATCTCGATATTGTTTGCCGTTTTTAATTTGAAACATAATCAGTTACTGTTTTTTATTGAGTTCAATAAAGCATCAGAGAAAGTTTTTGCTAAAATCTCACGCTGATTCACTCCAACGCTCGACACTAATAAATTAGTTACCATATTTCCCAATACAACAAGGGATAAATCCACTGGTGACTTATGTTTTTCAAATACTGCAATTAACTCTTGTGTAATAGTATCAATTTGTTTATCTGGATATTTGGACAATTTTGCCATGTGATCACCTAAAATGATTATAGTTCTATTTGGTTAGCATTTGCTCTAGTGAATAGCATAGTAACGAATATGCTAGCACATTTTTATAAAAAGTGCGGTTATAATATCGTACAAATTGATTTTTATAAATAATGGAACAAAAAATGAGCATCAGCGTTACACAAATTGTTTTGCACCAATTAATTAAAAATACTCAAGAAGACGGAATTTGCAAGCTAGAAACTCAATTGCGAGAAAATTTACTCACTGTTACACCTGAATTAGAACAAATGATGTTACGGTTGCATCAAAGTTATCAAAATAAAGCAAAAGGTTATGGTGTATTTCAAAACACTTCTAAATTCGCTCAATTCTTAAACCGTTTTCAAGAACATGAAGTTGATTTTCTTACTTTTAGTCATCAATCGACCGCACTTTTGGCAAGCGAATTAGAAAAATATACTTTTTCTGGTAGTGGCACCTTAATCCTTTGTCAATATCAATTCTTAGCAACAGAATATCTTTTTATTGCATTATTAGATAGCCGCACCAGTATGCTAGTTGATGAACACTTAGATATTCGCCGAACTGAATATTTGGATATAACCCAATTTGATGTTGCGGCTCGAATTAACTTAACAGATTTACAAACAGATGCTCATTCCAACCGCTATTTAACTTTTATTAAAGGGCGAGTTGGTCGAAAAATTGGCGATTTTTTCATGGATTTTCTTGGGGCTGAAGAAGGATTAAATCCTCAATTACAAAATCAATGCTTATTACAAGCAGTCAGCGACTATTGCGTACAAGGTGAATTAGATACTAACCAATCTCAAGTAGTAAAAAAACAAGTTTTTGACTACTGTAAAGAGCAAATCAATAATGGTGAAGAAATAAAATTAACCGCACTTTCTGACAATATTCCAACGCTAAAAGAGCAGCCCTTTGCTGATTTTGCCACTGAACAAAACTATGGATTACAAGAAAGCATTCCGCCTGTTCGAGCAACACTTAAGGGACTAACTAAATTTTCTGGTTCAGGTAAAGGCGTGACGCTTAGTTTTGATGCAGAATTAATTAATCAACGTATCTTCTGGGATGAAACTGCGGACACTTTAACAATTAAAGGATTGCCACCTAACTTGCGTGATCAATTACAAAGACAGCTAAAAGGATAGAATTAATTTGGCAAATTGGCTAAATTTAGTTATCATCAAGCGTTATCTGAAGAATAACTATATGAAAGGATAAAAAACATGCAATTCAAATCAGTAATAGTAGCAACTGTTTTCGCTTTAAGTTTAACAGCTTGCTCAACTGTCAATAAAATAGTCTATCGTATTGACGTTCCTCAAGGCAATTATTTGGAGGCTGCCACACTATCACAAGTTAAAGTAGGTATGAATGCCCAACAAGTTCAATATTTACTTGGCACACCCGTTTTAATTGATCCTTTCAATAACAACTCTTGGTACTATATTTTCCTACAACAAAAAGCCTACCAAGAACCTGAACAACACAGTGCAATAATCACATTTGATAAACATGGTATTGTCACTAAAATTGATTTAGATAAACCATTGCCTGATGATATAAAACCCAAAATCAACAATGTAATCATTGAAAAATCTACTAAACATCAAAAAAATTTTTGGCAATTTTGGAAATAATTAACTAATGCACAGTATTGTGCATTAGTTAACCCACATATTATTAATAATTATAAATAAAAAAATAGGAATAACCCATGGCAAAGCTCTTACTAGTTGATGATGATATTGAACTCGTTGAATTATTAGTAGAATTGCTCACTTTGGAAGGATACGAGGTCGATGTTGCTAATAATGGGCAACAAGCATTAGAGAAACATAAGAATTATGATTTGATCTTGCTTGACATCATGTTACCTGTTCTAAACGGTTTTGAGACACTAAAACAGATTAGAGCAAAATATAACACTCCTGTTATGATGCTGACCGCAAGACGCAATGAAATAGATCGTGTTTTAGGATTGGAGTTAGGAGCTGATGATTATTTGTCCAAACCTTTTAATGATCGTGAATTAGTAGCTAGAATTAAAGCAATTTTACGCCGAACTGGCTGCAATCGAAATAGCACAGAACTACCTCATCAGTGGGAAGATGTAGAACATGCTACTTTGAAATTCTGCGGACTAACACTTTACCCTGGTCGTCAGCAAGCTATCTTTAATGAGCAAGATTTGAAACTCACAGGAACAGAATTTGCACTCTTACGCGTCCTTATCTGCCATCCTGGACAAGTACTTTCTAGAGAATATTTAAGTTTAAACGGTCTTGGTAAAGTTTTATCACCTTTTGATCGAACAATTGATATGCACATGTCCAATTTGCGTAAGAAGTTACCACCAAGAAGCGATAATACATCTTGGTTCAAAACATTAAGGTGCAAAGGATATTTATTAGTTGCAGAAAAATAATCAACTGAAAAATAAAGTCTGTTTTTTTAACAGACTATTTTCTACTTTTGAAGTTACATGATCCTATGAAGTCAAAATCCTCTTTCTTAAATACACTACCATTTCATATTTTCTTTGCTATTTTTGGCTTATCTGTCGCTTTGTTATTTGCATTAACAATGATATATCCCTATCTTGATACTTGTTTTTGTGCAGAGTTGGACGATCAAGAATTCTCTGATTATGAAAATAAAATTTCTACATTAATAACGAATGATCATCTCAATCAAATTTTGTCAGGAAATAAAATTTCTGTTGAAGGCTTTGAAAACCAACAACTCATATTAATTGATGAAGATGGCAAAATTTTTGGTGCTAAACATAACGAACATGCCTTTATTCGTGAATTTATATATTATCATCCACTTGAGTCAAAACCATTCCGAAAAAATTTATATAATGTGCAAATAGTCGGTGGTTTTTCTGTCGATTTCGCAACAAATATAGAAAAACAAATAACTCCTTATAAGCTTTATTTTATAACTAGAGTAAATCCGCAAGAGAAAATGTTATCTTACATTTTTACTCATCCACGGCTTGTGATTTTGATATTAATGCTTATTTCAGTTCCATTATTATGTTGGTATTCTTTCAATATAACTACTCCATTAAAAAATTTACAAATTGCAGCAAATACCGTTACGTTAACAAACTTTAATCCTGATCCTAAATTAGAAACAAAAGGAATAATTGAATTGCGACGAGTAGGAAAAAGTTTCAATCACATGATAAGTTCACTCAAAAGTCATATTTCTAATCAACAATCACTATTGTCATCAATTTCTCACGAATTAAGAACTCCTTTGACTAGATTACAACTAGCTCTAGCTTTATTACGTCGACGAGTTGGTGAAAATGCAGAAATTATTCGTATTGAAAAAGAAGCTAACCGATTAAATGAAATGATTCAAGAGTTATTACTGTTATCTAGCCAAAAATTAAATTGTCACGTAAATCATGAAATTTTTCCTATAACAGAAATTTGGGGCGATATTATCAAAGACGCTAAGTTTGAATCTGAACAGCGACATTTGATATTCAACGTAAAACAATTTATTGGAAAACCACAAGAACGTCATATAAAAGGTAACAAAGTTTTATTACGTAGAGCGGTAGAAAATATCGTTAGAAATGCAATGAAATATGCTAAATCAGAAGTTCAGATGTCTATCTTCATGAAGGACAAATATTTTTGCATTACTATCGACGATAATGGCATGGGTGTTCCTGACGATGAATATGAAAATATTTTTAAGCCGTTTTACCGTATTGATGAAGCAAGAACTCGAGAAACTGGTGGAGTAGGTTTGGGGCTATCCATCGTAGAAAATGTCATTAAAGCACACTTTGGACACGTATGGGCAATGCAAAGTCCTTTAGGTGGGCTACGATTAACAATCTGCTTACCATTATGGATAACTATTTAATATTGGAGAATAAAATGAAAAATAAAATTATTTTAGATTGTGATCCTGGTCATGATGACGCAATTGCAATGATGTTAGCCTATGGTAATCCTAATATTGATTTGTTAGCTGTAACTACTGTAGTGGGTAATCAAACTCTTGAGAAAGTCTCACGCAATGCACTAGCAGTAGCTGAAATTGCGAAAATTAAAGGTATTCCTTTTGCAAAAGGAGCGGATCGTCCTCTGATTCGAGAAATTGAAGTAGCACCAAGTATTCATGGTGATTCGGGTCTTGATGGTCCAATTCTTCCAACACCAAGTCAATCTTTTTCTGAAAAGCATGCAGTGCAATTAATCATTGATTTAATAATGTCACACCCTGAAAAAACTATTACTCTTGTACCGACAGGAGGACTAACTAATATCGCTCTTGCCGCACGTCTTGAACCTAGAATTATTGACCGAGTCAAACAAGTGGTACTAATGGGAGGTGGCTATCATGTAGGTAATTGGAGTGCAGTAGCTGAATTTAATATTAAGATTGATCCTGAAGCCGCTCATATCGTTTTTAATGCTGGCTGGAAAGTGGTAATGGTCGGTCTAGATCTTACTCATCAAGCACTTGCAACGCCAGAAATTGTGAAACGCATTGCTGCTCTCGACACAAAACCCGCCCAATTTGTTGTAGAATTACTCGAGTTTTTTGGCAAAATGTACAAACAGTCTCAAGGGTTCAACTACCCTCCTGTTCATGATCCCTGTGCTGTTGCTTATGTGATCGATCCAACTATCATTGAAACAAAACAAGTACCTGTAAATATCGAATTAACTGGCACACACACTTTGGGAATGACAGTAGCTGATTTTCGCTATCCACCAAAACCTTGCAACACTTATGTTGCTACAAAACTTGATCACAAACGTTTTTGGGATTTAGTCATTGAGGCGATTAGAAACTTGAATTAATCACTTAATTTTTTTACTGACTGTCTAATGACTAATGTCGGATTTAACCTTAAAGTGCGGTAATTTTCTGCAGGGTTTTTAATGCGATGCAATAATTGAGTTACCGCTACTTTAGCAAGGGTTGCTTTGGGTTGATGAATTGTTGTTAATGGTGGGGCAATATATTGAGCAAGTTTTATATCATCATAACCAATAATAGAAATATCTTGTGGTATTGACAATCCTTGCTGCCAAGCCACTTGATACGCTCCAACAGCAATAGTATCGCTACAAGCAAAAACGGCTGTAGGTCTTTCTCTCAGTTTGAGCAATTTCTCCATTCCAGCAATGCCACCATCAAAATTGAAATGACTTTCTATAATCCATTCATCTCGAACGGTTAAATTATATTCCAACAGTGCTTTTTTATAACCATTCAACCTGTTCTGTGCAAGCGGTTTGTTTAAATCACCAGTGATTATAGCAATATCTTTATGATTGTATTCAATCAATGTTTTTGTTGCGATATAGCCTCCGAGTTCTGAATTTTCAAAAATTCTATCCGCACTTAACTCTGCTGGCCACCAGTCCATAATCACACAGGGAATTGTTAGTTTAAAAAGTTTGGCTTGAAAATGACTTTCTGTACACATTAACAACAACCCGTCAACTTGCTTTTGCATTAATGTCTGAACACATTGTTCTAAACGTTGAGGATCATCATTTGTGTTACATAAAAATAAATTATAATGATGTTGATTACAATAATGTTCTACATTTGCTACAATTTCAGCAAAAAAAGGATTGTCGCTTGTAGTAACTAACATTCCTATGGTTTTAGTCTCTTTCATTTTTAAACTGCGTGCAAGAGCAGAAGACTTATAGTCTAACTGCTTTACGACAGCTAGCACTTTTTCTCGAATTTCATCACTCACAAAACGAGAATTATTTACTACATGTGATACTGTCGATGTGGAAACCTTTGCAATGCGAGCTATATCTTTCATCGTTGCCATTTTCTACGCCTTTTTCTCAATGTGCGGTCAGAAAATCTAAAGTTTCTTGTAAAGTTGGAATAGACGGCTGTGCCCCTTTACGAGTAACGCTAATCGCCGCTGCTGCATGAGCAAAGCGAATCGCTTGATCCATAGGTTTATCATCTAACAATGCTGCAACTAATGCTCCATTAAAAGTATCACCTGCTGCCGTAGTATCTACCGCTTTTACTTTAAATCCAGTGATGATATTTCCTTTACCACGTTCACTAAAATAGACACCTTTTGAACCAAGCGTAATCAACACTGATTGGATACCTTTATGGTGAAAAAATTCAGCAGCTTGCACCGCACTTTGTTGATCACAAACTTTTATCCCAGTTAGAATTTCGGCTTCTGTTTCATTTGGTGTGATCATATCCACACAAGCTAAGAGTTCATCAGGCAAGAACTGTGCAGGAGCAGGGTTTAATACTACTTTAGTTTGATTATCTTTTGCCAGTTTTGCTGCTTTAATAACCGCACTTAAAGGCGTTTCTAATTGCACCAGCAAACAATCTGCTTGAATAATTTCTGATTGAAATTGTGCTACTTTTTCTTTATCTAGATAAGCATTTGCCCCTGCCGCGATCACTATGCTATTTTCGCCACTATCTGCTACTTGAATCATTGCAATTCCTGTCATTTGGTGTTTGATTTGACTAATAGCGTGAGTATGAATGCCATCTTTGATAAAAGCATTTTTCATAGCTTGACCAATTTCATCATCACCAATACAAGCAATAAAACTCACCTCAGCACCTAATCGAGCTGCAGCAACAGCTTGATTTGCCCCTTTGCCTCCATAGGCAACATGGTATCGATGTCCAAGTAAAGTTTCCCCAGCTTTTGGAAAGTGCGGTACAAAAATAACATGATCCGCATTGATACTACCTAAAACGGTTAATTTCTTTGCCATAAATCCTCTGCATCTGTTAAAACAACGAGAGGCGAGTAAACTCACCCCTATAATGTATCATTATTGAGTAATTACTTTTAAATCCACTGGGATTTTTTCTTTTACTTTTTCTCCTTTCAAAACTTTCACTGCTGTTTCAACGCCAAAACGACCAATAAGCTCTGGTTGTTGTGCGATAGTTGCCGCTAGTTTACCACTTTTTACTGCTTTGATACCGTCATCAGTACCATCAAACCCCACTAATAATACATTTTTATTAGCTGATTTAATAGCTCTTAATGCACCTAATGCCATTTCATCATTTTGAGCAAATACCGCTTGTACATCGCCCTTACTTGCAAGTAAATTTTCCATCACATTCAACCCTTTAGTTCGATCAAAATCAGCTGGTTGGCTTGCTAGAAGATCAAATTTATGAGCTGTAACAGATTGTTTAAACCCTTCTCCACGTTCACGAGCTGCTGATGTGCCAGCAATCCCTTCGAGTTGTATCACTTTTGCTCCATCACCTAATTTTTCAGCAATAAAATCTCCAGCCATTTTTCCTCCTGCAACATTATCAGAAGCGATATGACTGACGACTTTACCTTTATTTGAACCTCGATCTAGCGTGATCACAGGGATGTTATTACGATTTGCAATTGCTACCGCATTACCCACTGCCTCACTATCTGTTGGATTAATTAAAAGTATTTTTGCTCCACGTACTATTAAATCTTCCACATTGGCTAACTCTTTAGCTGGGTCATTTTGTGAATCTAATATCACTAGTTTATAACCTAATTCATCAGCCTTTTCCTGAGCACCATCTCGCAATGAAACAAAAAAAGGATTGTCCAAAGTAGAAATGGTTAAAGCAATAGTATCCTGTGCCGATACAATATTACTTAATCCTAATGTAAGTACCGCTACTGAAGCTAACATTTTAAATTTATTCATAATGTGTTCTCCTATTAAATATAAATTAATGAGTTAGTATTACGCTTTTTTACTACCTAAATAATTATCTGCTAGTACTGCGACAAGAATCACTAATGCTTTCGCAATCATTTGATAATAAGAAGAAATATCGAGCAAATTCAACGCATTATTTAAGAACCCAATAATTAATGCGCCAATCAAGGTTCCCATCACTCTACCTTTTCCACCCATCAAACTTGTGCCGCCCACCACTACAGCTGCAATCGCATCAAGCTCATAAGATACTCCTGCTGTTGGCTGAGCTGATGAAAGACGAGAAGTAACAATCAATCCAGCGAGTGATGATAAAAATCCACTCACTGCAAATACAAAAATTTTGACTTTAGTTACATTAATACCCGAAAGTTGAGTTGCTGTTTCATTACCACCTAGAGCATAAATATAACGTCCAATTTGCGTATGTTTTAATACATACCACGCTATTGTAAATACAATGGCAGTTAACCAAATTGGAAAAGGAATACCAAATAAATAACCTGTACCTAAATAGGAAAAACTATCTGCCGTGTTAGAGAAACCTGTACTAATTGGACGACCATCGGTATAAACCATTGTCATACCTCGTAATAATGTCATCGTCACTAATGTCGCAATAAATGCTTGCACTTTACCTTTTGCCACAATTACGCCACTAACAGCCCCCAACAACACGCCAATCAATAAAGTTACTGGTATAACCAATAAAATTGACAGTTCAGCACTCACCATTGAAGCAGCAATCGCACCCGTTAAAGCTAAAATTGAACCTACCGATAAATCAATACCAGCAATCAAGATCACAAAAGTCATTCCAACGGCAATCACGGCATTAACTGAAGTTTGACGTAAAATATTTAACATATTATCCACAGTGAAAAAATTTGGATTAATCAACGACACCACTGTGATTAAAACCAACAATGCAATAATTGAGCGTTGTTCCAATAAAAATTTAGTTAAATTAAAAGTTAATCTATTGTTTGAAGTCATAAAAATTTCCTTCTTCATCATTACGCAACTTTACCAATTGAAGCCGCAAGCAATTTTTCTTGAGTAGCTTCATCGCGTTCAAATTCAGCATTAATTTTACCTTCGTGCATAACTAAAATACGATCACTCATTCCTAATACCTCAGGCATTTCAGAAGAGACTAAAATAATACTCAACCCCTCTTGCTTGAATTTATTAATCAACTGATAAATTTCTTTTTTAGCCCCCACATCCACCCCACGCGTTGGTTCGTCTAAAATCAGCACTTCTGGTCTTGTCATCAAACCTTTTGCTATCGCTACTTTCTGTTGATTTCCACCAGAAAGCAGGCTAATTTGCTGGTTAAGTGATGGCGTTTTAATATTAAAAAGTTCAATAAAATCATTTACAACCATTCTTTCAGCTGTATGATTAATCCTACCTAATTTAGAAAAATGATGAAGAGCCGTCAGCGACATATTTTCTTTCACTGACATTCCTAGAACTAAGCCATCACCTTTTCGATCTTCAGAAATGTATACAATGCCTTGATCTAATCCATCTTGTGGGCTTTTTACATGAATTTCTTTACGATTTAACCGCACTTTACCCCGTGTTTTTGGTAATGCACCATAAAGCATTTTCATCAATTCTGTACGCCCTGCTCCCATGAGTCCAGAAATACCTAAAATTTCGCCATGATGTAATTGGAAACTCACATTTTGCACGCCACTACCAGTTAAATTTTCTACAGACAAGCAAACATCACCTTTTTTCTGCTCAATATGAGGATATTGTTCATCTAACTTACGCCCCACCATCATTTCAATTAAATATTCTTCCGTTAAATCAGCTGCCGCACTTTCGCCAATAAATTGACCATCACGCAATACAGTTACATCATCACAAATTTGAAAAATTTCTTTAATCCGATGTGAAATATAAACAATGCCACACTGTTGGGATTTTAATTCATTAATAACTTTAAATAGGGCTTCTGTTTCTGTATCAGTTAAAGCATCTGTTGGTTCATCCATAATAATCACTTTCGAATTAAAACTTAATGCTTTAGCTATTTCCACCATTTGCTGTTCACCAACTGACAATTCACTGCAAAGTAGATGACTACTATGCGATACATTTAATCTAGAAAGCAATTTATCTGCTTCTTGATACATTTTTTTCCAATCGATTGCCCCCCACGGAGTCGTAAATTCACGTCCTAGAAAAATATTTTCTGCAATCGTTAAATTTCCCACTAAATTTAATTCTTGATGAATAATAGCAATACCTGCTTCTTGAGAATCTTTTGTTCCTTTGAAGTTTACTTCTCGCCCTAAATATTTAATGCTACCTCGATCCTTACTATAAATCCCAGTAAGTACCTTCATGAGCGTTGATTTTCCTGCACCATTTTCTCCCATTAATGCCATCACTCGCCCTGAATAAACAGACAAGCAAGCATTACTTAACGCTTTAACGCCAGGAAAAGATTTCTCAATAGCCGAAATTTTTAACAACGTTTCATTCCGCATAAATCCTCCTAAAATGGCACGCCTGAATACAAAATTACATTGGCATAGGGTGAAAATTCGCCTGTTCGCACAACCGCTTTACTGGAATGCGTCAGCAACTTAAAATCCTTATGATTAACAAACTCCACCGCAATGTTATTGTTTTGTTTTTTTTCCAACTGCTTAATTCTCTGCAAAAGTGCAGTTAGAATTTGAGGATTTTTCTGCTTAATTTCTTCCGCGATCACTGCTCTTTCGACAAACATCTCACTCACCACTGCATCAATAGTCTGCAAAAAAGTAGGAATATTTTTCGTCAAAGCTAAATCAATACGAGGGCATTGCATTGGAATTGGCAAGCCTGCATCACTAATCGTTAAACAATCTGTATGACCAAGACTAGCAATTGTATGAGAAAGAGAAGGATTTAAAATAATTGTTTTTTTCATCTTTACGCCTTCTAAACAAAACTAAACTTTAACCGAATAGCTAAACAACCGAACACTCATCGAAACGTTTCGATGAAATTCGAAAACAGTTTAAGAGAAAAATGATGGAAAGAAAAACACTCATTTTTAAATTTGTGATCAAGATCTCAGAAAATCGAACTCAAAAAATTTATATAAAAAGAGCGGTAAGAATTTTAAACATTCTTACCGCTCTTTCAAAAAACAAAAAGTAACGCTAAATTCAAGCCATTTCTACTACAGAAGATGAAGTCAAAGCATCAATTTTACGTAAAATCGCTTTAAGTACCATACCATAAGCGGGTACAAAGAATAAAAGACCAATAAATAATTTAAATAAATAATCAACAAAACCTAATGAAAACCAGTGTTCCGCCATAAAAGGATCACTGCTTGCATAAAATGCAACGGAAAAGAACAAAAATGTATCTGCAAGCGATCCAAATACCATTGAACAAGTCGGAGCAATCCACCAAGTTTTTAATTTACGAAGACGATTAAACACTAATACATCTAATAATTGACCAAATACATAGGCAGAAAAACTTGCAATTGCAATACGAAATACGAATATACTAAATTCATTTAGAGCTGCCAACCCTTGATATTGACCTTCAAAAAATAAAATAGAAATAACATAACTCACGATTAAAGCTGGAAACATTACGATAAAAATAATCCATCTAGCTTCTTTTGCACCGAAAACTCGAACAGTTAAATCTGTCGCCAAGAAGACAAATGGAAAAGTTAGCGTTCCCCAAGTACTATGAAAAGAAAAATCCTCCATTGCATCCATTTTTGACAATGGCAAATAAATTTCAAAGGGAATTTGTACTAAATAGTTACTCGCTGTAATAATAAAAATGTGGAAAAAACTAAGTAAAATCAATGCTCTTAATTTTTGTTGATCATTAAAGATCGAAAATGTATTTTTCATAATATACCTTTTTATTTAATAAATTGGGGTTAGGGAACCCAAGAGGTTAAAAATTAGGGGCGGAATAATACCGAATGAAAAAACAGAATTCAAGCAAAAAGTAAAAATCACACTTATAAACTTTAAATTAAAAAGATCAAAGTGCAGTTAAAATTGGAGCGGTCTATTTTTTTGTACTGTCTATTATTATCGACTGAATGTCCAGTAAATAAAACGCTTAATACGATCAACTATTGCAAAATATTCACGTCTAATTTTAGTCATAAAACGACGGTTATTTTTATTCATCGTAATCTGACTTTGTTTTGTATAATCTGGTTTAACACAAGGTGGAGTAATACCAAGTAAAGCGACATGCGTTTCATAAAAACGATCCATGCCAATATCTACGTTATATACCCATTCTTGAAAGTAATCCAAAAACTTCTGTGCTGCTTGTGGAGTAAGATAGTAACCTGTTGCATTACTATAACCAAAATAATGTTGTTCTAGTTTTGAACCATCTGACAAAATATGAACTAATTTTGTTTTAATTTTTTACTATTAGATAAAATTTCTGATGCCCTTAACTCCCAAAACATAGTTAAGGGCATTTCTTTTGCTTAATTCTAACTTATTTTCCCACACATTCGACAAAATTTCCTTACCGCAGACGTAACCAATCCGCTCAACCTTGTAAAAGGTAAGCAATTTTCCCTGATGCAAATCGGGATGTGATTTTGCAATTAAAAGTTAAGCTGCAAGTAATTCCTGTTCATACTTCATCATCTCATTGAGATTTTTGAAGTAGGTTTGGGAGATTTCTTCAGGACTGAAAGCGGTTATACCAATAAGCTCTTGGGTTCGATGATTACCTTGCCAATAGCCGACCCATTCTCTTAATGGCAATACCCATAAACAGCGTTTAAGAATATCATTGAACAGCTCACCATTAGACTTTTGACGGTTATCCGACATAAAGGCAGCTTGATTGGCGTAATGTAGGGCGTATTTATTATCACATTTATGATGTACGCCACGATGTAAATCACGAAAGCGAGCATTGAAGGATTCAGCAAGATTATTGTTGATGCCTTGATAGTTATACGCTTCTTGGTGATTGACTGACCAGACGTTGTAATGGAAATCTAACTGCTTATAAGCAGGATTTTCATCGCAGAAAATATCGCTACCTTGTTTTACAAAGCGTTTGTTCATTGCAAAAATGGTATCAGCGTTTTCGGTATAATCCATCGCAACGATAGTGCGGTTTGAGCTTTGTAATTCATCATTGGAAGCACGCTGCACCAGACTGATGATACAACGTTTTGTCGGGCGGAATTTGGGATAGCCTGTTTTCTTTTCTCTCTGTTTGGCTCGATTATTGTGGAAATTGGCTTTACGCTGACGAAAGTTAATCCACATGCCGTCCTGATGAATTTCACCTTGCAAAGGTGATAAATTGCGTGTTTTAAACAGAGCCTCACGCAGTTTTTGGCAAAGCACATAAGCTGTTTTATAACTAACACCCAAATGACGGCTCATCGTAATCGCCGATATGCCTTTGACTTCATTCACAAATAAGGTGATGGCTGCGAGTAAATCGACAAGTTCCAGTTTATGAAAGACAAAAATAGTATTAGTCGTAATATAGAAATGGCGAGAGCAATGTTTGCACTTCCAACGTTTACGAGACGATAAGAAATAGGCGTGATGTCGGATATTGCAGTGCGGGCAGCAGACATCATTCAGATTGTCAGGATTGCCCCAGCGAGTGCCTTTCATTAGGCGGAATACTTCCCATTCAGATAGGCGGTAAATGGTTTTCAGTTTGAGTGTACGAGATTGGGGAGAAAGCAAGAAGTGTTGCATCGTGAAACCCTTGTTTTATTACATAGCTTCCCACTGCATAAATCCGTAGGGATATGCAGTAGCCGTAGTAATAAAACCCAAAGGGTGTGACGGCTTTAACGTGCGGTATAAAATCCGCTGATTTTTTGTCTCAAACAAAAGACACCTCGTTAGACTATGCCTAACGAGATGTCTAATTTATCAAAAAATGAGCAATTTGTCAATCCGAAGGCTAATTTATAAGCTCGAATTTTCGTTGATAAACCTCGTATCTTTCCAGTAAATAATTTTCCACATCATCGTAAAACCATTCAAGAAAGCTATCAAGCTCTTCAATATATTTTTCTGCTTTCAACCTTGCATAAGCTCGTGTATCGTTTGGGAAGATTTGATGATAAAATGGCTTCCGCTCATCATAGCAGCACCATTCATCATCAGTAGGTTTAGCACTTGTTTCTATTTCATCCCAACCAATTATCTCCTCTTCATAGGGGATTGAAGCAGGCTTATTATATAAAATACGGATAAGGTGCTTTTCTTCTTCTGAGGGAAAAATGGTGTTAAACCAAACCTCAGAAAACAAGATCCGCTTAAAAATAAAAGACTTCATTCTTTATCCTCTAAGCGGAAATAATCTTCCCAATATTCCTCTCGTTTGGCTCGATTTTTTGCTGAAAAAAATCCAGTTTTTTGAGACAAAACAATACATTGGCATTTCTTGTAGGTAGGTTTTTCGGGATGTAAACAGATCGCTTAAGTAGGGAATTAGTTGGAGCTCCATAATCAATACCTCCATACTGCACACTAGCCAGCTTAACTCCCCATATTCTTGCCAGAAGATAGAATCTGTTTTTGTTAACCATAATGATAAGCCGATTAGTATGCACATAAAAATAAGATAGTAACTTGGCTTTAAGGCTAAAGCATTACGACAAATTAACATCAAGAGTGGAATAGTAACAAGTTCAAAGAGAAATGAGTTCATGATGATTTCCTTCTGTGAGTTGAAAAATATTCGGGATGAAGGGACTTTTCTCTGTGGGCAAAAAGGTATTATTTTATAGGGTGCTTGTCAAGCACTTTCTTTTGTCAAGCATTTTTTGAAAATTTTGGTATTTTTGAAACTATCCAGTTGGAGAAAGGGCTAGATTATGTCAAGAGAAATTTTTTGATAAGTTTAATTGCTGATATTTTGAACATTCTTTGATATGACAGTCATAAATCAATCATCCCATAATTTGAGCATACTATTCCTAAATGAAATGCTATATGGAAATCCCAAATTTTATTACATAACTTCCCACTACATATTCAATACTAGTATGCAGCAGATACAGTAATAAAACCCAAAGGGGCTGCTTTAAAGTGCGGTATAAAATTCGCTGATTTTCTTTTATATCAAATAAAGAAAACTCGCTAGACTATGCCTAACGAGTTTTCTAATGTGTCAAAAAATGAGCAATTTGTTAAGTTATCGTTGCAACGTGTCTAAAAAGACCAACAATCCTCTGCGTTCATCTGCATTTAAGTTATCTAAGTGATGAGCTAAACGGGTGCGTATTTCATCTTCCGCCACAGGAATAAACTTGCGTGATGTTTTCGGTTCATCCGAAAGGCAATCCAAAAAGAACCAAACAATTTCCGTATCAAGAGCTACGGCAATTTCGACAAGGTGCGATACATTGATTTTGTTATCGCCACGCTCATAGCGTGAAAGCTGTTGCTGTGCAATGCCTATCTGCTCAGAAAGGATAGATGTTGTCAGCCCCAACTCTTTGCGACGCTGTTGGATCCGCTTCCCAATCAATCTATCCACTTCTGTTACAGACAATTTCGACATAACAACCTCACTTATCTTTTATTGTTATTTTTGTCGATTATTTACCTATAAATGAATATCTGATAAAAGTACATATTAGCCTTTTATATGAGTAAAGGCGTAATCAAAACAACACAAAGGAAACTATGAGTATCTTTAACCGCCTAGCGAATGAGTATCGGGAGAGTTATACCTATCTTTTTACTGATAAATCATTCTATAAAAAGCTGTGGGTTCTCCCATTGCTCTTACTATTCCCTTTTATTAAGTACCCTTTTGGCATAATCTTTATCAAAGGTTGGCAAGTGCAAATAGTGACGGATTTGGCGAGAAATAAACCTCTACAGTCACTGCATTTTGGAAACATCTTTCTGAAAGGTCTGCAAGTTACGGCCGTTACCTTACTGTATTTTTCGGTTCCCACCATCCTATGTTATGCACTCGGATTGAAGGGCATTATTGGATTTTTCTTAGATATTTGGGAGTTGATCACTGGTGGACTTGAAGGATATTTAACCGATTATATTCAGGACTACATTTTAAGTTTCGTCATCTACGGCATTTGGGGCTTAATTTGTAATCCATTGATCCAATGCGGCATTATTCGCTATGCTATTTTTAGCCCCTTTTCTATTAGTCCTTTATTACGGATCAGTTTCTCACGAATTAGGGCATTTAGCTCAGAAATTCTGTGATGAAAGATATGAGCCTGAATTATCACTAGAAGTTAAAGAATCTGCTAAACCAATTCTTTTAATCGACACAAATAAGGAGTCCACTATGGCAACTGAAATCTCACTGTTTACTTTATTGAAGGTTATACTAAAAATTACGTCAATTTTAACGGACGAGCGAGAAAACGAGAGTATTGGGGATTTACTCTTTTTAATACTCTCATTTCGATTATATTGATTATGGCTGGTGTTACTGGCGTTGGAACAATTCCTGCATTGATTATTGCACTTGCTATGATGCCACCTTCTATTGCAATTAGCGTCAGACGATTGCATGATGCAAATAAATCAGGTTGGTTTGCATTAGGCTTTTTAATTATGCTTATCCCTGTTATTGGAGAGATTATTGGTATGATTCTCACTGTTGTTATAGGCGTTCTTGAAGGTACTAAAGGGGAAAATCAGTATGGGGAAGATCCTTTAAAACAGAACACGCTAGAATAAATAAGGGGCTGAAGTAGATTAGCCCTAAATTTTACACCATTTTCGCAAGGTTTTAAGCTGTATTTTAGGTGTCCCAACGTTAAACCGAAATTCACATTCCTTCAAGAATAAAGGAAAGTTTTTTCGGTTTATTCCATTATATTTTCGAAGCACTCGCTTGGCTTGGCTCCAAAAATTTTCAATCCCATTGATGTGATTTTCTCGCTCGGCAAATATCTCGCCAAACTCCTCCAATCCATTGAACCGTTTTCCCTCCCAATGAAAGCGTTGCAACACCACCTACATTCGCCCATATCGCTTTACCAACATCTTCACCTGTTGCAGAAGTCATTGATAATAACTGGCGTTCAATTGAGTGAGCAGGAATATCTTGAGCAAAAAACTCTTTTGGCAAACTAATCACTGCCTCACCAACTTTAATTGCATCCTTACCGATTTGCGTTACAGGTGTTTTAATTATGTAGTCCGCCGTATTACCTAGGAATTTAACTGTACCATCTGCTCCCGATACAATACCCAAGGCAAATGATTTTGCTTGTTTACCCTCATAAGAACGATTCCAAAAGTATTCATTATGTGCTAAATAATTTGATAGTTTAGAATCATCACGTTTTATTGTTTTGCTAAAATCCCAGTTATATAAATTCTCTATTGGAATATTATAAGAATGAGCTATTTTTGTTAATTCAGTATGCAGATAATCTCTTTGAACTGAATTTAATTTATTGGGGTCTTCTTGATATAACTTAATTAGATGATCAATATAGCTACTCTTTATTAGGAGTTCTGATGTTCTTGCTTTTCGTTTTTCATTTAATGAATTATTTTTATTAAATAACTCGCTACTTTCCAAAACGTATTCATCATCTTCTTGAGCTAATAAATTATTCTCTACCGCCCGTTTTGCAATATTTCCCCCTAAAGCCACCGCTTGTGTGCTGTCTCCCATTAAACCACTTGCCAGTCCACCAGCTAATTGGCTTAAGAAGGTGATGTTTTTCTTTTCCGCTTCGGTCAGTTGGTTTGGCTTTTTGTTTGGGTAAAGGGTATGGGTGATGAACATTGCTGCCGCTTCGCCACCTGCCCCTGCTGCTGCACCTGCCAATGCATTGTTACCTGTGGCTATCGCCTCAATGCCACCTAATATAGCGTGAGCAATTAAGTTCGCTTTTTTGTTACTATCTAACCGTTGCTAAAAATTTCACCATCTGTAATAAGAGAATCTCAGTCTACCCTTTTGGATATAGCTACATCGGAGTTATCGGGGATAATTGAACCATTAAAGTCAAGTTTAGAAAATTCTTGAAAAACATTTATGACATCACCAAAGTAAAAATTAAATAACTCTATATTGCTACCATTCTGAACAATTATATAATCATACATTTTATCAGCCATATAAAATATTTTTAGACCATGATCATTCATATCACTACTTTCTAGAGAAAATAAAAATTTATTCTCTAACAGAAATAAAGTGTATTCATCATCATTAATATTCTTTAAAAAATGATTAACTACCTGCCTATCTACAAATTTCATATCTTTAATAAGGTTATAGAATAAGTATTTTAGATTTGTATTAAATTCTGTAACATATAATTTATCTGGGTATTTAACACCATATATATATATATCATATATACCATTTATCCAAGGCGTACTATCTTCATTCCATTCCTTTATTAAGTTAAATCCTATAGCAAACTTAAATGGATCACCAATTATCATTTTGAACCTCTCAACTTTTTCTTAACTTCATTAGGTATATGATTTTCATTTAATGGATTAGAAATATCATTTGTGCTGCCACTCCAATGAAATTCTAAAGTATTTTTATCACCAAAAAACCTATGAATATTTCCCTTTGAATCAACAGAATATCTTACATCTTTTTTAGCATCATATTTAGTACTAGGAACTGAGTTTTTAAATAACTCTATTACATTATTAGGTTCTAAACCTGCATTAGGATCTTTACCATTTACATGTTTAATATTTGAACTATAAGACAGAACCCTTCCATCCAAAGTTTTAATATTTTTTTCTGATACTACCTTAGCCGTAGGTTTTGCTATAGGAGCTGAATATTTAACTTTCTTCGCAAAATTAGCCTGAGCCCGATCCGTAGCAAAAGATCTTCCTGCATTCTTAGCCTCATACATCTCCTGACCAACTTCAATAGCCATTAATGCCAATTGAATCATTGTTGGAGAACCATCTACTAATTCAATACTATGACGAGCTGCCTCATTTCTAATAAAATCCAGTGCTTGAGCTTGAATATCAGGAGGAAGAGGATGAAAATTCTTATAACCCTCTGCCGATTTTACACCTGCATCCATTGCCATTAATGTACCAACATAACACATTAAACCTTGCTGATTACACGCTTGAAGATCTTTTTCAAATTCAGCTTGGCTTATTGCTTTATATTTCTCATTGATTTCATTTAGTGATTTTCCTTGAGCTATCGCATCACTTAGCTCTTTTAAGTAATCGACAGATTGGCTTGCATCTAGAGCATTATTCTCCACCGCCCTTTTTGCAATATCTCCCCCTAAAGCCACCGCTTGTGTGCTGTCTCCCACTAAACCACTTGCCAGTCCACCAGCTAATTGGCTTAAGAAGGTGATGTTTTGCTTTTCCGCTTCGGTCAGTTGGTTTGGCTTTTTGTTTGGGTAAAGGGTGTGGGTGATGAACATTGCTGCCGCTTCGCCACCTGCCCCGGCTGCTGCACCTGCTAGGGCATTGTTACCTGTGATGGTGGCTTCTACCGCCCCTAAGATGGCGTGCGCCAGTAAATTCGCTTCCGTATTCACCGAACCATCTGCATTTTCTGTGTGGCGTTTGATTTGCTCATTTAAATACGGTGAAGCAAGTCCTGCGATTGCTTGCCCTGCATCTTTCGCCGCTAAGCCTTGTAATGCAGCTGTAACCGCCTCCACTGCACGCTTGGTTGTACTGCCTGTGCCGTATGCTTTGTCGTAAGCTTTCTGTAAATCGTTTAGCTGTTGGGTTAATTCATTCACCTTCTCTTTAGTAGCGTTTGCTGCCTTGGCTTTGCCTAATGCCAGCTTCGCTTGTTCGATTTCTTCCCGCTCACTGTGGGTGTAAATCTGCATCGCCTTGTCTGCGATTTCACCTATCCCTTTGACCAGTTCTTGGGTTTCTTTTACCTCTGTGAGGTCGTGCTTCGTCACCTTCTGATTCGCATTTTCCGTATCTCGATTCAGCTGTTTGAGCGTAATCTCTGCATTCGGGTCTTCTGTGAGTGTGATGCCAATGTTTTCGCCTACCGCTGAATGTGTTGTGCTTTGGCTACTTTCGTTTTTATTCCCCAGTAAACTTAACGCTGACATTGGGTTGATGCCACCTGAGCCTCCGCTGATTGCCACGCTTTTCGTTTTTAACTCGCTGTGGTTTTGGATGTCCTTTGTTGTTAGGGTGCCTGTTTGGAAACGGTTGTCCGCTTTATCTGCTTGGCTGCTGATAACCGCGCCTTCAAGGTGGGTGTTGCCTTTCACAACGACATCCATTCCCCCTTTGCCCACGTCAACACTTGTTTGGTTTTCTACCTGTGCTGTATTGAGCTTCGCTGAGTTATAGGCAGCATTAAAGTTAGCCCCTCCGCCCGAACCGTAAGTGACCGATACACTTCCTCCCGCTTGGGCATGTTCGCTTTTGTATTTCATCACATCTTGTCGGCTGATGAGCTCAAGGTTTTGTACATCCCCCTCCCAACGTTCGGCTTTAACATTGTTTATAATCTTCTGCATGAGGATATAATTCATCATAATGTAGATGATATTTATTAAAAACATCACTCTTTATAATCATAGTATTGTGATGCATTACATTATTAAATGGAAGTCCTCTTATAATTTCATTATGATTTAAACAACTTTTGAATATCTGCCCATTATGAGTGTAATTTCCAAGATGCCCAAGTTGATTATCACTATGCCATACAGTAATAAATCCTCCAACAGCAAGTAAATCTGGCTCTTTTTCCATTTTTTCTATTATAGTTTGAATCCAAAATGGTTCAGTAACATCATCTGCATCTGTTCTCGCAATATACTTTCCCTTACAATATGTTAAGCCTTTGTTTAGGGATTTAATGAACCCTATGTTATTTTTATTTTCGATAATAATAATTCTAGTATCTTTATTGGATAACTGAGTAAGAATTTTTCCTGTGTTATCAGTAGAACCATCATTTACTATAATTATTTCAATATGATGATATGATTGGAGCATAACAGAACGGATAGATTGTTCTATAAATTTTTCTGCATTATAAGCTGAAATTAACACAGAAACTAAGTTACTCATATTAAGATACCTTTTCTATAAAAATTTTACAATTTGATATTCTTTTTGTTTTTTTATTAATTTTTCTTGCTTTCTTATTTTATAACGCCATATTTCTCGTTTTATTTTTTGCCAAAGATTACGTTTTATTTTTTTAGAATTCATTATTTTTCTGCGATCGGGTTCAATGTCGCTTTTTAAATGACTTTTTTCTTTATATAATGTTAATTCTTGAATTAAAATTGCTGGATTTAATTGATAAATTTGATACTGATTGTCAGATAGTAATTGATTAAAAATGATTTGATCAATAGGATGAATATCATTTACAGTCATTTTTTTAAATTGAGCCAGTAAATTTTTTGCCATAGGTTGTGAAATAATATATCCAGCTGTTCCCCAATGCGATGATTTTAATTGGTTAAATTTACGGTTTTTAAATGTTTTTATGAGTGTGTTACGATCCTCTTCTACTTCCATTAAAAATGTTTCTAGACGGATAATAAAATTATTTTCTAATTTAAACCGCTCTTTTAGCCAATCATAATTTTTAATAAAAAAATGTGCTTCATTACTTAGTAAAATATCGTCTTCAAAAATGCTAATAAAAGGAAGATTATCATCAATACATTTCTTCCACAATAATAAGTGGCTAATTAAACAGCCTTTTTCTCCATTAGTTAATTCTGTTTTATTTAAATTAGGTACTAAGTTTAGTATAATATTATCGTTTGCTTCATTGGGTTGAAATGCATTAGAAAATGTGAAAGGAATGTTTTGTTCTTTGAATTCTTTTTCAATATGTAAACGGCGATCAATTGCTGTTTCTAAACTAATAACATGATTAAACATAAAGTTCTCATAGACATAACTTATAGTAATTATATATTTATAGCATTTAGAGAAAAATGAAGCAAATAAAAATAATTGACTTTATTTAAAAAAATTTTTAGGATAAATTTATTTTTTGTTGCATTTCGGATAGATTATGTCAATCAATCAATTAACACCTATTTTTGTAATAAATTTAGAAAAAGCAGCTGAAAGAAAGGCTTTTATTTCCCAGCAATTTAATAAACTTCAACAACAGAATCCTAATATTGTAATAAATTATCATTTCTTTAAAGGTGTAAATGGGAATGACGAGCCAAACCATCCACTATTTGCTAAGTATAATCGAGAGAAACGTTATAAACGTAAAGGAAATGAAATAACGTTAAGTCAATTAGGTTGTTATGCCAGCCATTATTTGATGTGGGAAAAATGTGTGCAATTGCAACAACCCATTATTGTGTTAGAGGACGATGCAATTTTGCAGCCTAATTTTTTAACTGTATATCAATTTTGTCATTCAACTGAAAATCAATTTGATTTTTTTTGGTTAACTCATTCTAATAGTAAAAAAATCAAAACAAAATTAGTTCATATTTTGTCAGATAATTCAAAATTAGAACAACATTATTTTGGTTATAGTAATGCAACAGGTTACTATCTTACTCCACAAGTGGCACAAAAATTCTTACATTACTCACAAGAATGGATACATAACGTAGATATTGGCATGGATCGTTTTTATGAAACGCATGTCGCTTTACTTGGTATTACTCCACCTTGTGTTAAACCAGATTATACAAAACAAAGTCAGATTACGATGAATAAAAATAACCGTCGTTTTATGACTAAAATTAGACGTGAATATTTTGCAATAGTTGATCGTATTAAGCGTTTTATTTACTGGACATTTAGTCGATAATCACGCACGAAAGGATAATATAGTTATTTTTAATAATTAAATTTTAATTGTCCAATTATTGTATTGGTAACAATAAATAATCTTTCAGGCTACCTGAACAATATTTTTTAATGAGGTTTATTATATGAACGATGTAAATAAAAATAAACAGTCTCAATTTCCTAAATGCAAAGCCGCCTTAATTGCTGGTAATGGTCCGAGTTTGGCACAAATTGATTACAACCGTTTACCTGATGAAATTGACGTATTCCGCTGTAATCAATTTTATTTAGAAGAGCAATATTATGTGGGCAAGCAAATTAAAGTTGCATTTTTTCATAATGCGTTATTCATTGAACAACAAGCTACCATGTCAGAGTTACATAAAAATAACGAATATCAATGCGAGCAAATTGCGTATTCTGACTTTGAGAGTCGGCTTCTTTATTCACAAAAAGCTGAAGATTTACTCAATTGGTTTCCTGACACATTAAATGCTTTCATTTTATATCGTGAAAAACTACCCGAATTGGCAAAACATACTCTGCATTTAGCTTTATTTCATAATAAAGTGGTAACTTCTGGTGTTATTATGGCACTAACAGCGGTAGCGATGGGATACAAAAAACTGTATTTTACAGGGATAGATTTGTATGAATCAACAAAGCAAACTTATGCTTTCGATAGCAAAAAAACTAATCTTATTAAACTTCAACCTAGATTTAAGTCTAACTTAATAGAAATGAATAAAACGTGGCATTCTGCTGAGACAGACTTATCTATTTTGCATTTGCTACAAGAACTTTATGGTATAGAAATCTATTCTGTTTCACCCATTTCACCATTAAGCAAACATTTGCCACTTGCTCCTAAAACAGGGTTAGAAGAAGTTAATCGTAATAAGATGTATTTTGCTAAGCCAAAAGATTGTCTAAAAGATATTAAAGTACCTAGTTCGGCTTTTTACCGCTATTTCCGTAAGAAATATCATCCACAAAAACTAAAAAACAATTTAATCTACCGATTGATTTTTGATTTACTACACCTACCTAGCCATATTCGAAAATACTTGCACCACAAAAAGAAATTATGAAAAAAGACAAAAATCCTATGTTTCACAGGTATCCATGCCTATTAATACTGATACAAAAAACCCTTTATGAGATTTTCTTATGAACACTGCTATTATTACTGCTCGAGCCAACTCCAAAGGCATACTACACAAAAACCTACAAACCGTTGGTGGAATATCCCTTTTAGCACACGCTATTTTAGCAGCAAAGCAATCAAGGCTATTCGAACGTATTATTGTTAGTACAGATGGTAAAGAGTTGGCACAGCACGCTTTGAAGTATGAAGCCGAAGTCATTATTCGTCCAGCTGAACTAGCTAATGACACCGCTCGATCTATTGATGCTGTTTGCTATACTCTGCAACAAGCTGGCATTTGTACAGGCACTACGACTTTATTACAACCTACATCTCCTTTGCGTCGAACTCATCATATTCAAGAAGCCTTTCAATTATATGATCCGATTGAAAAGGGTTCTGTCATTTCTGTTTGTGTTGCAGAACATCACCCCTATAAAACATTATTATGTGAAAATGGTAACTATTATGCTGTGCGGCGAATTGAAGACTTAGAAAGCCCACGCCAAGCATTACCTATTGCGTACCGCCCCAATGGTGCAATTTATATCAACGACACCACAAAATTACTACAATATCGCCGTTTTTTTCTAGATCCTATACAATTATATGTAATGAATAAAAACGACTCATTAGATATTGATAACACAGCAGATTTGGATCACGCTAACTATTTATTTCAGCAGGGTCTATAAATACAAATCATGAAAAAGATAGAAAATTGCAAAAATAAATACATCGAATTACTATATCAAAATATCCTAGAATGCTATTTTTACTAACAATGTTAAAATCCAATTTATTTAATAATTTATATCCACAACTTGAAAATCCGCCAAAACAGTGAAAAATGAGAATGTCTCGTTAAAATATAAGCTGAAACGTCATTACAAAGATCTCAAACATAAATTTAAATATGGAATTTATTAAAATGAAAATGGAGAAGTACAATGATAAACAAACAAACAAACAAACAAACAAACAAACAAACAAACAAACAAACAAACAAACAAACAAACAAACAAACAAACAAACAAACAAACAAACAAACAAACAAACAANATCCGCAACAGAGCGTAGAGAACATATCGAAAAAGAGTTTTCTAGAAAAGGTATTTCATTCAAGTTTTTTGATGCCTTGTATCCATCTCAAACGCTTGATGTTGCTATGAAAAAATTTTTCTCTAAATTATATTCAACTAAAGCACTAAGTACTACTGAAAAGGGATGTTTTATGAGTCATTTAGCCTTATGGCAAAAATGTCTCAATGAAAACATGCCTTTTATCTGTATTTTTGAAGACGATGTTTATTTAGGAGAAAATACAAATCTATTTTTAAATCAATTTAATTGGATTGAAGATAGATTTAATACAAATGAATCTTTTATTATAAAATTAGACACTAATCTTATACCTTCAAAATATAGTAATGCAGACAAGGCTAACTATTATAATAGGACTTTTTTAAATTTAAAAAGTGGACATTATGGAGCTGGGGGATATATTATTTCAAAAGTAGCAATTAAACGTTGCCTAAACTTGTTATCAAATCTTTCTATTAATGAATTTAAACCCTTAGACATTCTGTTTTTTGAGTTATTTTTATCGGATAAAAACTATTCTGTTTACCATTTATCACCTGCTTTATGTATTCAAGATTCTATTTTAAATCTATCAAACCATAATTTAATTAGCTATTTAGATATTGAAAAAACTTTAATAGAGAAAAGTACACAACTAGAAAATAAGAATAAGGGATTATGGATAAAACTAATCCGAAAATATTTTAGTTTTTACAAAAACTTATTTTATAAAAGAGTCAAATTTAATTAATGTAAAAATAGATTTTAGTTATTATATTCAATCAATTCTACCTTCTTTAACATAAAAAGTGCGGTGATTTTTTGGTTGCATTTGAATAAGTTGGTCATTTGTAATTGCGGTGATAAAAACCTGTGATTGACTTTGCTGTAAACGGTGGGCTAGCAATTCTCGTTTACTAGGATCTAGCTCAGAAGCAAAATCATCAATTAAAAATATACAATGTCTGTTTTTTTGAGTCATTAAATGCTCTCCTTGAGCTAGCCGCAGAGCACACATCAGTAATTTTAATTGTCCTCGTGAAAGCACATCTTCTGCTGGTAGTCCATTACATCTGAAACGTAAGTCTGCTTTTTGAGTACCAGACATAGTATAGCCAACGGCTTTGTCTCGTTGAAAATTACGTTTTAAAATATCGCCATAATTTGTTTCTTTTTCCCATCCTTGATAAAAAGTCAAACTGATGTGTAACTCAGGTAAAAATAAAGCACAAGTTCGTTCAATTTCACTACGTAAAGATTCTACATATTCCGCTCGCCAAGAAGTTACTTGATGTGCGATTTTTACTAGTTCTTTATCCCAAATCAGGAGCTGGTTATAGTCGCTAACTTGCTGTAAGGCAGCATTGCGTTGCTTAAGTAATCGATTTAGATTACTCCATGCTGGATAAAACGCATTATTATGATGAAAAAGCCCCCAATCTAAAAAAGCTCGTCGATAAATAGGACCGCCATTCAACAAATTTAATCCTTCTGGAGTAATAATTTGCATCGGTAATAAATGAGTAAGTTGAGAGAGTTTATTAGCTTCTTCTCCGTTAATTTTAAATATCGTATTGCCTTGTCTAAATTTTTGTAAACCAATAGACCATTGATGCTGATATTCTTGTACTTTACAGTGCAATAAAAAGTGCGGTTGCTCATAAGAAATTATTCTATTGGACACCGCACTCTTAAAAGAACGTCCATGTGCTAAATAATAAACTGCTTCTAATAAACTAGTTTTTCCACTGCCATTATTACCTACAATGAAATTAAACTTAGACTCAAATTCTAAATCCGTTTGAGCAATATTACGAAAGTTTTGAACTAACAGTCGGGAAATTGCCATAATCACTATAGACGCATCGGCATGATTACATATTCTGCACTAGCATCATCTACATCTTCAATCAAGCAACTTGATAAAGCATCTGTTAACCTCATGCGGACTTGCTCACACTTCAACGCATTCAGTACATCAAGAACGTAGCTAACGTTAAATCCAACGTCCATATCTTCACCAACATAATTTACATCAACAACTTCTTCGGCCACTTCTTGTTCTGAGTTAGTCGCAGTAATAGTTAATTGATTTTCTGCCAGCTGTAAACGTACTGTACGTACTCTATCATTAGACAAAATAGCAGCTCTGGCAAACGCTTGTTTTAATTCTTCCCAATTTCCCGTCATAATACGTTGCGCATTACGTGGTAATACTCGGCGATAATCAGGGAAACGTCCATCAATTAATTTAGACGTAAAAATAATATTTCCCAAATCAATTCGCAGATTATTAGTGCCTATTTGCAAACGTGCTGGTTGCTCTGTGGTCTCAAGTAAACGTACTAATTCTAAAACACCTTTTCTTGGCAAGATCACAGCATGAGACTGTAATTCTTGCTCTAATGCAATAGTACAAACTGCAAGACGATGACCATCTGTAGCAACTGTTCTCAATAAATTTCCTTCCGTTTCAAATTTCATACCGTTTAAGAAATAACGAGCATCTTGATTCGCCATAGAAAATTGAGTTGCTTCAATCAAGCGTTTTAATGTTGCCTGTTCAATAGAAAAATCTACTTCTGATGCCCAGTTAGTTAAATTAGGATATTCTTCTGCAGGCAACGTAGATAAATTAAATTTACTGCGTCCACAACGGATAATCGCCCTATCTTCTACAAACTCTACAATAATGTCCATATCACTAGCAAAACTACGACAAATATCTAAAAATTTCTTTGCGGGAATAGTAAAACGTCCATCTTGTTGTGCATAATTAAGCTGTACTTGAGTAGAAAGTTCAACTTCTAAATCAGTTCCTGTGATTTTTAAGGAGGTTCCTTCAATTTCTAATAATGCATTATTTAAAATAGGAATATTTGGGCGACTACTCAATACACCACAAACTTGTTGCAATGGTTTAAGCAAATTTTCTCTTAAAACTGTAAATTGCATGGTTCAACCTCTTATGCTGATAATGTGCGAATCAAATTTGACCAATCTTCTTGAATATTGTTATCTTCTTCACGTAATTTTGCAATAGTTTTGCAAGCATGAAGAACTGTTGTATGGTCTCTATCTCCAAAGCCTCGACCAATCTCAGGTAAACTGCGGTTTGTTAATTCTTTTGCCAATGCCATTGCTAATTGGCGAGGACGTGCAACAGAACGAGCTCTGCTTTTAGATTTTAAATCTGCAACTTTAATACGATAATATTCTGCGACAACTCTTTGTATGTTCTCTACTGTCACTAATTTATCTTGTAATGCTAACATATCCTTCAAAGCATCACGTACAAAATCTATAGTAATAGCTTTACCAGTAAATTCAGCGTAAGCATGCACTCGATTTAATGCTCCTTCTAACTCACGCACATTTGTTCGTAATTTTTGTCCTATAAAAAAAGCAACTTCTTCTGGTAACAACATATTCTTCTCTTCTGCTTTTTTTAATAAAATTGCGACTCTAGTTTCCAAATCTGGTGGTTCAATACCAATACTTAACCCCCAACCAAAACGAGATTTCAAACGATCCTCAATCTTTTCAATTTCTTTTGGGTAACGATCTGAAGTTAAAATAATTTGTCGTCCACTTTCAAAAAGGGAATTAAAAATATGAAAAAACTCTTCCTGAGTACCATCTTTTCCTGCAAAGAACTGAATATCATCAATCAACAAAGCATCTAAAGTGCGGTAGAGTTTTTTAAAATTTTCCATCCGATCAGATTTTAGTGCTTTTACATATTCCTGCATAAAACGTTCTGCATGAATATAAACAACACGAGCATTTGCTTTTTGGCTTAAAATACTGTTACCTACAGCATGTAATAAATGGGTTTTCCCCAACCCTGTACCGCCATAAAGAAACAATGGATTAGAACTCTGCTCGCCTGGACTTTTTGCTACTTTTTCCGCAGCTGCTCGTGCTAATCGGTTAGATTTTCCTTCTACAAAATTATCAAAAATATGCTTAGAATTTAAATTTGATGCATGGGGTGATTGGACTTCTGGCATAATAACAATGTCAGTAGCTACGGATTCCACTTGAATTGAAACAGGAGCTTTTTTTTCTGGTTTTATTCCCTCTAGTATTTTAACAACAAAATCTGCATTTTGAGTGAGTTGCTGAGCCAGTTTAGTAATTTGAACCAAATAATGACTTTCAACCCAATCTTTGACAAACCTATTTGAAGCATACAGCACTAACATATTTTCGTCAGCAACATCTGCCTGCAATGGACGTAACCACGTAGTAAAATGTGTCGAAGATATTTGATCTTGTAGCTGTGAAAGGCAATCTTGCCAAAGAGAAGATAAATGTGTTTTCATTGGTTTTGTTATCACTATAAATCAAAATATTGGGTTATTTCCGCTAAAATAAAACGAGCGAAGAAAAATAAGATCCTATTTTACTATAAACCTGCTTAAAGATCTTTAGAAAAAGATCAAAAATAGAAAAAGCCTACAGCAAACTTGAGATTTTTTTTAAAAAACGTATAATGCCCTCGCATTTATGATTTCATCAAAAAATGAACAGTTATTGTCAAATTTTAGGGATTCTGATTTGACGAACCGTAAATTTACGATTAAAATCTCATCCCTTAATTTTGTAACTTTTGTTTCAAATGTCCGTATTTTGGTTGTTATCCAAAATAGTGATAAACATATTTTTAATTTAGGTAAATAAGAATTATGAAACGCACATTTCAACCTTCTGTATTAAAACGTAGCCGTACTCATGGTTTCCGTGCTCGTATGGCAACTAAAAATGGTCGTCAGGTACTTGCCCGTCGTCGTGCTAAAGGTCGTAAAAGTTTATCTGCATAATTTAGTGCTAACAGTGTAATTATGCTGAACTTTTCTAGGGAGTTACGATTGTTAACTCCCAGCCAATTCAAATACGTATTCCAAGATCCGCTACGAGCGAGTACGCCAGAGATAACTATTCTTGCCCGTCCAAATTATCAATCTCATTGCCGTTTGGGTTTAACTGTGGCAAAAAAGCATTTAAAGCGTGCCTGTGACCGTAATAGGATAAAGCGTATTTGTCGTGAAAGTTTTCGGTTGTCGCAACATCAACTACCTGCGTATGATTTTATCATTGTGGCAAAAAAAGGAGTTAATGCATTAGATAACCGCACTTTATTTCAATATTTGGATAAATTATGGCAACGTCATATTCGTTTGGCTCGAAAATCCTCATTGTCTTGATTCGCTTTTATCAGATAGCAATCAGCCCATTGATTGGACCGAGATGCCGTTTCACTCCAACTTGCTCTGCTTACGGTATTGAAGCTTTAAAAAATTATGGAGCATTAAAAGGTTGTTGGCTTACGGCTAAACGTGTATTAAAATGTCATCCTTTAAACAAAGGTGGATACGATCCTGTTCCACCAAAGATTACTAACAAGAAAGAGAACAAATAATGGACTCAAGACGTAGCCTATTAGTGCTAGCACTACTCTTTATTTCTTTTCTAGTTTACCAGCAATGGCAAGTGGATTATCATTCGCCAAAACCTGTTGTAGCTGAACAAACTCAAATTTCCGATGTTCCAGCCAATTCTACATCGTCATTACCAACCATTACTAATGATACTTTATCAACAAGTAAAGTTATTACATTAGAAAATGATGTATTTAGATTAAAAATAAATACGTTGGGTGGAGATATTATTAGCTCAGAACTCCTTCAATATGATTCAGAACTTCATTCTGACACTCCGTTTGCATTGCTACAAAATACTTCAGATCATATTTATATTGCTCAAAGCGGTTTAATTGGGAAAGACGGTATCGACAGTAAATCTGGGCGTGCAGACTACCATGTCGAAAATGACTATTTCAAATTAGCCGAAGGGCAAGACCAATTAGTTGTGCCTTTAACTTTTGAAAAAGATGGTGTAATTTATCGCAAGATTTTTGTGTTAAAGCGTGGTGCTTATGATGTTGCAGTAAATTTTGAAATTAATAATCAAACGGCTCGCACAATCGAAGTGGAACCATATGCACAATTAAAGCATACTTTGGTCGAAAACTCAGGCAGCATGGCTATGCCAACTTATACAGGGGGAGCTTACTCATCTTCTGACACTAATTACAAAAAATATAGTTTTGAAGATATGACAAAAGCAGATTTATCCATCAAAACAAAAACAGGCTGGGTAGCAATTTTACAGCATTACTTTGTTTCTGCTTGGATTCCAGATCAAAATACAAATAATCTACTCTATACAATAACTGATAAAGATAATAATGTTGGTTCTATTGGCTATCGTAGTAGTGTTGTCAGCATTCCAGCTAATACAGTGACAACGATTAACAGCAAACTATGGACTGGACCTAAACTTCAAAATCAAATGGCTAATGTAGCAGATCATTTAGATTTAACTGTCGATTATGGTTGGGCATGGTTTATTGCTAAACCACTGTTTAAATTACTCACATTCATTCAAAGTCTTGTGCATAACTGGGGACTAGCAATTATTGGTGTAACTTTAATTGTTAAAGCAATACTATACCCACTTACTAAAGCACAATATACGTCTATGGCAAAAATGCGTATGTTACAACCGAAATTGCAAGAAATGAGAGAACGTTTTGGTGAAGATCGTCAGCGTATGAGCCAAGAAATGATGAAACTTTATAAAGAAGAGAAAGTAAATCCATTAGGTGGATGCTTGCCAATTCTGTTGCAAATGCCAATTTTTATCGCCTTGTATTGGACATTTATGGAAGCGGTAGAATTACGCCATGCTCCATTCTTTGGCTGGATTCAAGACTTATCTGCTCAAGATCCGTATTTTATTTTGCCAATCTTGATGGGGGCTTCTATGTATCTGTTACAAAAAATGTCTCCAACACCTGTTGCTGATCCAATGCAACAAAAAGTCATGAATTTTATGCCATTAATTTTCATGGTGTTTTTCTTATTCTTCCCTGCTGGTTTAGTGTTATATTGGTTAGTATCAAACTTAATTACTATTGCACAACAGCAGCTTATTTATCGTGGACTTGAGAAAAAAGGATTACATTCTCGCTCCAAATAATAACTTGAAAAGATAAAAGGTATCTCAGGATACCTTTTATTTTATAATGTAAAAAACTTGAAAATACACCGCACTTTTAACTGTGAACATAAAAATGAAAGAAACTATTGTTGCTCAAGCAACCCCCATTGGTAAAGGGGGGATTGGTATTTTACGTGTCTCAGGACCACTTGCTCAAACAGTGGCACAAGAACTGCTCGGAAAATGCCCTAAACCTCGAATTGCCGACTATGTACCTTTTAAGGACATTGATGGTTCTGTTTTAGATCAGGGTATTGCTTTATTTTTTAAATCCCCACATTCTTTTACTGGTGAAGATGTACTAGAATTGCAAGGGCATGGTGGGCAAGTTATTTTAGATCTATTACTAAAAAGAATTCTACAAATCAAAGGGATCCGCCTCGCCCGTCCAGGTGAATTCTCTGAACAAGCATTTTTAAATGACAAATTGGATCTCGCACAAGCAGAAGCAATAGCGGATCTTATCGATGCAAGTTCAGAGCAAGCTGCTCGTTCAGCATTAAGATCACTTCAAGGAGAGTTTTCAAATAAAATCAATAAGTTAGTTGATTCTGTAATTTATTTACGAACTTACGTAGAAGCGGCTATTGATTTTCCAGATGAAGAAATTGATTTCTTAGCAGATGGCAAAATCGAAAACCTGTTACGTGATATTATTTCGCAGTTAGATTTTGTCCAAAAAGAAGCGAGACAAGGATCTATTTTACGTGAAGGTATGAAAGTTGTTATTTCAGGTCGTCCAAATGCGGGAAAATCAAGCTTACTCAATGCATTAGCAGGACGAGATGCTGCAATTGTTACTGACATTGCTGGCACAACCAGAGATGTACTAAGAGAACATATTCATATTGATGGAATGCCATTACATATCATTGATACTGCAGGTTTGCGAGAAGCTACAGACGAAGTAGAACGCATTGGTATTAATCGTGCATGGTCAGAAATCAAACAGGCAGATCGCATATTATTAATGCTAGACAGTACGGATGCTACTCAAAACTTAGAACAAGCACAATCAGAATTTATAACCAAACTGCCATTGCATATCCCCATTACTATTATTCGAAACAAAGCGGATTTGAGCGGTGAAATAGAGCAAATCACGCAAGATCAAGGTTATGATGTAATTTCATTATCAACTAAAACATCGTTTGGTATAGATTTATTACGTGAACATTTAAAGCAGGCTATGGGTTATCAAACAAGCACTGAAGGTGGTTTTATTGCTCGACGTCGCCACTTAGAAGCTATTGAACAAGCCTCTAACCATCTACAATTAGGGCTTATACAATTAACCGAATTTCGCGCTGGTGAGTTGCTAGCAGAAGAATTACGTTTAGTACAAAAATATCTTGGTGAAATCACAGGACAATTTACGTCTGATGATTTATTAAGCAATATTTTTAGTTCTTTTTGTATTGGTAAATAGCAAGTGCGGTAACTTTTCGGCGGATTTATGCAACTTATACGGAACATTTACAATCTACCACAAAATTTAATTAAACGAGGCTGTGCTTTAACTATTGGTAATTTTGACGGTGTTCATTTAGGTCATCAAGCAGTGTTAAAACATCTTTGTGAAAAAGCTAATTCGCTAAATTTACCAACTTTAGTTATGTTATTTGAACCCCAAGCAAACGAATATTTTATGGGTGAAAATGCTCCTGCCCGTTTAATGAGATTGCGTGATAAATTAAATGCACTCGCTCAACATGAGATTGACTATGTATTTTGCGTAAAATTTAACCGCACTTTTGCTAAACAATCTGCAGAACAATTTGTTGATGATTGGTTAGTACAAAAACTAAAAGTTAAGTTTTTAAGTATTGGTGATGATTTTCGTTTTGGTGCAAACCGTTGCGGTGATTTTGCTTTACTACAACGCAAAGCGACCCAATTTGGCTTTCAAGTGGAGAACAATCATAGTTTTCAATTAAATGAACAACGTATAAGTAGTACTGCTATTCGTAAAGCGTTGGCTGAAGATAATCTTATCCTAGCAAAACAATTACTTGGTAAACCTTACTGTATTCATGGTAAAGTCATACATGGAAATAAATTAGGGCGAACTATTGGCTTTCCTACAGCAAATATTCGCTTACAAAGACAAGTTAATCCAATTAGAGGCGTGTACATAGTAAAAGTCAAATTGGAAGATAATACTTTCTTTAATGGTGTAGCTAATATAGGTAAACGTCCAACGCTCAATGGTATAAAACAACTACTCGAAGTCCATTTATTTGATTTTAATGAAGATCTATACGGTCAAACATTACAAATTGAATTTTGTCAGAAAATTCGTGATGAGATAAAATTTCCTTCTTTCGATCATTTGAAAAAGCAAATTGAACAAGATGTAAAAATAGCAAAGGATTATTTTTCGGTATAATCTATTTTTTCCGTTTTGCCCTCGGATGTGCTAAATCATAAACTTTAGCTAGATGTTGAAAGTCTAAATGAGTGTATATTTGAGTAGTTGAAAGGTTACTATGCCCTAATAACTCTTGTACCGCTCTAAGATCGGAGCTATTTTCTAACATATGTGTAGCAAAGGAGTGCCGTAATTTATGTGGATTAAGATGAGAGTTTAGTCCTTGTCGAACACCCCATACTTCTAAGCGTTTTTGAATACTACGAGCAGCCATTCGATTACCTAGCTGACTCACAAACAAAGCTTCATCTTTTGGATTAAATAACAAACGAACTTTCAACCATTGCTGAATAGCCTGTGATGCATATCGTCCAAAAGGTACAACTCGTTCTTTATTTCCTTTACCTAAAACCCTTAGCTCACGACTACGAAAATTTAAGCTGTTAATATTTAGCCCTTGTAGTTCTGATAATCGCAAGCCCGAACTATAAAACAATTCCATTATTGCTTTGTCTCGTAAATCAATAGGTTCTTTGCTATCGTTAGCAAGCAATAATTGCACCTGTTCAATGTCCATATTTTTAGGTAAACGTTTTTGTTGTTTAGGAGGAGAAATTCCTACCGCAGGATTCACTTTTAGCTCACCTTGCTGAACTAAATAGCTCAAGAATCGTCTCAGTGCAGATAGTCGCAATGCTAAACTTTTCTCGTGCAGCCCCTCTTTACTACTTTCTGCTAATAAAAAACGTACTGTACTTGGTGTTATTCCCTGCCAATTAGAAATGCCATTTCGCTGAAAAATCAAACAAATCTTATCCAATTGGTGCTGATAATTAAGCAATGTATATGGGCTGACCTGTCGCTCAATTTTTAAATAATCCCAATACTTTTGTAACCATGATTGCATAAACACTCCTAAAAGTGCGGTAAGTTTTAGTAAAATTTATAATTTGATTACACCATCATAAACATGAGTTGCTTCACCTGTCATAAACAATGGATGTCCTATACCCTGCCATTCAATCCACAGGCTACCACCTGATAAATCCACCTGCACTTTAGAATCCAACATATTCTGCATAATACCAACAGCTACAGCTGCACAAGCACCGCTACCACAGGCTTTCGTTTCACCTACCCCTCGCTCATACACTCGCAATTTAATATGTCCACGATTAAGTACTTGCATAAATCCTACATTGACTTTATCTGGAAAACGCTCATGTTGCTCTAAAAGTGGACCTAATTCTGCCACATTCGCTGTATTCGTATCATCTACTTGCACTACACAATGAGGATTTCCCATTGATACCGCTCCACAAAGTACAGTTTGTATTGGTGTACGTAAAATATAATTTTTTTCAAATTTATTAGCAGAAAAAGGAATTTTTGCAGGCTCCCAAATTGGTTCTCCCATGTTGACACGAACCATACTATCATCTTGCACAGTTAAAATCATTTTCCCTTTTGCAGTACTTACTGCAATATTTTTCTTATTAGTTAATCCTTTTAATGTAACAAAACGAGCAAAACATCTTGCACCATTACCACATTGTGCTACCTCACTACCGTCAGCATTGAAAATTCGATAATGAAAATCCAATTCAGGATCATAAGGAGGCTCAACTACAAGAAGTTGGTCAAAACCAATACCATAATGGCGATCTGATAGTTTCTTAATAACTTCTGTAGGAAAATAAACATTTTGCGTTATTGCGTCAACTACCACAAAATCATTTCCTAAACCGTGCATTTTTGAAAATTGCATTCTTTATCCTTAAAAACATCTAATAACTAAATTAAAAAGATTATATCAATAAATTAAGTAGGAAAAGAATTATAAAATGTTTTACTAATACTACAGCATGAAATACTTTATATTGTTCAAATTAAGATAAAATTATAATGCAAGTTGAGGGTAGTATTGTTCTGTTAGTTTAACAAATTTAGCCATAGAAATAGATTGCACTTGTGGGCAAAACTGCTTTATTAATTTTTGTAGATGACGAGCAGCAATATCCTGCTCTAAAACATAGCAATTACATTTTACTTGAGTAAATAATTGAGGGTATTTCAGTGCTAATAATACTCCATCTTGCCATAATACAACGCAGTCTTGTTCAAATAAGAATGAAAAATAATTCTCTAGTGTGGAAAGAGGGTAATCACTTTGAGAAAAGCAATAAAGCATAATTGCTCCTATTAAAACGTAATAATTTTTTTAGCTTTTTGCAATTTATCTACTAGTAAAGTGCGGTTTATTTGATGACAAGAAATAATCAAATCTTGTTCACTTAGCTCAAATTGTTGCAAAGACTGTTCACAAATATAGCGTTGTTCAATATCACACAAATCCAATAACTTAAACATATTACTAAAATTTTTCTGCAAAATAAGTTCAGGTTTTTGATCTGACAGTAAATTTAGCACTCCATCATCTATAAAAAAGACTGCGAGTTCATTTTCATTACAAAATGCCGTTGCCGCTAACAAAGCATCCATTCCTTCTCGACTTATCGCACTTCCATTAGGAGGGCGACGAAAAACAAATGCAAATTTAATCATAATGTTATTAACCTATCAGCTTCTAACACTGCTTTAGTAAATTCCCCCAATCCTGCCAATACAAATCCTTCGGCTAAATTATTATGCTGCAATAAACGTGCCGTTTGATTATCTACTACTCCACGTCGTTGTGCCGCTGAAATACACAAATGTAATGGAATATTATATTGACGACTAAAATTCAACCATGCTTTTTGTAGATCAAACTCATCATTTGCAGGATTAATATAAGCATTACCATTTGTTACGCCAGCTTGAAAAAAGAAAACTTGAACAATATGATGATGTTGCTTAATTAAGGCTTGTGCAAACTGATACGCTAAAAACGCACCCTGTGAACCATAAACAGGATGATTCACTGCTATCACGTAACGCATTATTTATCCTCTAATTGTTCTTGCTTAATTTGGCGAATGTATAAATAAACTGTATGACGAGAAATATCCAACCGCTCTGCCACAGAATTTATCGCATCTTTAATATCAAAAATACCTTTTTCATACAAAGAAATAACAATTTGACGATTTTTATTATGATTAGAAACTAAGCGATCTGCTGTAACTTCTTCTATCGTTTGTTCAACTGTTTGAGAAACTAAGTCTTCTACTGAACTTGCGAAATTAACTATAGGTTCATCATTTTGTTCACCTGTTGTTGGCATTAATGCTTGCAAAAAACGTGATACAGGTACATCTAAATTAATGTTAATACAAAGTAATCCAATAATACGATTGGTTTTATTACGAATTGCAATAGTGACAGACTTCATTAATCCATTACTTTTAGCTCTTGTAAAATAAGGCTTAGACACACTTTCAGTCTGCATACGATGTAAGGATTTCAATGCAAAATCTGTAATAGGTGATCCTACTTTCCGATTAGTATTGTGTCCATTTGCAATACAAATAGCCGAATGTTTTAAGTCTTCTAATGAATGTAGTACAATTTCACAGTGTTCGCCAATTAACGCACTGACGCCTTCTACAACCGCAATATAGGAATTGAGGATAGCCCGATCTTCATCACTAAAAGGTCTTCTATCGCTTAGCATGATTTCACTCTCACATGACATTTAAAATCTACCGCACTTCATATGAAACGCCAAAAGTGCGGTTCTTTTCTACTATTATTTTTAATTTTTCTCAGCTGTAACATCTAATACTTCGATGTGGAAATATAACATTGCGTTTGGTGGAATTGGACCAGCACCTTGCTCACCATAAGCTAATTCAGATGGGATAGCTAACTCTATTTCACCACCCTTTTTAAGCAATTGAAGACCTTCCGTCCAACCTTTAATTACTTGATCTAATTTAAACTCTGCGGGTGTTCCACGCTCTGTTGAACTATCAAATACAGTGCCATCTGCTAATTTTCCTGTATAGTGGACTTTCACCATATCACTTGGTTTGATCAAATCACCTTTACCTAATTTCGCAATTCGATACATCAATCCTGATTTAGTTTTCTTAGCACCTTCTTTTTTCATAAATTCTGTTGTGAATTTTTCATTTTCAGCTTTAACTTTAATTTGTCTAGCCTCATCTAATTTATCACCTATGGCTTGCAAATGTTTTTGAATATCCACATCAGTTAATACTACTTTACCTTCTAATGCATCTTTTACACCTTCTAAGATACGAGCATTATCATAATGAATAATATCCTTTTGATCATCAATCATTTTTTTCAAAAATTGCTGACCTGTAGCGTATCCTATCACATAGGAAGAGTCGGCATTGAACTTAGTCTCTAGTTGATTTGCAAAAACATGAGCAGAAACAACCGCACTTACCACTAAACTAAGAAACGATAATTTTTTTATTTTTAGCATAATTAATCCTTTATAATAAGCGTTAAATTCATCAGATAGGTTAAATTGTATTGAAGAAATTCACAACCTTTTTTAAGGATTATATATGCAAATTCAACAAAATTTAGAAAAACGACTCGCAGAATTGGAAATGAAAGCTATATTTCAGGAAAAACTAGTAGAAGAACTGAACCAAGCGTTAATTGATCAACAATTTCTTCTAAATAAAATGCAACGTCAATTACGTTATTTAGCAGATAAATTAAAGGAAACTCCAACTTCAATGATCGCTAGTCAAGCTGAAGAAACACCGCCGCCTCATTACTAAATTTAATAACATGCTAAGCTAAAAAAAACTAAGGGAGAAAATAATTCTCCCTTAAATCAATACGAATATTTATTCGGACAAATATTTTTCTAAGTCATCACTGCCACCAATGTATTCACCTCCAATAAATACTTGTGGAACACTGGTTTTACCAGTAATAGCTCGAATTGAAATAGTACTTGCATCACGTCCCAATACAATTTCCTCAAAGGAGTATCCCTCTAGTTTCAGTAGAGCTTTTGCTTTTGCACAGTATGGGCAACCTGGTTTAGTAAAAATTGAAACTGAAGGTTTTGGTGTCCAATTCGGTTTCAAATATTTAAGCATAGTATCTGCATCAGAAACTTTAAAAGGATCGCCTGGTTCATTTGGTTCAACAAACATTTTTTCAATTACACCATTTCTTACTAACATAGAGTAACGCCATGAACGTTTACCAAACCCAATATCTTCTTTACCTACTAGCATCCCCATGCCCGCAGTAAAATCACCATTACCATCTGGAATAACAATAATATTTTCAGCTTCCTGATCTGCTTTCCATGCATTCATAACGAAAGCATCATTGACAGACACACAAATAATATCGTCAACGCCTAATTTTTTGAATTCACAAGCAAGTTCATTATAACGAGGTAAGTGAGTTGATGAGCAGGTTGGGGTAAACGCTCCTGGTAATGAAAAAACTACAACTGTTTTATTATCAAACAATTCTGCTGTAGTAATATCAACCCATTGGTCATTTTGACGAGTATGGAATGTGACTGTCGGAATTTTTTTCCCTTCCATCGTTGCCATAATATCCTCCTATGTTTATTAGTAAATTTAAGTTTGCAATCTTTATATTTTAGTCCCAATTATGATATAGTCACAAACAATTAATGTCTATATTTTTAATTGATTTATTCTATAGTTTTTATAGTAAGAGGAAAACATGAATATCCGTGATTTAGAATATTTAGTCGCACTCGCTGAGCATAAACATTTTCGCAGAGCTGCTGATGCTTGCCATGTTAGCCAACCAACTTTAAGCGGTCAAATTCGTAAGTTAGAAGATGAATTAGGCATCATCTTACTAGAAAGAACAAGCCGCAAAGTATTATTCACTCAATCTGGACTGTTATTAGTTGATCAAGCTAAAACAGTATTAAGAGAAGTAAAACTACTTAAAGAAATGGCGAGTAATCAAGGGAAAGAAATGACTGGACCGCTACATGTTGGTGTCATTCCAACAATAGGACCTTATTTATTACCTTATGTTGTACCAACGCTAAAACAAGAATTTCCTGATTTAGAGCTATTCTTATATGAAGCACAAACGCGTCAATTAGTTGATCAACTTGAAACAGGGCAATTAGATTGTGCGATCTTAGCATCAGTAGCAGAAACGGAAGCTTTTATTGAAGTTCCATTATTTAATGAAAAAATGATGCTAGCCGTGTCAGAAAATCATCCTTGGGCAGGCAAAGAATCGATAAAAATGGACACTTTAAAAGGTTGTGAGATGTTAATGCTTGATGACGGTCACTGTTTAAGAGGGCAAACTTTAGGATACTGTTTCACAGCTGGAGCAAAAGAAAATCAACATTTTCAGGCTACTAGCTTAGAAACTTTACGAAATATGGTGGCAGCTAATGCGGGCATGACATTAATGCCTGAACTTGCTGTATTAAACGAGGGAGCTAGAACAGGAGTAAAATATATTCTTTGTTTTAATCCAGAACCATCTCGTACAATTGTACTCATCTATCGACCTGGTTCACCCCTTAGAAATCGATATGAAAGAGTTGCAACTGCAATAAGTCAAGCAATTAAATCTATTCTTAGTTAATTTTGAGATTAAATATGGCAGGCATTCGAGCAATTCAAAAGGAAAATACTCGCAGAGCATTGGTTCAAGCTGCATTTAACCAACTAAGTGCGGAAAAAAGCTTTTCTAATTTAAGTCTAAGAGAAGTAGCAAGAGAAGCTGGCATAGCACCGACGTCATTTTACCGTCATTTCCGAGACATGGACGAACTCGGTTTAGAAATGGTAGATGAAGCAGGATTAATTTTACGTCAATTGATGCGACAAGCTCGCAAACGAACAGAAAATGGTGGCAGTGTCATTGTGATTTCTGTAGAAACATTTTTTGAATTTATTAGTAATAATTCAAATGTTTTCCGCTTGCTATTAAGAGAAGGCTCGGGTACATCTCAAACTTTCCGTACCGCAGCCGCAAGAGAAGTTAAGCATTTTATTGATGAACTTGCGGAATATATTGCTTATCGCCACAATTATCCTCAACATATTGCTTATACTCAAGCAGAAGGAGTAGTGACTATTGTATTTACCGCAGGTGGGAACGCTCTTGATATGAATAAAGAAGAACGCAACCAGTTGAAAGAGCGAGTTATTTTACAATTAAGAATGTTAGCTAAAGGGGCTGATTACGCTGTACAAAAAGAAAAAACGAAACACTGATCTAAAAAGTGCGGTCTTTTTTTGATTTAAAATTAATACCGCACTTCTAATCCCAGCTGCTTGTAAAGCAACAATAATTCATTTCTATTTAGTTCTCGATAACTACCAACGGGGAGATTTTGCACTGTAAAATTACCAATTTTCCAACGTACTAGACGCAACGTAGGATAACCAATGTGTGCTGTCATTCTGCGAACTTGACGATTACGACCTTCATTAATCGAAATTTCCAACCAACTAGTAGGTACCGTTTTACGTTCACGAATAGGTGGGTTACGTTGCCATAAATTTTTAGGTTCAGAAATTAACCGCACTTTAGCGGGTTTTGTTAGACCGTCGTTTAACTCAACGCCTTTTCGCAATAAATCTAATTTTTCCTCTGATGGCGTACCTTCTACTTGTACTAAATAAGTTTTTACTGTTTTATACTTCGGATTTGAAAGCATGTGCTGAATTTTTCCATTGTTAGTCAACAATAATAAACCTTCGCTATCTCGATCCAAACGACCAGCTGAGTAAATATTAGGCAACGAAATAAAATCTTTCAACGTAGTGCGGTTATTTTCATCTGTAAATTGAGTTAACACATCAAAAGGTTTATTAAATAAAATTACCTGCGTCTGTGCAAAATTTAAAGATGCTTTTTGCAATTTCATTTTTTTTATCGTATTTTTTCTCTTTAAATTTAACATTTTTTTAATGTCTTCTTGCAAGAATTTTTTAGTTGATATATGTTACCTAGTATAAATTAATTTCATTTAAAAAATAACGCTGTTATCTATACTAACACAACAGTTAATCACAGGGGAAATTCCTTATGCAAGCATTTCAATCAAAAGTCGTTGTACCAAAAGGCAATAAAATTCAATTAGATAGTAAAGGTTCACTAATTGTCCCAGACAATCCTATCATTCCTTTTATTGAGGGTGATGGTATTGGTATTGATGTAACGCCCGCAATGAGATTTGTCATTGATGCAGCAGTAGAAAAAGCCTATAAAGGACAACGTAAAATTGAATGGATGGAAATTTATGCAGGGAGTAAAGCGAATCAAATATATGGTAAGAACACGTGGTTACCAGCTGAAACGTTAGACTTTATCCGTGAATATCATGTTGCAATTAAAGGACCATTAATGACACCTGTCGGCGGTGGAATTCGCTCCTTAAATGTCGCAATGCGTCAAAGTTTAGATCTGTACAATTGCTTGCGTCCAATTCGTTATTATCAAGGCACACCAAGCCCTGTAAAGCATCCTGAGCTAGTGAATATGGTTATTTTTCGTGAAAATTCCGAAGATATTTATGCAGGTGTAGAATGGAAAGCGGGATCAACTGAGGCTGATAAAGTAATCAAGTTCTTACAAACAGAGATGGGCGTAACCAAAATTCGCTTTCCACAAGACTGCGGCATTGGAATCAAACCAGTATCTAAACAAGGGACTCAACGTTTAGTACGAGCTGCTTTACAATATGTAATAGATAATGACCGCACTTCACTTACCCTCGTACATAAGGGTAATATTATGAAATTTACTGAAGGTGCATTTAAAGAATGGGGTTACGACGTTGCAAAAGAATTTGGTGCGGAATTGTTTGATAACGGTCCATGGCATAAGTTAAAAAATCCAAAAACAGGACGTGAAATTATCATTAAAGACTGCATTGCGGATGCATTTTTACAAGAGGTATTACTGCATCCAACTGATTATGATGTAATCGCAACTTTAAACTTAAATGGCGATTATATTTCTGACGCACTAGCCGCTCAGGTCGGTGGAATTGGTATTTCTCCAGGTGCAAATATCGGTTTTGATGCTGCAATTTTTGAAGCGACCCATGGCACCGCACCTAAAATTGCTGGACAGGATAAAGGTAATCCAGGCTCATTGATATTAAGTGGAGAAATGATGTTACGCCATCTTGGTTGGATAGAGGCAGCTGATTTAGTAGTGAAAGCAGTATCACAAACTATCGCTAATAAAACAGTCACTTTTGACTTTGCAGAAATGTTAAAAGACGCAAAATTGCGTTCAACTACTGAATTCGCTCGTGATATTGTCGCTAATATGGAATAGACATCAGTTGTGATTTCCCTCTGATAACGAAAAAGAAAGGCTAAGTGAAAATTAGCCTTTCTTTATTATCTAAAAATTATTAAAAACTTTACCGCACTTTTACTGACTTAATGCCATTAAAATTAACTATAATGATTTAGGAATGCGAATTTTCTGTCCTGGGAAAATTTTATCCGCATCTTTAATAACTTCTTTATTCGCTGCGACAATAGCAGTATATTTTGCTCCACTACCGTAAGCTTTCTCTGCGATTTTCCATAAAGTATCGCCTTTTTGAATTACATAAAATTGATCATCACTCGCAAGAGCTTCACCATTTGTAACAGTAACTGAATCAACATTAACAGAATTAATTCCTTCAATATTACCTGCCATTAGAATAGCCTTCTCTAGTGCTTCAGCTGATACCGCATTCCCTTGAATTTTTGCAACTCCATCTTCTACAGTGACAGAAACATTCTCTACTCCAGGGTTGTCTTCAGCAATATGTTTAGTAACTGCTTCTGATGCTTCTTCCTGCTTAGAAAAAAGTTTTTTACCTATATTGCTAACAAAATCAAATAAGCCCATATTTTTCTCCTTTATTGTTTATGAATAGTGTCATAACAACCTTACTGAAATAATGCCCATAAGTCTATAGTAATAATTAAATTTCACAAAAATTTACATAAATTGAGAATTATATAAAGTAAGCTATCGCATTTATTCATTAAACTACTTACTTAAATTCTTATTTTGCACTTTGATATAAATCACAATAATCGCTATCACTCCTAGGGGAAATGTAAGATCAAATATTGAACCATCATTACCCCAAATGAGATTAGCTAAAATCACACTGATACCGCCGATACCCCATGCAATAGTAGTTGGTACAGACCACACAATCATCTGTTTTTTCACATCATTAATTCCCATCATACGGTTCACAACCCAGAATAAGCTGTCATTGAAGTAACCGAAGAAGAGTGAACCCATGGTTGCTGCTTGAGCAGCCAATAACATATTCACACCTGGAATTTGAGCTAAGATTGGGGCAGAAATAGATGCGGCTGTAATCATTGCAACCGTTCCTGAACCTTGAATAAAGCGAACTACTATAGAAACAATAAATGGAATTAAGATTGACGAAATTGGTAATTGAGCAATTTGTTCTGCTAATTGCTTACCTGCTCCACTATCACGCAATACCGCACCTAATGCACCACCAGCTCCCGTTACTAATAAGATAATACCTGCCGTTTTTACCCCCTCTTCAAGATGAAGTGCGGTCGTATTTTTATCTATATTTGGAAGAAGCGTGTAAACAGCAACTAATACACTTAATGCCAGTGCGATCATTGGATGTCCCACAAAAGCAACAAATTGATAAACACTTGATTGACTTAGCTCTACGCTCCCTGATAAATCAAACATTGCTTTAATGAAGATTAGAACGATAGGTAACACAATTGGCAATAGCGATAGACCTAAAGTTGGTAAATTTTTCTTCTCACGGCTTTCGATGTAATCATCAAATTTTTGTTTTAACTCTTCTTGAGTGAAAACTTGTTGGTTAAAGTCAGGATATTTTTTATCTAACCATTTAGCATAAAGCACGATACCAATTACAGGTAAAATCGCCATAACCATACCTACTAAGAGCATTAAGCCGAGATCAACATTAAATAAGCCAGCAACGCCTAATGGACCAGGTGTTGGTGGTACAGTATGATGTGTTACCACTAAGCCACCTGCAAGAGCAACCCCTAAAGTTAAAAGCGAGCGTTTACCATTTTTTGCTAAGGCTTTTGCTACAGGATAAAGAATCACGAAAGCAGAATCTACGAAGATTGGAATACTCACCACATAGCCTGTGATCGCTAATGCCCACTCTTCCTTTTTCTTGCCTAACATTTTGATAAAGCTGTATGCCATTTTTTCTGCTGCACCAGAAACTTCAAGCACGCTTCCCATCATAACACCTAAGCCGATAACAATACCGATACCACCTAATGTGCCACCAAAACCTTTACTGATTGCACCTAACGTATCGTTTACAGACATTCCACCAATAAGACCAGCAATAGCAGATGCTGTTAACATAGCGATAAATGCGTGAACACGTGTTTTTAATACTAAATAGGCTAAGACAAAAACAGCAATCAATAGCCCAACAATCGGAATAGGTAAGCCAAACATAAAAAGTTGCTCCTAATTACATATCATATTGAATAAATTGTTGAATGACTTCTTTGAAGTTGTTATCAGCCGTAAAACCCAGTTTGAGAGCGGTAGTCTTATCTATCTCCACGGGCCAGCTGGCAACGATGTTGTTAATATTTTCATCAAACTTAAATTGGATTTTGTCTAAAATTCGCTCTCCTTTTATTGAAGCTAAATCAGATAGCATTTGCTCTACGCTTACTTTGAAACCTGGTAAATTAATCACGTGCCAACTGCGTGGCGGTAAGCTAGGTAAAGTTAATGCGTGGATAAAGTTATTGATTACAGTATTCGGGCTAGAAAGCCATAAATCCAACGAGCCTGACACAGGGCAAATAGACCCTTCGCCGTGTAGAGGTTCACGGATAATACTACTGACAAAAGAGGATGCTGCTCTATTTGGTTTACCTGGACGAATACAAATTGTTGGTAAACGAAGCACAATGCCATCAACAAATCCCTTGCGAGAATAGTCATTGATGAGCAATTCACACATTGCTTTTTGTGATCCATAAGTTGATTGTGGTGTAACCGCTGTACTATCAGTAATCACTTCTGGAAGTTCGCCACCGAATACCGCTAACGAGCTGGAGAAAATAAAGCGAATATTCGGGTTATTTTTACGGCAAATTTCAAGTAAATTACGAGTTGCTAAAAAATTGATATCATAACCTAAATCAGGATCCTCCTCAGCATGGCTACTTACAATTGCTGCTAAGTGGAAAAGTGCGGTTGTTTTTTCGCTAATTATTTCATCCAAGCCTTGCGGATTTCTCAAATCCATTTCCAAACAACGTACACGGGGCTCATTATTTGGTGCTATTGGTTTTATGACATCAACTAATACTAATTCTTCAATTTTGTCCGAATGCTGAGTTAATAAAGTTTTCGCAAGGCGTTGTCCTAAAAAGCCTGCACCACCTGTAATGACTATATTCATTTTATTTATCCCTCTATTTATACTTCTCAAACCAACCTAATCCTAAGATCGTCTCTGCTCTTGGTTTATACTCACAACCCACATAGCCGTCATAACCGATTTCATCGAGCTTGTTGAAAATGTATTCGTAGTTAATTTCGCCTTCGTCAGGTTCGTGTCTATCTGGCACAGACGCAATTTGAATATAAGCAAATTTGCCGTTTAATTTATCGGTTAAACGAGAAAGGTTGCCGTCCACATTCTGTGCGTGGAAGTAGTCAAGCTGAACAAAGACATTGTCTCGATTAACCGCTTCAACAATTTCCAACGTATCAAACTGGCTTTTTAACAGATAGTTTGGTTTTACTTCTGGGCTTAGTGCTTCGAGTAATACCTTAATGCCGTGTGGTTTGAATTTGTCTGCGGCATACTGCACATTTTTGATGAAAGTCTGTTTATAGACTTCACGATCTTCGCCTTCTGGCACAACCGCTGCCATAACGTGTACATTTTCACAACCTAATGTGAGGGCATATTCCAACGCTAAATCAATATCACGATGGCTGTCTGCTTCTCTATTTGGAATGGCAGAAACTCCCCATTCGCCATTTGAAACATCGCCTGCTGCGGTATTAAATAGCACTTGTTTTAAGCCATATTTTTCTAGCTTGGCTTTAAGTTCTTCAGCGGGATAGTCATAAGGCCACAGGTATTCAACAGCCTTAAAACCTGCTTTTGCTGCCGCTTCAAAACGATCTAAAAACGGCACTTCGTTAAACATCATTGTGAGATTTGCTGCAAATTTAGGCATTTTATTTTCCTCTGTTTTTCAGGTCATTCACTTCATCATCAGTGAGATAGCGAACTTTCTGACTCTGTAGAATAAAATGAAGTTTGGCGGTTTCTTCCAGCTCTTCAGTGTTATCCACCGCATCAACTAAATCTGAACCAGTTACCACAACACCGTGATTTGCCAGTAAAAACGCTTTACCGTCTAAGGCTCTTTCGCCTAACTCTCGGGCAATATTGCTATCGCCTGGTCGGTAGTAAGGAATGACGGGCAGTTTACCCACTCGCATTACATAGTATGGCGTGAAGGCTTTTATTGCATTGTCTGTGTCTAGATTTTCCAAGCACGAAAGTGCGGTTAAATAAGTAGAGTGAAGATGTACAATCGCTTTACAGTTCGGATTTTTTTGGTACATCGCCAAATGAAAAATCGATTCCTTAGAAGGTTTATCACCCTCAAGGACATTTCCTTCCATATCAAGGACTGAAAGGCGATCTGCCTGTAGTCGCCCAAGCGATGAACCTGTTGGCGTAACTAAAATGCGATTTTCATCTAAACGGACAGAAAGATTGCCTGCTCCGCCTACGGTATAGCCTCGCTCAAATAAAGAGCGAGCGAGGTTTACCATTTCAATTTTTTGTTCTTGTTCGGTCATTGGTACATTCCTTGTGCATAAGAGAAGAAATCTTCTTTTCCGAAATTTCCTGATTTCAATGCAAGAAAAATTGGTTTTTCGACCGCTCGTAACCACGGCACACCTGGTGCAATTTGCTTACCGATGTGAAAACCGCTAAATCCAAGCTGTTGAACTACAATGCTAGAGGTTTCTCCACCAGCGGTAATAAAGTTAGTTACGCCTGCTGCTTGCAATTTTTCCGCTAATTTAGCGAAAGTGCCTTCAATGGCGTGGCTAGCTTTATCGCTACCAAATTGAGTTTGAATTTCTTTGAGTTTTTCTGGTGGCACTGTGGCATAAACTATAGGAGCCAAGTCGCCGTCTAAATTTTCAATCACCCATTGGTAGATCTCTTCTACATAGTTCGGATTGTTAATTGCTTTTTCTGCTTCTAAGAAATAGCTTGGAGCTTGTTGTTTATAAGCGTTCACTTGGCTGTTCGTCATTACTGAGCAAGAACCTGAAAGCACAACAGTTTTGCCTTTGCTTGGTACAAAGGCATTTGTACCTTTCTGACCACCTGAACGGTAAGCCGCCATATAAGCCCCTAAGCCAGAGCCACCTGTGACTAATTTGAAATCAGCCACTGCTTCGGCAAGCACCGTAAGTTGTGCATTGTCTACGGCATCAACAACAGCATATTTGTAGCCCTGTGTTTTTAATTCTGCAAAGCGAGCTTTCACACGTTCAGCCCCTTGGATGACATCAGCATAGGCAACTAATCCTGTTTTGCCTTGAGATTGAGCGTCCATTAAACGCACTAAGTTAGCATCTTTCATTGGGATAATTGGGTGGTTACGCATACCTGATTCGCTTAATAGCACATCGCCGACGAATAAGTAGCCGTTAAAGATCGTGCGACCATTGATAGGCAATGCTGGTGTTACTACGGTGAAATCAGTCTCTAATGCTGACATTAACGCATCGGTAACTGGGCCAATATTACCTTTTTCGGTACTGTCGAAAGTTGAGCAGTATTTGAAATAGAATTGCGTGCAACCGTTCTGTTTTAACCATTCAAGAGCAGATAGAGAGTGTGCAATCGCTTCATCAACGGGGTTTGAGCGAGATTTCAAGCTAATTACAATCGCATCAACTTCATCATTTAAAGCCGATTTAGGTACACCGTTCATCTGTATAGTGCGTAAACCATTTTCCACTAAGAAACTGGCAATATCGCTCGCACCAGTAAAATCGTCTGCAATAATGCCTAGCATTAGTTGCCTCCTTTTTTCGGTAGCTCAATACCGCTGAAAATTTTGATTACTGCACTGTCATCTTCTTTGCCGTAACCTGCGTTACTTGCTTCGGTAAACATTGAGTACGCTGTGCTTGCTAAATGAAGTGGGAAGCGTAACGATTTTGCCGTGTCACTTACTAAACCTAAATCTTTTACGAAAATATCCACCATTGAAAGTGGTGTGTAGTCGCCATCAACAACGTGTTTCATGCGGTTTTCAAACATCCAAGAGTTACCTGCCGCGTTAGTTACTACGTCGTACATCAGGTCTAGTGGAATACCTGCACGGGCAGCTAACGCCATTGCTTCTGCCCCTGCAGCAATATGCACGCCAGCTAATAATTGGTGGATAATTTTCACCGTTGCACCTAAGCCAATTTCTTCGCCGATGTTATAGACTTTGCCTGCAACCGCATCTAAAACAGGTTTTAATTTTTCAAAGGCTTCAGCAGAACCTGACGCCATTACCGTCATTTCGCCTTGTGCAGCTTTAGCTGCACCACCTGAAACAGGAGCATCTAACACAATTAAGCCAAGACCTGTTAATTTATGTGAAATATCTTTCGCATCTTGTGCAGAAATGGTTGAGGAGATCATCACTGCTGTACCTTTATTTAAATGTTTTGCCAAGCCATTTTCACCGAATAACACCGCATTCACTTGGTTGGCATTCACAACTAATAACAAGACTGCATCCAATTCTTTAGCAAAATCCACCGCCCTTGTAGCAACTGCTTTTGCTCCCATAGCTTTTAAAGCATCTAAGTAGGTCTGATTTAAATCTACGCCGTAAGTATCTAAACCAGCTGCGATACAAGATTTTGCCGCTCCCATACCCATTGCTCCTAATCCAATCACAGCAACAGAAAAAATTTTTTTCATAAACTCACCCTTTCACAGTCAATTATTTAGCATAACTTGCTTTTTATTCTACCAACTTATAAACAAAAAACTGTGACATTACTCACAAAAATTAACAATAAAAAATATTTTTGTGATTTTTTGTTAATTTAAAACACATGATTTTTAGTGAAAAATCTTTATAATGAGTGGAAGAAATTTTGGAGGTAATATAATGATTCCCGCAGAAAGACAAAAACGATTACTGAACTTGATTAATCAAAATACAATAATCAGCATTAGTAGCTTAGTAGATATTTTAGGCGTATCACATATGACAATCCGACGTGATATTCAAAAACTGGAACAAGAAGGAAAAGTTGCTTCTGTATCTGGTGGTGTTAAATCATTAGAACACTTATCAACGGAGCCAACTCGTAACGATAAATATCTACTCTTCCCTGCAGAAAAAGCAAATATCGGTAGCCAAGCTGCTAAGCTTATCCCGCATAACACAACTATTTATTTAGATGCTGGCACAACTACGTTGGAAATAGCTCGTCAAATCACGGAAAGAGAAGATCTACAAGTTATAACTAATGATTTTGTCATTACAAACTTCTTAATTGATAAAGGAAAATGTGGCTTAATCCATTCAGGTGGAACGGTAAATAAATCCAATCAGTCTTCAGTTGGTCAACTCACGGCGGAATTTCTCCAAAAAATATCAGTGGATATCGCTTTTATTTCTACTTCTTCTTGGAATTTAAAGGGGTTAACAACACCTGATGAAAATAAATTACCAGTAAAAAAAACTATCATTGAATCAAGCCAAACACGTATTTTAGTTTCTGACTCATCGAAATACGGTAAAAACGCTATTTTTCATATTTGTCCGCTAAATTTATTTAATACGATTATCAGTGATCGAAATTTACCAATTAACACTCAAGAGGCTATTCGTGAAATGGGAGTAGAATTGATGCTAGTCTAACTTTGTTTAGGCGAAGATAAATTTAAGGTTTGCAATTTATCCATTGTATTAATATTAGTAAAGTTTGCTTCTTTTCCAAAGCACACTGCTACAGCTCTGTTTTTTTGCATAAATTTTAATAACTTGCGTTCTCCTGTTTGCAGATATTGTTCTAATTGTCCTTGCAATGTAGTTGAAATCAAACAAAACGTCGGATGTTCACGTGTTAAATCTGTAGCATAAGCTATTAAAACTTGCTCTTTTTCCACCGCACTTTTTAATTTTTCTAATAGATTATCAGGGAAATAAGGGCTATCACAAGGAACAAAAAGCACAAAATCCGTTTTTGCACTTTTCAACCCTGTTAGCATTCCGCTTAAAGGTCCTTGAAACCCATCTAAACAATCAGAGAATACTGCTAATCCACTTTGACTATACAAATTTTGGTTTCGATTTGCATTAATGGAAACTTGTGAGACCTGTGATTTTAGCTTTTCATAAATATGCATAAATAGTGGCTTCCCTTTTAATAATTGAAGACCTTTATCAACGCCCCCCATTCTTCTTGCCAAACCACCAGCTAAAATAACTGCACTAATTGTTTTTTTCATATTTTCTTATTAACTTAATTGAAGTATGATTAACCGCACTTTATATATGATAAGGAAAGCCACATGAAATGTCATCGTTTGAATGAAGTTTTGGAACTTTTGCAACCATATTGGTCTAATGAGCCTGAATTAAATTTAATTCAAGTCTTGCAAAAAATTGCAATGGAAACAGGGTTTGAAAAACCATTATCAGAATTAAGCGATGAAATAATTATTTATCATCTAAAAATGTATGGTATGGGAAAATACGACACTATTCCTGGCTTAAAAAAAGATTATGAAGAAGATTTTAAAACCGCACTTTTAAAAGCACGCGGTATTATTAAGTAATATAAGGAGTTTTATGAAGAAATTAATTTTTACAATATTTTCTTTTTTCTTAGCAATTAACTTACAAGCTACTGATTTAACTGAAGGTAAACAATATATTCGGCTAGATACCGTTCGCTCTTTACAGCCAGAAATAATAGAGTTTTTCTCTTTTTACTGTCCGCACTGCCGCTCTTTTGAGGAAGAATATAAGATTCCACAAAAAATTAAAGAAAAATTGCCTGAAGGAACAAAATTCAAACAATATCACGTCAATTTTTTAGGTTTACAATCTGAAAATCTTACACGTGCATGGGCATTAGCAATGGCATTAGGCGTAGAAGAAAAAGTAAAACCTGCATTATTTGATGTCGCCCAAAAAGCAGCAATGAAAGGAGATACAAACTCATTTTCAATGGAAAATATTCGTACTATTTTCTTGCAACAAGGCATTACTGCAGAACAATTTGATGGCGGAATAAACAGTTTTGCAGTTAACAGCTTAGTGAACAAGCAGATCAAAGCTGCCGAACAAATGAAAGTGAGAGGTGTACCAGATTTTTATATTAATGGGAAATACCGTATTAATCCAGAGGGACTATCACGAACACGCGATGGATTTATCAGAGATTATATAGAGACCACAATTAAATTGTTGGATAAATAATAAAAAAATTGCAAAACTAATAAAAAATTGGTTTAATGCGAGCCAATTTTTACTATTGATTATTGAGGATATTATGACAGAAAGCTTTAGCGTTACCCGTCGTTTTTTTGATGATAAAAATTATCCACGTGGCTTTGCTCGACATGGTGACTATACTATTAAAGAGTCACAGGTATTAGAGCAATATGGACAAGCATTCAAGGCCTTAGATTTAGGTGAGCGTCAACCTGTCAGCCAAGAGGAGAAAAATTTTATCGAGTTTTGTAGAGGACAGCGTCCAGCAGAAACTTTCTTTGAAAAAACATGGCAGAAATATTGTTCATTAATTGCAACTAAAAAACGTGTTTATACTTTATCTGGTGCTGTAGGTACAGATAATCTAGATGATTTTACTGCCGAATAAAAAATACTAAGGGCTTGAATAATCAAGCCTTTTACTTTTGTAAAATACAGTTTTGATAATAACCATATATTTTTTATGATAGAAACATCCATTATTGAGCAATACGATGAATTGCTGCTGAAAAAACAACAAAAACTGACCGCACTTTTATCTCCATTTAATGCTCCTAAATTGCAAGTTTTCTCTTCACCTACACAGCATTATCGCATGCGAGCCGAATTTCGCATTTGGCATGATAATGATGACTTCTATCACATTATGTTTGATCAACAAACGCATCAACGTTACAGAGTAGATCATTTTCCTGTCGCTAGTAAGTTAATTAATCAAATGATGGAAGTAATTTTACCTCTGTTAAAACAATATCCTGTGCTACATCAACGACTTTTTCAAATTGATTATCTCAGTACTCTCAGTAATAAAATCATAGTTAGCTTACTGTATCACAAATTTCTAGATAACGAATGGCAGCAAGCTGCTGAACAATTGCTGAAACAGCTTCGACAGGCTTTCGATGTTCAACTCATTGGCAGAGCAAATAAACAAAAAATTTGCTTAACACAAGATTTTGTTGATGAAGTGTTGAAAATCAACGATGAAAATTATACCTATAGACAAGTAGAAAATAGTTTTACTCAGCCTAACGCAGTAATAAATCAAGAAATGTTACAGTGGGCGATAGAATGTACTAAAAACAGTCAAGGCGATCTACTCGAACTTTATTGTGGCAATGGTAATTTTTCTATAGCACTAGCACAAAATTTTCGTAAAGTTCTTGCGACAGAAGTTTCTAAATCATCGGTTGCTACTGCACAATTTAATATTCAAGCAAATAAAATAGAAAATTTGCAAATTGTTCGAATGTCTGCCGAAGATTTTACTAAAGCGATAAATGGTGTGCGTCAATTTAATCGACTAAAAGGCATCGATCTTAAAAGCTATAATTGCCAGACTATTTTAGTTGATCCTCCTAGAGCAGGACTTGATCCTGATACAGTCAAATTAGTACAAAATTATGATCGTATTTTGTATATTTCCTGTAATCCTTATACACTTTGCCAAAATTTAGCTGTACTTTCAAATACTCATCGTATTGAAAAAGCAGCATTGTTTGATCAATTCCCTTATACTGAACATGTAGAAACAGGTTTATGGTTAATCAGAAAATAGCAATTCAATTACTTTGCGAAAGCGGTGATGCAGAGAAATTTATTACTCTTTGCGAAAATGAAGGGTTAAAACACGATTCATCTTCTTCTTTTGGTTTAATTCAAACCGAATTTAACGGTCAAGTGCGGTTAGAATTAAGAAAGTTAAGTGATCCTAAATTAGGTGCTGTCTTTGTTGACTTTATTAGTGGTAAAATGGCCCACCGTCGCAAATTTGGAGGTGGACGAGGCGAGGCTATTGCAAAAGCAGTCGGTATAAAAAAAGATTATTTGCCCAATGTAATTGATGCTACAGCTGGGTTAGGTCGAGATGCCTTTGTATTAGCCGCAATTGGATGTCAGATCAAATTAGTCGAACGTCATCCAGTCGTACGCTTATTACTTCAAGATGGCTTACAGCGTGCTTATGCAGATCAAGAAATTGGTGAAATGATGAAAAAAAATATGATCTTATTGCCAATAAATCATATTACAGAATTAGATCCAATAGCTAATGCTTGTGACGTAGTTTATCTAGATCCTATGTATCCCCATAAAATAAAATCTGCATTAGTAAAAAAAGAAATGCAATTATTTCAACAATTAATTGGCTCTGATGCTGATGCGGACAACTTCCTAGAGCCAGCCCTTAAGCTTGCTCAAAAACGGGTCATAGTGAAACGCCCTGATTATGCACCATTTATTGCTAAAAAAGCACCGCACTTCAGTCGAGAAACTAAAAACCACCGTTTCGATGTTTATTTAACATCTTTATAGAAAATGCGGTTTCAAGCTATTTAATACAAACTAAACGCTTTAATATAAGATAATTTTCCTTTTCGTAGCATGTCATCAATACCACTACGGTGATCATTACCCAAACCACGTAACTCAAAGTTAATAGCAACACTATTATCATAATGTAGTTTATTATCTTGTTGATACGGTCTTGCTGTTACATTACGCTTAGCTCCTAAGCCAACAGACCAACAACAAGAGTTATAACGGATTCCTAAGTATTGATCTACTGGTTTTTTTAACGCTAGATCCTGATAATGATGAGCTACTACAGACCAATTATCAGTAAGATCCCAAGCTACTGTAACGCCAAGTTGTTTAATATCTTGATTATAGCGATTAACTCCCAATGTCAAATTTTGGTCAATATAAGATTGGCTAGCATAACGGAAATTAAGCTGTACAAGATTATTTCCTTGAGGATTAAACTCTAGGGTTGTATTTGCTAATGATGTTTCTTTTAAACGAGTATCATATTGATAACTTCCTCGCCAGTTCCATTGAGGGTTAATTCGCCAATTAGATTCTAACGCCCAAGAAGATGAAGAACCATGAGTACTGTTAGCATCGCTTTCGTCAATACGAGAATCACGAATATAATAAATTTGCCCTAAAGATAAGTTGAATCGCTCATTTGACTGATTGTCATAAAAACGAGTCGTTCCTCCTAAAGTAAACTGATTTGCTGATGCAATTCTATCTAAACCACTATAGCGACGATCTCGAAATAATGAGAAGTAGTCTTGTTGTAACAATGCTGAATCATAACCAAATCCTAGATAATCTGTATTACGTCTAGAACCAATATTACTCTGATTACGATAAGGACGATATAAATATTGAACTCGAGGTTCTAAAGTTTGTGTATAGCCTTCGATAAAAGTATTATTACTCGCTAAAAGTGTCTGCAAATCAATCTTAATTTGCGGTAAAACACGATTAATCGTCTTTTGCACATTTTCGGCCTCTGTACTATTTCCTTTGATTTGATTGTAATGAGTTGCATAAAGCTTAGCTTCAATATTCACATTACCATAGCGGTTAGTAAGAGGTAACCCAACTGTCGGCTCAAAATGAAATCGCCAAGCTCTCGGCATCAATGAGCTTTTATTTTCAAAATGGGCTACTTGTGCAAATACACTAAAATCTAATGGAGTTGTTACTAATCCATTCTTATTATAGTTAAAATCAATTTGTGGTAATACTCGGTAAGGACCTATTACGGCTGAATCAAATATTTGGAACTGCTTTGCTGAAATAGCAACATAGTAATTAGGCTGATAATAAGCAATACGAAAATTCTGATCCGCATAACCGTCTGTACTATTACCATAACTTGAGCTGAGATCAGTAAAATAACTTTTATCACTAACTCTAGTATAATCAATGTTTAAACGCCAGTTTTGTAAAAAATTAGAATTATGCTTCCAATGTATTAAATAACGGCTACGATCTGAACTAGTAAATTTGTCATAGCGATCATTATGCAAATATTCTCCCGCAATTTTACCTTCACCAATTTGAGTTAAATAACGAAATTCATTATCTAATTGCCAACCACGTAGAGACATATATTTTGGTGTAATAGTCGCATCAAAATTGGGAGCGATATTCCAATAAAAAGGTTGGGAGAACCAATAACCATCTCGACTTGAACCTCCTAAATCAGGAATCAGCAAACCAGTTCGACGGCGATCTCCTATAGGCAATTGAAAATAAGGAGTATAAAATACTGGCACGCCATATATTTTAAAACGAGCATGCCACATCTCTGCGTATTCTTCTTTGATATATTGCTTCATTTCTGCCGCTTCGATTTGCCAAGCATCATCACTTTGCAAACAAGACGTAAAGCTAGCATTTTTCATTAAACGATAATTTTCGCGTAATTCTAACTGTTCTGCTTTTCCTCTACCTTGCCGATCAACAAAATGATAACTCACATTGGCAATATCTGCATTTTTAGTATTTAAATGTAACTTCCCATTATCACCAGAAAGATTAATCAAATCATCGCTATAATGAAATCCTCCCGCAACGTAAGCATATCGTTGCACACCTTCGCCTATACCTGTTTGCTTTATATCTGCGATTTCAGTTTTTAAATGACGATTACCTTGTTTAATATCCACATTTCCTTCATAACGTGCATATTTTGGCTGATTCAGCTCTGCACTATCAGCTTCAATATATATGGGTAAAGAATTAGGATCTCCTGAAACTTTTTCTCCAATAAAGTGAGGAACACCAAATAAACACTGATGTTTCAATTCTGCTGAACTAGACACACTGTAAAGTGCGGTCAAAATAGACAAAGAAAGAAGTGTATAATAATTTTTTTTCATTAGTTACCGTCTAATTTACTGCGAAATGAAATTGACTTGAATTATAAATAAAATCCTATGAAAAAGCATTTTATTTATACTTACTAATACAATCATTTAAATGATCATTAACTAATCCCGTCGCTTGCATGAAAGCATAACAAATTTTTTCACCTATGAAAGCAAATCCTCGCTTTTTTAAAGCATCAGACATTAATAGTGCAGTAGATGTCGTTATCGGTATCTCATCTTTCGTCTTCACATCCCGAATATAAGGTGTATGATTTACAAAAGACCAAATAAAATCACTGAAATTTTCACCGCACTTTTCCATCAATAAATATGCTTGTGCATTCTTAACAATAGCTTGCAATTTTTGGCGATGACGAACAAGACCAGCATCACTCATTAAAATATTAATATCTTGTGCTGTCATTTTAGCAACTTTAACAGGGTCAAAATAATAAAATGCTTTCCTATAATTCTCACGTTTTTTCAAAACAGTAATCCAAGATAAACCTGCCTGCTGGATTTCTAAACAGAGTTGCTCAAACAATTTAATGCTATCATATTGTGGCTTACTCCATTCATTATCATGATAATCAATATAAATTGGTGAATTATTAACCCAATGACAACGTACAGTCATATTTATCCTCTCAATACTGTGAACAAGATCACAGTTATTTTTTACAATAGTATTAATATATAGCACTTGAAATCTACCTATTACAACTAAAGTTAAAATTATTGTTCTATTACAATGAAGTTATGCTATTGTAGTAAAACAATTGAAGTAATCCATAATAAATTTTAGAGGAAAATTATGACCACACAATTAGATTCATTACGTGAGATGACTGTTGTTGTTGCTGATACTGGCGATATAGAAGCAATCAAAAAATATCAACCACAAGATGCAACAACAAATCCTTCTTTGATTTTAAGTGCTTCGGCTTTACCTCAATACGCACCTTTAATTGACGAAGCAATTGCTTATGCAAAACAAAAAAGTGCGGACAAAAAACAGCAACTAATTGATGCTGAAGATAAATTAGCAGTAAACATTGGCTTGGAAATTTTAAAAATTGTACCTGGACGGATTTCGACTGAAGTAGATGCTCGCTATTCTTATGATACTCATGCTACTGTTGAAAAAGCTCGAAAACTTATTTCGCTTTATAACCAAGCTGGCATTTCAAATGATCGCATTTTAATAAAAATTGCGTCTACTTGGCAAGGAATCCGTGCTGCAGAAATTCTTGAAAAAGAAGGTATTAACTGTAATTTAACTCTACTTTTCTCTGAAGCACAAGCTAGAGCCTGTGCAGAAGCTGGCGTATATTTAATTTCACCTTTTGTTGGGCGTATTCTTGACTGGTATAAAGCCAATAGTGATAAAAAAGACTATATGCCATCTGAAGATCCTGGCGTAATTTCTGTTACTAAAATTTACAATTACTACAAACAATATGGCTATAAAACTGTTGTAATGGGAGCCAGTTTCCGTAATGTTGGTGAAATTACAGAATTAGCTGGTTGCGATCGTTTAACTATTGCACCAGCTCTCCTAAAAGAATTACAGGAAAATTCGAATACACTTTTACGAAAACTCAGTTTCAGCGGAGAAGTTAAAGCTAAACCTCAGCCATTAACTGAAAGTGAATTTTACTGGCAACACAACTCAGATCCAATGGCTGTTGAAAAACTAGCTGACGGCATCCGTAAGTTCGCTGCTGATCAAGAAAAATTAGAAGCTATGTTATTAGCGAAATTTTAATTTTTAGCTAAATTTACTAAAAAATCGGGAATATGATTTCCCGATTTTTATAAATAACACAAACAAATTAATGATCTAAAACTGTGAATACTACTATTTCCAATTTCGATATTTACAAATTAAATCATAAGCCGCTTGAATCTGCTGGGCTTTTTCTTTAGCCATTTCTAACATTTCTTTCGGCAAACCTTTAGAAATCAGTTTATCAGGATGATGTTCATTCATCAAACGTCTATAAGCTCGCTTTACTGCATTACGATCATCATTTTCCGTTACTCCCAACACTTTGTATGCATCATCAAGAGTTGGTCCTGAATTTTGTTGATACTCACTATAATTTTGCTGTTGATATTGGTCTTGTTGCCCTGAATACTGATAATAGAATCCACCTCGAGTAAAATGACGAGCAGCAATTTCAGCCATGATCATTTGTTCAAATTGAAAACGTGAAAGCCCTAATTCTTCAGCAACAACAAACAGCACATCTTTTTCATTTTCATGCAAATGATCATCAGCAAATGCTGCTTTGAATTGCACACTGAAAAACATACGAATCAAATCCGCACGTTGTCCACAACCAAGACGAAATTCTCGCAGTACTTGTCGGATTGGAAAATCAGCTTCTTTACCACGACTAAAGGCTTGCTGTGCTAATTTACGAGAGTTTTCGTCAAGATTCATTTGTTGCATTAAACTAGTTGCTAATGCGATATCATGTTCCGTTACACGACCTTTTGCTTTACTCAAATGCCCCAATACTGCGAAAGTAGTTTGCATAAAAAGGGCTTGGCGAGTCATTTTACCGTTAAAAAACGTCGATCGAACACTACCTAATTCATATAGTTTTTTATCAGCAATATGCCCAAGAAATACACCAACCATTGCCCCAAAAAAGCCACCGAGCTTCCAACCAACAAAAAGACCTAATAATTTTCCAATAAAACTCATCCAATTCTCCAACTCACTCAAAGTTCAATGAAATTTTAAATTCCTACTAAAACCACTATTTTCTTTCAATCGCTTTTTTACACACCATACTGTTGTCGATAATCTTGCATTGCAGGTAAAAATTCACGATATTTTTTTTCTTGTTCAATAAATTGCATAAGGTCATCAAACTCAATAATTGAACAAACTTTGCACTGATAATCTCTTTCCACCTCTTGAATTGCAGATAATTCTCCCCTACCACGTTCTTTACGATTTAGTGCAATAACTACCGCACTTAATTGAGCTTGATTCGCTTGAATTAAATCCATAGCATCACGAATTGCTGTACCCGCCGTAATCACGTCATCAACTAAAAGCACATTACCCTGCATCTTACTTCCAATCAAATAACCACCTTCGCCGTGATCTTTCAGTTCTTTACGATTAAAACACACTGGCTTATTTAGTTGAAATTGATTAAACAAAGCGATAGACACTGAGGTAGCAATTGGAATACCTTTATAGGCTGGACCGAAAATCACATCGTAATCCAACTTTTCTGCTTGAATAGCAAAAGCATAAAACTGCCCTAAGAGAGCTAAATCTTCACCACAATTAAATAACCCTGCGTTGAAAAAATAAGGACTTTTTCTGCCCGATTTCAACACAAACTCTCCGAATTTTAATACATTCCGACTTAATGCGAACTTAATAAATTGTTGTTTATAATCCTGCATTTTGTATCCATATCTGTTTTATTGTGCTAATGCGTTACGTTGTGCTTGAAAAATTTGCTCACAGCCTTGCTTAGCAAGGTCCAATAACTGCAATAATTCTTCGTGGCTAAATGGTTCACCTTCCGCTGTACCCTGTACTTCCACCATGCGACCATCATCTGTCATAACGACATTCATATCTGTTTCTGCTGAGCTATCTTCTACATATTCCAAATCGCACACGCTCTCTCCATTAACAATTCCCACAGAGACTGCTGCAACTAGACCTTTAATAGGATTTTTAAGTAGCGTACCATTTTTAATTAACTCATTCACTGCATCAATTAAAGCAACACAAGAGCCCGTAATCGCCGCTGTACGAGTACCGCCGTCAGCCTGAATAACATCACAATCAAGCGTAATAGAACGTTCGCCAAGAACTGTCAAATCAACCACCGCTCTCAAAGAGCGAGCGATTAAACGTTGGATTTCCATCGTACGACCACTTTGCTTACCTTTAGCTGATTCGCGTTGCATTCGGCTATGAGTTGAACGTGGTAACATGCCATATTCAGCAGTTACCCAGCCTTTATTTTGCCCTTTAAGAAAACGAGGTACAGTTTCTTCTACTGTAGCTGTACAAATCACTTTAGTATCTCCAAACTCCACTAACACTGAACCCTCCGCATGCTTAGTGTAATGGCGAGTAATTTTAATTGGTCGTGGTTGGTTTAATGCTCGTTCATTAGGACGCATAAAAATTCCTTGTTTAATTATAAAAGTGCGGTCATTTTAACACGCAAACTGACAGAAGCGAAATTTAACGGTAAAATGTGCCAAATAAATGATTTTAAAAATTCACTTAATACCTAATGATAAGTATTTTTTAAAAATTTAACATAAGGATAAACTATGATTCACAGTATGACTGCCTTTGCCCGCCAAGAAATAAAAAAAGATTGGGGGGATGCGGTGTGGGAAATACGCTCCGTAAACCAACGTTATTTGGAAACTGTTTTTCGCTTACCTGAACAATTTCGAGGCCTAGAAAATACTCTACGTGAAAAATTACGGCAACAGCTCGCTCGTGGAAAAATAGAGTGTACTTTACGTATAGATAATAAAAACCAAGCAACAGATAAACTTAATTTAAATAAAGAATTAGCACTTAAAGTTATTGAGTCTCTGCAATGGATCAAACAGCAAACTAATGAAGGAGAAATAAGTCTTGTTGATATTTTACGCTATCCTGGCATAGTCGAAACACCAGAACAAGACTTAGATCAAATTAGTCAAGACTTACTTACTGGATTTAACCAGCTATTACAAGATTTTATTGAAATGCGTGAACGAGAAGGGAAAAAACTACAAGATCTAATCAAACAGCGTTTACAGGGAGTTATCGTACAAGTAGAAAAAGTGCGGTCACAAATGCCAAATATTATTCAATGGCAACGTGAACGTTTATATCAACGTTTTGAAGAACTACAACTGCAAGCAGATCCTCAACGTTTAGAACAAGAAATGGTTCTTTTTGCTCAGCGAATTGATGTTGCCGAAGAACTTGATCGTTTACAACTACATGTTAAAGAAACACAATCTATTTTAGCAAGAGGCGGTGCTGTGGGGCGTAAATTAGATTTTATGATGCAAGAGCTAAACCGTGAGAGTAATACTCTCGCTTCAAAATCCATAAATGCAGAAGTAACTAATTCAGCAGTTGAATTAAAAGTGTTAATTGAGCAGATGCGTGAGCAAATTCAAAATATTGAATAAACAATAAGGGAAATCATGTTAATAACCAATTTGAGCCAATATCGTTTAGTTTCTGTACAAGGTGATGATGCGGAAAAATTTCTGCAAGGACAACTAACTTGCGATGTATCAAAATTACAAAATGGTGAATCAACCATAACTTCACATTGTAATCCAATGGGAAAAATAACCGCACTTTTCCGAATAATTCGCATTGAAGAGAAGCAGTTTCATTTATTAATAGAAGAAGACATTTTAACTTTTGCTATTAATCAATTGAAAAAATATGCTGTTTTTTCTAAAGTCGAATTTCACTTTTTAGATTGGCAAATTACAGGATTAGTCAGCGAAAATATTAATGAAAACTGCAATATGATTTCCGCTCAAATTAAAATATTTCTAGAAGGAAAACCTCAACGCTATATTTTGATAAACTCAACGCCAATAAATTTAAACTATAATCTAGAACCTGTACATTGGACCATATTAGAAATACAAAATGGTATTCCACAGTTTTCTGCACAAAGTTTAGCTGAATTTATTCCGCAAGCCGTTAATTTACAGCAAATCGAAAAAGCAATCTCTTTTCAAAAAGGCTGCTATATTGGTCAAGAAACTATCGCTAGAGCAAAATATAGGGGAATAAATAAGCGGGCAATGCTAACTTTTCAGGCTGATGCAACAACACTAAATTACACGCCATCTTTAGGTTCTGAAATTGAAGTTAAGCTACAAAATGGTTGGCGAAAAACAGGATATATACTAAGTGCGGTAGTATTTGACAAAATTTTGTGGCTACAAGTAATTGTAAATCAAGATCTACAAACAGAAACTGCTTTTAGACTACCTAAACAACACATTGGACTAAAAATTTATCCTCTACCTTATTCTCTTTCTTAGCTACACTCAAACTAAAAGGACTAATTTCCGTACTAACTAGAAATTAGTCCTTAATTATTAACAAATTAGCTAGACTTACCACACAACAAAGAATTATTACATGCCTTTATATTGGAAATATAACACTGTTGCGGCTACTCTAGAATGTACATTTAGTTTACGTAATACATTACGAATATGGACTTTAACTGTTTCTTCCGAAATAAATAACTGCAAAGCAATTTGTTTATTAGAAAGTCCTGTTGCGACTAATTGTAAAACGTCCATTTCACGCTCAGTTAATTGATTTAAAGGTTCTACTTCTGTTTGGCGTTCCAATAATAAATCTTTTATTGAATCACTCAAAATAACCTCACCTTGTGCAATACGTTTTATTTGAGTAACTAGTGTATCTGGCTCTGTATCTTTCAATAGATAACCATCAGCACCAGCATCAATTAACGTAAATACATCATTTTTAGCATCAGATACTGTTAAAATGACAATTCGTGCATCAATACCTTCTCCACGTAGAGCCTTTAATGTATCTAACCCAGATAACCCTTTCATATTTAGATCTAAAATTATTAGATCAGGTTGAGTACGTAATGCTAGATTAATGCCATCCATTCCGTTTCCAGCGTCCCCTACTACTTCAAAAAGCTCTTCCAACTCAAGGAGCTGTTTAATCCCCGTACGCATCAACGGGTGATCATCAATAATGATAACTTTCATCTTCTCAAACATTTTTTCCTCAATTATGACGATACCAAACGACTGTAAAACGGAACAATTCTAACCCCATTTTCTACAGGTAACAATTGATAAAACTGTGGATAATTAAAATTTCTCTGCACAATTTTATATGGATTATCGCTTCCATCCAACCCAGCAGATTGATAAATATGATTAATTTCTCGAATTTTCTGCTCTTTCTCTCCTTCACAATTACGATAAATTTCAATACGATTAGATTCATCTAAAATATAAACATTAAATAATTTATTCGAATTATCTTCAAAAAAGAATTGCAAAAATCCTTCACTTGCAAAAGCATCTATCTCATAAGGATATTGCTTTTTATTGTTTAGTAATACTGTCTCTTTTTCTTCAATAGTATCTTTTAAAACTGCTCCAAAATCTTCACTACTAACAAATTGAGGATTATGAATTTCTTGTAAGCTAATTCCCCGATCTTCAAAGAAGAATCGCCAGTTTTTTCCAGCTACTCGTAGTAAATTATTTTGTGGTACATCTGTGGTTCCGACTTGAATACTGATGCATTTATTTACTAATGCTGTAACGATATTACGCAATGTTTTCTTATAATATTGACTATAACAAAATACATTAACTGATCGAGGTGGCGTTGCACCACGGTAAATTTTATTGGATAACACTTTTAATGCTAATAAAATTGCATTAGATCCTTCGAAATGTAAAGTGCGGATCTCATTCCATAAATTTCGATAAGTCAAATCAATACTACCCACTAAACTTTCCTCTTTTGGCCCAAAGCTAAACAAGTCACTTGGTACGATAGTTTGTTTTGTTTGCAATAAGTCTTTAGTAGGATCCGCAATCAGATTAATCGCAATAACAAGATCTCTAATTTCACAATTATGATTTAATTCTTCGTTACTCGCACTAGGAGTAACCGCAGGTAGAGATAAACGCAAGTCAGTGAAGAAACAACGTAATTTATATTGATCTACATTTGGGCTATAAACATATAACTCTGTGCTTGGCGTTAATAAACGGTTAAAGTATGCCCAAGAAACTAATTTATTCAAGTGTTCACCGTATTCAATATGACGAGACTGACCAAATCCCTCAATTGTCGGTGATTGATTTACTAAATACCAGCCATCTTTAAATAATTTATTGTTTCGAACCTCAATGAAAGTAAGATGCTTTTCTGATAAATCTGAGGAAATCATTGAGTTCAATAACGTAATTTTACCAGGTAACTCTTCAAAAGCAGTGTAAAGTTTACGAGTTAGTATGCTAATATCTTGTGGCATTATGCTAGAATCCACTTTATATTTACGTGCGAATTCTACTAAATGACGATAACTAAACATTAAAAACTTAATTAAATTATTGTGACTTTCTTTAACTCGTTTTATTTTCCAATGAGTACGTTGATTTAATTCTTTTACTAAATTTTCTGACCAATCCCATTCTTTCACGAGCTGACTTAATTTATATAATCGCCAGTTGTTTAATTTTGTTCCAACATGATATTCATTTGCTTTCATATAAAAACTACGGCGTAAAAAGTCCAATCTCTTTACATCATTTAAATCCATCAAGTATTTTGTGGCACGTTCCAACATAGTAAGATAAGGATCAAAATGGTGAGTAAAATCACCTTGTAGTAGGTGTTTTTTAAACTCTTGTGCAATTAAATAAGTATTTGGATATTCTTGAGAATATGTCTCTAGTAAAATGATTTTTAATACAGATTTATAAGGAGCATCAATTCCTTTATAGAGTTGCCATAAACTTGCACCAAAATATTCATTAGCAGAAAATGCCCCTAATCCACCAAAATCTACCCAATCATTTGGATCAATTACACCTTCAGCAATTAAGCGTCCAACTTCACTTTCATACTCTTTTTCTTGTTCAACATCTAGATGCAACCATAATAGTGGCTTGCCCGCTAATCGAATAACTGAGCGATAAAATTCATCTAATAACAACATATATTGTGCTGAACCACAATTCTCTGCTGTCAGTGGTTCAGCATAACGAAAACTACGAAAACGATTTTGATCCATAAGATAGAGATTAATTTCAATCCCTATCTGCAATGCCCATTTTTGTAATGATTCAGATTTTTTAGCTAAAAGATACCGCTCTTTTATGCTTAAGTCTTCACGATGACAAACCCAAATATCTAAATCTGAGCTAGGCGTTTGACTAATAGAAGCTATACTCCCCATAACATATACCCCTAAAATAGGACAACAAGTACGATCAGAAAAAGCTTCGATCTCTAGTTTAAGAGTACAAAATTGAGTATCATCAAGACGTTTTATGAGATAATGTTGTTGATAATCAGACAGTTGAAAATCAGCAATACCTACCACAGCATTTTCAATATAGCCAGGCAGATCGCTATGATTAACATGTAACAGCAAGGTTATCAGTTCAAATACGTGATTAAACTGTGTGGAAGATCCTGATAATGCACGTTCAAAACGTAACTTATCTAAATACTTGACTCGTTCCCTTGCTCTATTAAGATCGTAATTCAAACAACACCTAAAAAGAAGAGTAACCGCATACTAAACGAAAAACAGCCCACTTCATTGAGATACTATCATTTCGCTCAATGAAACAAGCTTTATCGTTAATTCTAACGTTCTCTACTCTATCACTTAGCTTAAATTAAAGCAAAATTTTTAAATCAAAATTGGTATTTTTTCATAACAATGATAGGATATTCACTATGATATAATTTATATAACTATTTCTATATTCATGAAAAATACGCTAAAAATCGCCACGCGTCAAAGTCCGCTTGCACTATGGCAAGCAAATTATATAAAAACTCAATTAAATACACTTTATCCTAAATTGGAAATTCAACTAGTTCCAATGGTTACAAAAGGTGATGTTATTTTAGATACACCGCTCGCTAAAATTGGCGGTAAAGGATTATTTGTCAAAGAATTAGAGCACGCATTACTACAAAATATCGCAGATATTGCGGTACATTCCATGAAAGATGTACCCATGCAATTTCCCGAAGGGCTAGATTTAGCAGTAATTTGTAAGCGAGAGGATCCTCGTGATGCTTTTGTTTCAAATAATTACCGCACTTTATCTGAACTTCCCCAAGGGGCAATAGTAGGTACGTCTAGCTTACGTCGCCAATGTCAGCTAAAAAATTTACGTCCCGATTTAGATATTCGATCATTACGTGGAAATGTAGGAACACGATTAAGTAAATTAGATAATAACGAATATGATGCAATTATTTTAGCTTCAGCGGGATTGATTAGACTAAATATGACTAATCGCATTAGCTCTTTTATTGATACTGATACTTCTCTACCCGCGGTAGGACAAGGGGCTGTAGGTATTGAATGTCGAATTAATGACATGGAAGTACAAGAATTACTTAGACCTTTAGCTGATTCAGCTACTACACATTGTGTCATAGCAGAACGTGCCATGAATAAACACTTGCAAGGGGGCTGTCAAGTACCTATAGGTGGCTATGCTGTCATAACGAAAGATGAAAAATTACATTTAAAAGCCCTTGTTGGTGCCTTAGATGGTTCTAAAATTATCCGAGCCGACGGTAAAAGCACTTTACAGCACGCCGAACAATTGGGTATAGAAATCGCTGAAAAGCTATTAGAGCAAGGTGCTAATGAAATTTTACAAAAAATATAATAAAGATAGTGGGGACAAAAATGGCAGTATTAGTCACTCGCTCCGATGAAAGAGGGGGGCAACTAGTAAATATGCTAAATAAAGCGGGTATCGTTGCAATCCACTTGCCATTGTTTTCTATTGAACCTGGTCGTGAAATAAACGAATTACCAAATAAATATAAACAATTAAAATCGGGCGATTATATTTTTGCAGTTTCAAAAAATGCCGTAAATTATGCTGTGCAAACTCTTAAAAATACAGGCTTTCATTGGCGTTCAGATTTAAACTATTTTACAGTAGGACAACGTACAGCAGAATACTTTGCTAGTCAAACAGGGCAAGTAATTCTCTATCCTTGGCAACAAGAAAATAGTGAGGGCGTATTATCTTTACCAGCTATGCAAAAGTTAAACGATAAAAGAATCTTGATTTTACGCGGTAATGGTGGCAGAGAATTATTCCCTCATAAAGCTCATGAAAGAGGTGCCGAAGTTGATATTGTGGAATGCTATCAACGTGTTCCTGTTAACTACAACAATGAAGAACAATCAAGTGTATGTAAACGTGCTGGCGTGAATACTATTATAGTAACAAGTGTAGAGATTTTAACTTATCTTATGGATTTTGTGCCTAAAACCGATCATAATTGGTTGAAAAATTGCCGCTTGATTACTATTAGTCGTCGAATAAAACAATTTGCATTGCATTTTGGTTGGAAAAATATTGTTATTTCACCAAGAGCAGACAATCAGAGTTTGCTACAAACTCTGCTACAATCAGAATAACATATCACTTTCAATGTATTGATTAAGGAATAGAAAATGGCTAAACAGAAAAACAACACCAATACTGACAATATTGATGAGTTAGAGGTAATAGAAGTATTAGATACTTCAACAATTGATGAAGAAAGTAAGAGCGTTGACAAAAAAGTTCTAGAAAACGAAGTGAATACTTCATCTATTGAACCTCAACCTGAGAAAGTAATAGTAAAAAAAAGTGGTACTGCATTATCCTTATTAGCAATTTTAATTGCACTTAGCTTAGGTTTTATAGGTTATTATGGGTATCAATACACTCAAGGTCAAATGACAGATATTGAACAAAAATTAGCTTCACTTAAGCAAAAAACCGAAAATTCAGTTAATTTTGAATCCTCCTCTCAACTCAACGCAACATTAAAACAAGATAAGGAACAACTAGAAAAATTAACTATTGCTTTTAAAGAACATAGTGAAAAAATTACTGAACTTCAACGTGAAATATCAATAAAAGATCAATCTATCAATGCCCTTCAAACTCAAATTAACCGTTTAGATTCAAAAACTAGAGCTGAGCAACCTAATGATTGGTTACTTTCAGAGGCTGACTTTTTATTAAACAATGCATTAAGAAAATTAGTTTTAGATAACGACATAGATACTGCGGTATCTTTACTCAAAATTGCTGATGAAACTCTCGCAAAAGTATCCAATCCAAATACTGCAAATATTCGAGTAGCAATAAACGAAGATTTAAAACTATTACTTTCTCTCAATAACATTGATCAAAATGCGATTATGCAACGCCTATCACTATTAGCCAATACCGTTGATGAGCTATCTGTATTAGACGTAAATTTTGAGCAACCTAAAAATGATACAACATTAAGTGATTCAGTAACTGACTGGAAAGAAAATGCTGGAAAAAGTGCGGTCTCTTTTTTAAATCATTTTATCCGTATTACACCTAGAAATAATGATAGCAAACCCCTTTTAGCACCAAATCAAGATATTTATTTAAGAGAAAATATCCGCTTACGTTTACAGCTGGCAATCATGGCAGTGCCTCGCCAACAAAATGAGCTTTATAAACAATCTTTAGAGACAGTTGCTTCTTGGGTAAGAAGTTATTTTGATACTAATACAGAGACAGCCCAAAATTTTTTGAAAGACATTGATGAGCTTGCCGAACAGTCCATTTATGTTGATGCACCAGAGCAACTCAATAGCTTAAATATATTAGATAAATTACTAAACAAAAAAACTACCGAATTTAATAAAGTAGAAATTTCCGTTGATAAATCTATAAAAAACACAACTGATTTAGCAGTTGAAGAAAAAAAACCGACAATGAAAACCGATACATTAGAGAATGTAAAACAGCAACAGGGGAAATAAGGTATGTTTAGAACATTATTTTTAATGCTAGTGTTACTTGCTGGCTTAGTCGCAGGACCTTATTTGTCAGGTAAGCAAGGCTATGTTTTAATCGAAACGAACAGCTTTAATATCGAAATGTCATTAACAACATTGGTTATTCTTTTCGTTATTGCAATGGCAATTGTTTATGCAATTGAGTGGGTTATTACTCGTTTCTTCCGCCTAAGTAACAATACTTATGGCTGGTTTTCAAATCGCAAACGCCGAAAAGCTCAGAAACAAACTATCGAAGGGCTAATACGCATGCAAGCTGGTGATTACTCCAAAGCAGAAAAATTAATAGGTAAAAATGCAAAACATGCTGATGAACCTGTGTTTAATTTTATTAAAGCTGCGGAAGCTGCACAACAGCGTGGAGATGAATTTAGTGCTAATAATTACTTACTTAAGGCGGCTGAAATTGCAGGTTCTGATAGTCTTGTCGTTGAAATTGCTCGCACTAAAATTTTATTACAGCAAAATAAATTACCAGCGGCACGAAGTGCAGTAGATAGTTTGTTAGAAATGACAAGTCGCAATAAAGAAGTTTTAAAATTAGCAGTAGATATTTATTTACGCTCACATGCTTATCAAGCACTGGATAATATTTTAGATCAAATAGAAAACACAGGACTGTATTCAACAACAGAATTCAACCAGCTACAGCAAAAAATTGAAGATGGACTACTCGATGAAAAAATGAATGAATATGGTGTTGATGGTCTAATTGAATGGTGGAATAATCAACCTAAAAAACGCCGAAATGATCTCTATGTTAAAATCGGTCTAATTCGCCGTTTAGTTGACTGTGACGATCACGAAACAGCTAACGAACTTGCACTGGAGACTTTGAAAAAAATAGATGATTCTTCGTCACTTAGTGATTCACTTTGTCTCCAAATCTCTCGTTTGCAACCAACAGATAATAGCAAGTTAATAAAAATATTGGAAAAACGCATTAGACAGATAGATAAAACACAAAGTTGTTGTATTTACCGCTGTTTAGGTTATCTCTATGTACGTAATGGAGATTTCGCTAAGGCAAGCAATGCGTTTAAACAAGTAATTGATAGCAATTCTCTTGAACCTAATGACACTACGATGGTAATTTACGCTTTCGAGCAAAATGGTGATGCAGACCTCGCAGAGCAGGTTCGTCATAGCAGTCTACAATCTGCTATGGCTGTGAAAAATATTCATTATCCTGCTTCTAAAACAAAAGAAAATTCTACCGCACTTTCAGCTTAAAATAATGTTCTATATGATGCTCTGTCTATTTACAGAGCATCAATACTACCTTTTAAACTAATAATGTTGCTTTACTATTTCTCTTATTGAGTAACACGTTTACTTCTATAGCTCATCAATAAAAAAGGCTGTCTTTAAAAAAACAGCCTTAAAACAACATCAAATTATCGTTAACTAACGATTAATCTAAGTTAAAATGTGTAGTTCACACCTAAACGGAAATCTCTACCTTTTCCTGGCAAAGAATTGATTCCTGTACGTTGTGCATGAGATTTATAATTTTTATCAAATAAATTATTAATCCCTAAATTGATAATTAGATTATCATTTGCTTGCCAACTTGCGTATAAATCATGAACCCCATAACCTGCACGTTTACCGCCACCGCTACCGCGATTACTATCTTCAAAACCAGCGCCTTCAACAAAGCGACCTTTCCAACCAATTTCTAAATTAGGTTGTTCAAATTTATAAGAAGCAGCTGTTGTCCAAGTACGCCCCATTGGAATAGAAGTTGTTGTTTTATCATAAGTTGTGCCATTTAATTTTGGTTTAGAATAAGCTACACCAGCTCTTAGTTTTAAACTACCATATTTAAATGCAGCACCTAATTCATAGCCCTGGTTTTTCAATTTACCTGAGTTATAGATTAAACAACTGTATCTATCATGCTTACCACTAGCATTAGGACTCCCAATCCCACTACATTCATTATTTTTGGTACTTTGGAAATTTTGAAGGTCATCTATGCTCTGCCAAAAATAACTACCATTTAAAGAAAACGTATCTGTTAAATCATAATTAAAACCAAGTTCAATATTTTCAGAATGTTCTGCTTTTAAATCACTTGCTGATGAAAATATATCTTTTCCTGTTGCTGCTTGTACTTCACGTAAACGTGGACTACGACTAGCAAAGTTCCAATTCGCATTAAAATGAAGATCTTTAGTCGCCTCAACAATCAATCCAAGACTCGGATTAAATCTTCCATCACTTACTTCTTTGCCATCCATTGCTTTAAATTTAAATGCATCAAAACGCAATCCTGTCGTCAGCGTAACTGGACCGAATCCCCAGATACCCTCACCATAGAAGCCTAGATCTTGTTTTTGTTGATCTGCAACACCTTCTAATTTTTCAGGTTGTATCCCTTCCTGATGACGATAGTTGATTCCAAATTTCATTAAATGCTTATTAGCAATCGGAAGATCAACATTTATATTCGCCCCTCTTGTCTCAATTTCTGAATATTTTTGTTTCAATTTCATACCAGGTTTCATTTCCTGATCTTTACTCATTTCCATAACATAAGCATTTGCTTTCATTTCAGAAAATGGACCAATATTACGACCTATATACTCCAGGTTAGTAGTGTCTGTTTTTGTTACACGATAGCTACGATGGTTGTCTGCATCAGATTTTTGAGGATTAAAGGAAAAATCAAACTCTTCACGCATGTTACGCTCACCATGAAAACGTTATTGACGATGACTTAACACAACACGATTATTTTCATTAATATCTACTCCTAATTTAAATAGGAGACCTCGCTGTCCAAGTTCGCTACCTTTTACTTTTCTACTATTCCCATCTTCATACTCTTCATCAGCAACCCAATTTGCACTTACTAACGCATCAAATGCACCAGATTTACCATAAACAGTTGTACCTTGTGTATTACCTTTATTACTATAAACTCCAGCATGCAATTTAAATCCGATATTTTGACCTTCTTTTAACAAATCTTGAGCATCAACTGTTGTTGCCACAATAGCTCCACTAGTCGCACCAATTCCTGCACTTGCAGAACCTGTTCCTTTTTGAACATCAATACGCTTGATCAAAGCTGGATCTATCATGAAACGACCCTGATGATGGAAAATTTGGGTATCTGAGTGAGTATTATCAATTTTAAAATCAATTTGATCTTCCCCCATACCTCGAATAGTAACCCACTGAGACGTTCCGCCATTACCACCGCCAAAACTAATAGATGGCTCCGCTTGTAGAATACCCCGCAGATCAGTTTCTGTACTCTTAGATTGATCACTTAGAGTTACAATGTTGGTTTTGCTTTTCGCTCCCGTGTTATGTTCAACTACATTGATAACATCAAGCATTTCTGCTTGCACAGCGGTTGCAACAAAAGCTGCAATTGGCAAAAGAGTAAAATATTTTTTCATTATAAATACCTACAATTGGTTATTAAAGATGATAGTGATTATTATTTAATTAAATTTGGAAGTCAAACTTTTTTTATAATAAAAAAACAATTTATTAACCATATAAAAACAATTAGTTAAGTAAATAATCACTCAACTTAACTAAATGTAAATATCCTAACTGTCTTTAATTTTTTACAAAATATATTAAACATATTTATTTACTTTAATAAATAACCGCACTTTTATTGTGTTTTTTTCATGACAAAGTTCACAATTTTAAAAGAAAAAGATTGCTTTTTTTTAACAACTTGATAACTTCAACATCATTATAGTAAACAAAAATACCCTGTTTTTAATTAAGGATAAACTATGAACACAACTTCAATCTCTACTAAAAAAACCTTTAACAAAAACACCTTAATATTTTTGATCGATATTGTATTGTTTTTTGTATTACTTCATGTTTTACCTTTTGACATAAAAGCGAATAGAGGGCTAGCTCTACTAGTATTTATCGCTATATTATGGCTGACAGAAGCGTTACATGTTACTGTTACTGCAATTTTAGTACCGCTCTTAGCAATAACATTAGATTTAATCACTACAAAAAAGGCGTTAGCCACTTTCTCTGATCCAACAATTTTTCTATTTTTTGGAGGATTTGCTTTAGCCACAACTCTTCACTATCAAAAAATAGATCGGATGATTGCTAATAAAATCATGAGTTTAGCAGGAGGAAATCTATGGATAGCGGTGATTTATTTATTCTCTGTCACTGCATTTCTCTCTATGTGGATCAGTAACACTGCTACCGCCGCAATGATGCTACCTTTAGCAATGGGGATACTCAGTCAATTAAATAAAGAACAAAATCACAATACTTATGTATTTGTGCTACTGGGTATAGCTTACAGTGCTAGTATTGGTGGCATGGGTACCCCCGTAGGTAGCCCACCAAATGCTATTGTAGTATCTAACTTAGGATTAACTTTTTCACAATGGTTATGGTATGGTATTCCAACAATGGTTATTTTAATGCCATTGATGATCGGCACTCTATATATCGTTTTTAAACCTAAATTAAATCTCCATTTCGAGCAAACTTTTGAAAAGATACCAATGACAGCTGAACGAATAACAACGCTGGCAATCTTTAGCTTCATAGCTATTTGTTGGATTCTAAGTAGTCAACTTAACCCTCTATTATCTGGGTTATTTGGCATGACAGAAAAGATCCAAAGCTTTGACAGTGTTATCGCATTATTAGCAGCAATAGCACTTTGTATTACTCGTGTAACTACATGGAAGCATATCCAAGAAAACACCGACTGGGGCGTATTATTCTTATTCGGCGGAGGCTTAACATTGAGTGCTGTATTAAAAGACTCAGGAGCAAGTAAAATCTTGGCTGATGGCATCGTATTTGCTGTTCAAGGTGGTCACTTTTTCGTAATTGGCTTATTAGTAGCAACTTTTATTATTTTCTTAACTGAATTCACTTCTAATACTGCAAGTGCGGCGTTATTAGTACCTATTTTCATTTCTATCGCTCGATCTTTAGGTGTACCTGACACTGGTCTAGCACTCATCATTGGTTTAGGAGCGTCTTGTGCATTTATGTTACCAGTTGCTACCCCACCAAATGCTATCGTATTTGGCACAGGAGAAGTAAAACAACGTGAAATGGTACAAGCAGGTTTCATCCTTAATGTTATCTGTATTTTTGTAATTGCAACAATAGCATACTTTCTTTGGCTTTAACTAAAATTGCACGATCTTTTACCTAATAGTTAGATAAAACCACGTCCTTTAGGGGCGTGAATATAAAGCGCTAGTCCAAGTATAATACTTTTACTTTGGGAGTTCGTAGGAATCCCCAGCTTTTAGGTAGTGGAGGATGCAATGAGAAATTCTAATAATGAATTAAGTAAAAATAAAAAAATAGCGGAGAAAAATCCGCTATTTTTTGTTATCCTAGAACAAATTTTTGTCATGGATAACATTATGAATACGCAATCAAACCAAAATACACCGCACTTTTCTACCCAAACAATGCAAAGTAACGAGGAAACTACGCATTTCGGTTTCAAAACTGTTGCTAAAACAGAAAAGCAACAAATGGTAGCTGGTGTTTTTCATTCTGTTGCCGAAAAATACGATCTAATGAATGATCTACTTTCTTTTGGTATTCATCGCATATGGAAACGTTTTACGATTGATTGCAGTGGAGTACGTAAAGGTCAAAAAGTGTTAGATCTCGCTGGAGGAACAGGTGATTTTACAGCTAAATTATCTCGTATAGTTGGGAGAACAGGAAAAGTTATATTAGCAGATATTAATTCCTCAATGTTGGAAGTTGGACGTGAAAAATTAAGAAATCTCGGCGTTGTTGGTAATGTTGATTATGTTCAAGCTAATGCTGAATCTTTACCTTTTTCAGATAACACTTTCGATTGTGTAATAATCAGCTTTGGATTGCGAAATGTAACAGATAAAGATAAAGCCCTTAAATCAATCTTTCGAGTACTAAAGCCTGGTGGACGTTTACTAGTTTTAGAATTCTCTAAACCTATTTTCGATCCTTTAAGTAAAATTTACAATTTTTATTCTTTCAACATTCTACCAAAAGTTGGGGAGATAATAGTTAATGATGCAGATAGCTATCGTTATTTAGCGGAGTCAATTCGCATGCACCCTAATCAATCTATTTTAAAAGAAATGATGGAAGAAGCAGGCTTTGAACAAGTTAATTACTACAATTTAACTGCTGGTATTGTAGCATTACATCGTGGCTATAAGTTTTAGTTAAATAAGAATAACTAGGAAAAATTATGTTCCCTGATAGCAATCAATTAAAAACACAACTTTTATTTCCACAATTACTCAATGGTGGATTAGAGGCTTTACTTAATTATTTACTAAAACGTACCACACATAGTGAGCGTTATTTATACAAATTAAATGGAAAAGTATTAAAAATTGCTTTACAAAAAATGGATTTCTCATTGTATCTGTTATTTACTGAACGACGTATTGACGTACTAAATCATTATGATGATACGCCCGATTGTTTGGTTAATATTTCTCTTTCTCTACTGTTTAATCCGCCCACAAAACAACAACTTAGCGATCGTATTAATGATCAATCCATTCAATTACAAGGCGATTTAGATGTTTTACAAAACTTCACCGCACTTATGGAAGACTTAGAGAAAGACCCTGCTCGATTGCTTTCGCCTTATATAGGAGACGTATTAGCTTTTAGTTCTGTTAATTTTTTGCAAAATTTAACTAAAAATCTCAAACTAAGATTAGAACAAAGTCAACTTTTTTGGGGGGAGCGTCTAACGGAGGAATGGAAACTAGTTTCACCAAGCCTTGCTATTACTGATTTCTCTCAAAAAGTGGAAAGTGTAGCCAAACAGACCGCACTTTTAGAGCAAAAGTTTAAAAATTTTCAACAATCTTTAGCTGAACGGAAGAATCAATGAAACTCAAAGATTGTCAACATTTCTATAAAATTATAAGCACTTTTCTTATTTACGGTATTGATGAGATACTGCCTCACAATCGCTATACTCGTCCTATTCGTTGCTGGAGAAAACTTCTATTTTGGTTACGTAATCAGCACTCAAATAAGCCTTTTGGTTTGAGATTGCGTTTAGCATTACAAGAACTTGGACCTGTCTGGATTAAGTTAGGGCAAATGCTTTCCACTCGGCGAGATCTGTTTCCGCCCGATATTGCCGATGAACTTGCTCTTTTACAAGATCAAGTCACCCCCTTTGATGGGAAGTTAGCTCGTCAACAAATTGAACAAGCGTTAGGCGATAGTCTTGATGAGTGGTTTATAAATTTTAATGAAACAGCTTTAGCTTCTGCATCAATTGCACAAGTTCACACTGCTACTTTTAATTCAACACAAAAATTCGCAGGAAAAGAAGTCGTCATCAAAGTACTGCGTCCCGATATTTTACCTCAAATTGAGGCTGATTTAAGTTTGATGTATAAATTAGCAGGTTGGATTCCTCGTTTATCTAGCGAGGGCTATCGTTTAAGAGCAGTTGAAGTAATACAAGAATACGAAAAGACACTACGAGATGAGCTAGATTTACGCACAGAAATGGCAAATGCAATTCGTTTACGTGAAAATTTCATTGATAGCCCAATGCTATATGTACCTGAAATGTACTCACACTTTTGCCATAAAAATGTGATTGTAATGGAACGAATTTACGGTATCCCTGTATCAGATGTAGAAGCATTGCGTAAAAATGGCACAAATATGAAGCTATTAGCAGAGCGTGGCGTTCAAGTGTTCTTTACTCAAGTATTTCGTGATAGTTTTTTTCATGCAGATATGCACCCTGGTAATATTTTTGTTAATCCTAATCATCCAGATAATCCTCAATATATTGGTATTGACTGTGGTATCGTAGGAAAATTAAACGATAATGACAAACGTTATTTAGCTGAAAGTTTTGTAGCATTTTTTAATCGAGACTATCGCCGTGTTGCACAAATGCATGTTGATGCAGGCTGGACTCCACAAGATACTGATATTGATGCTTTCGAGCAGGCTTTCCAACAAGTCTGTGAACCTATTTTTGCAAAACCACTGTCAGAAATTTCCTTTGCTCAAGTATTGCTTAACTTGTTCAACGTAGCTCGTGAATTTAACATGCAAGTACAACCGCAGTTAGTGTTGTTACAAAAAACTTTACTCTATATTGAAGGATTGGGCAGACAACTTTATCCACAATTAGATTTATGGGATACCGCAAAGCCTTTTCTACAAAACTGGCTTGATGAACAAATAGGCATGAGAGCATTCATTAAAAACATGAAATGCAAATTGCCTTATCTCAGTGAAAATTTACCTGACTTGCCAGAAAAATTTATAGAAGGATTGAAACAACAAAAATTAATTAACCAACAATTACGAGAACTTAACCAAAAATTAAGCCGCCAGCAAAAATGGCAAAAAAAGGCTTTTGTTCTATTAATAGGAATTATTGTGTTTTTCGGTACACTATGGCACTTTAATAATTTACCTACTATGTTGAGTTCATTTCTTCTTATGCTAAGCTTTGTGATTTGGATGATTGGTGTTTTACTGCTTTAAATCAAGAAAAATGAAAATAATGTAAATTTATATTGTTCAACTGATTGAAAAACGCTATATTTTGGCAGACTTACTTAAATACAAAATAGGAGATTAAAATGGGTCTTGGTGGGATAAGTATTTGGCAACTATTAATTGTATTCTTAATTGTAATAGCATTATTCGGAACTAAAAAATTAAGAAATATTGGTTCTGACTTAGGCAATGCTGTGAAAGGATTTAAAAATGCTATGAGTGATGATTCTACAAAAAAAGATGCTGAGTTTGAAAAATTAACAGATACTGCGGAAAAAACGCAAAATCAAGAAGTGAAACAAAAAGATCAGGTGTAATCCGTGTTCGATATAGGTTTTTCTGAATTATTGTTAGTATTGATTGTGGGCTTAGTCGTTCTGGGTCCGCAGCGTCTACCTGTTGCAATTAGAACAGTAATGGGTTGGATAGCAACTATTCGTGGTTTGGCCGCAAATGTACAAAATGAACTATCACAAGAACTGAAATTACAAGAGTTGCAAGAAAGCATAAAAAAAGCCGAACAGCTAAATTTGCAGCAACTCTCTCCTGAATTAAGCAAAACAGTAGAAGATCTTAAAGTTTCAGCAGATAAAATTAAAGCAGATTTACAAGCGAAAGCTGATGCCACTAACACTAGTTTTGAACAACAAGTGCAAGAACTAAAAAGTGCGGTAGAAAATCAACAAATTTTAGCAAATTCACAAGATCAGCAAGATAAAAATTCAAGTAATACTGCCGCACTTTCGCAGCAAGAGCTAAGTCCAGAGGAGCTGGCTGAAATAGCAGAAGAAGGCGAACCAATGCTACAAATTCCTGAAGATTACTACACTGAAGATGATCTAGCTATAGCTGACGATCAGTGCGAATCCAAATCCATAGATACAGTAAAGAAGAATAGCTAAGAGAAACAATATGGCTGTTGAAGATACCCAACCTTTAATAAATCATCTTATTGAATTACGCAATCGATTATTACGGGGAGTAATTTGCGTTGTAATAGTATTTTTAGCATTAGTTTATTTTGCTAACGACATCTATAATTTTATCGCTTCGCCACTAATCAGCGTAATGCCCAAAGGTGCTAGTATGATTGCGACAAATATAACAACTCCTTTTTTTACTCCGATTAAGCTTACTGGTGTTGTTGCAATTTTCATTTCTGTGCCTTACTTGCTTTATCAAATTTGGGCTTTTGTTGCACCAGCTCTTTACCATCGTGAAAAACGTCTTGTTTATCCACTATTATTCTCAAGTACATTATTATTTTACTGTGGTGTTGCTTTTGCGTACTTTGTAGTATTTCCGCTAGTATTTGGATTTTTAACTAAAAGTGCACCTGAGGGTGTAGCTATTGCAACAGATATTAGCAGTTATTTAGATTTTGTATTAACTATTTTCTTTGCTTTTGGTGTTTGTTTTGAAGTTCCTGTAGCAATTATATTATTATGTTGGACTGGTTTCACTAGTGTGGATGATCTCAAGAAAAAACGTCCTTATATTATTGTAACTGCCTTTGTTGTTGGCATGTTACTAACGCCACCCGATATTTTCTCACAAACGTTGCTTGCTATCCCAATGTGTTTACTGTTCGAAATTGGGTTGTTATTTGCTCATTTTTATCAATCTAAAAATGACGATGAAATATCTGAAAGCACAATTGAAAATAACACTAAACATGAATAGAATTAACTAGCTAATCACCTCTTTTTTATTTTGAGGAATATTCATATATGACAGAACAAATTCTAGGTAGATTTCCCGCCCGTCGTTTACGTCGCATGCGTAAATCAGATTTTAGCCGCCGATTGATAGCGGAAAACAAACTCACTGTTGACGATTTAATTTACCCTGTTTTTATTATTGAAGGAAAAAATCATCGTGAACCTGTGCCTTCAATGCCTAAAATAGAACGTTTAACACTCGATCAGTTACTTATCGAAGCAGAATTACTTGTCAAATATGGGGTACCCGTAATTGCGTTATTTCCAGTAATTGAGCAAGAGAAAAAATCCCTTTACGCAGAAGAAGCCTTTAATCCAAACGGTTTAGTGCAACGTGCAGTAAAATCTCTTAAGTCGCATTTTCCTCAACTGGGTGTGTTAACTGATGTAGCACTTGATCCTTATACTATTCATGGTCAAGATGGAATTACTGATGATAACAGCTATGTGCTAAATGAAGCCACTACAGAAGTGTTAGTCAAACAAGCACTTTCTCACGCCGAAGCAGGTGCGGATATTGTCGCTCCAAGTGATATGATGGATGGCAGAATTCACAGAATACGAACCGCACTTGAGGAACAAGGTTTTATCAATACCTTAATTATGGCTTACTCAGCAAAATATGCATCAAATTACTACGGTCCATTCCGAGATGCCGTAGGTTCATCTGCAAATCTAAAAGGTGCAGATAAAAAAACTTATCAAGTCGATCCAGCTAATGGCAATGAAGGTTTACAGGAAGTTGCATTAGACATCAAGGAAGGTGCTGATATGGTAATGGTAAAGCCAGGCATGCCTTACTTAGATATGGTTTATCGAGTAAAAAATAAATTTGGTGTACCAACTTTTGCCTACCAAGTTTCTGGTGAGTATGCAATGCATATGGCTACAATCCAAAATGGTTGGCTAAAAGAAAAAGAATGTATCATGGAAAGTTTACTTTGCTTTAAACGAGCTGGTGCTGATGGCATCTTGACTTATTTTGCCAAACAAGTGGCCGAATGGCTATATTTAGAAAATAAAAATAAATAAGGAGAAAAAAATGAATGAAAACAAACCAATAGATCTTTTGGATACTTCGTTGTTGCAACATAAAAATTATATGTTTATCACTTATGGCACTTTTGCAATAAGCCTTTTCCTGCCTTTCATTGCTATCGTTGGGGTGATTTTAGCTTATATGAAGCGTGAAGAAGTAGCGAATACAATCTATGCAAATCACCTTAATTATTTAATCCGCACTTTTTGGGGTTCAATTATTGGAGGAATCATTGGTTTTATTCTTTCAATAATTTTAGTTGGTTATGTTGTACTTTTCATTGTTAGTATTTGGTACATTTTCCGCATTATCTACGGTTTTATTAAACTGACAAATTATCAATCAGTTAGCCCAACAAGCTGGCTCAAATAAAAAAAAGCGTTGATGGAAATCAACGCCTTTTCTTTCATTATTGTAGCAAAGAAATATCTGCAACTTGTAAAAATAAAGATTGTAAATGTTTTAGAATTGCGAGTCGATTTTGACGAACTTTTTTATCTTCAGCATTCACCATTACATTATCAAAGAAAGTATCAACAGGTTGACGGAGATTTGCTAACTTATCTAATACTGTAGTGTAATCACCTTTAACAATTAATGGTTGAACTTCATTTTTCAATGTAATCACAGATTCTGCTAATGCTTTTTCTGCTGGTTCAACGCAAACATTTAAATCAATCTCAGCAATCTCAACATCTGCTTTAGCAAGAATATTACTCACACGCTTATTCGATGCTGCTAATGCTTCAGCACTATCTAAAGAACGGAAATGAGAGACAGCACGCACACGAGCATCAAAATCCGCTGGCTTTGTAGGACGGCGAGCAAGCACAGACTGAATTACATCTACTGCAATACCTTCTCCTTCATACCACGCACGGAAACGACCGAGCATAAAATCCACGACCTCTTCCACCACATTTTTATTAGTCAGCTTATCGCCGAAAAGTGCGGTCGATTTTGATACGATTTCAGCCAAATCGAGCGGCAGGTTTTTCTCCACGATAATGCGAAGTGAACCTAATGCTGCACGGCGAAGTGCGAATGGATCAGCACTGCCTTTTGGTGCTTGACCGATACCGAAAATTCCCGTAAGCGTGTCGAATTTATCTGCTAAGGCTACAGAGCAAGCTACTAAGCTGTTCGGCAAGTTGTCGCCAGCAAAACGAGGCATGTATTGCTCGTTAAGTGCCACTGCTACTTCTTCATCCTCGCCATCTGCTCGTGCATAGTGCATACCCATCACGCCTTGCGTGTCAGTAAATTCAAACACCATATTAGTCATCAAGTCGCATTTTGATAGCAATCCTGCACGTTTTGCTTTAGTTTGATCCGCTCCGATTTGTGCTGCAATTTCACCTGCTAATGCTTCAATACGAGCCGTTTTATCACGCAATGTACCCAATTGTTGTTGGAACAGCACCGTTTCAAGGCGTGGTAATTGCTCTTCCAATTTCTGTTTTAAATCAGTTTTGAAGAAGAACTCCGCATCGGTCAAGCGAGGGCGAACTACTTTCTCGTTACCTTCGATGATTTTACTTGGATCTTCTGGATTGATGTTCGACACAAAAATAAAGTGCGGTAATAATTTTCCGTTTTTATCATAAATCGGGAAGTATTTTTGATCGCCTTTCATTGTGTAAACTAAAGCTTCTGCTGGTACAGCTAAAAAACGCTCTTCAAACTTGGCTATCAGCACATTCGGATATTCTACAAGAGAGGTTACCTCATCAAGCAAATCTTCTTCAATATCTGCTACGCCACCAAGTGCGGTCGCTTTTTCTTGAGATTTTGCAAGGATCAACGATTTTCGTTCGTTGAAATCTGCCACTACCGATCCACGATCTTTCAATAATTGTGGATATTGATCCGCATTTTCAATAGTAAATTCACGCTCGCCTAAGAAACGATGACCACGAATAGTTCTGCCACTTTTCACGCCCAAAATCTCACCTTCAATCAAATCCGCACCAAATAAAAGAGTGACGGTATGCACAGGGCGGACGAACTGCTCGCTCTTATCGCCCCAACGCATAGTTTTAGGAATCGGCAAATTCGCCAGTGATTTAGCAATAATATCTACTAGCAAATTTTTAGTCGGCTGACCTTCAATCACTGCACGGTGAACCAACCACTCGCCCTTATCGGTCGCAACGCGTTCCGCTTGCTCAACAGTAATCCCACAGCCTTTCGCCCAGCCTTCCGCTGCTTTGGTCGGCTTTCCTTCGGCGTCAAACGCCACCGACACCGCAGGACCTCTTTTTTCGATCTGCTTGCTTGGTTGGCTATCCGCAAGGTTCAACACCTTGACCGCTAAACGGCGAGGAGCAGCAAACCATTCTACTTTATCAAAAGCCAAACTCGCTTGGTTTAACTCTTGCTCTACATTCTCCGCAAATGCGGTCGCTAATTTTTTGAGTGCCTTCGGTGGCAGCTCTTCTGTGCCGATCTCGGCGAGGAAGTTTTGTGTTGTCATTTTGTTTTTCTCTGTCTCTAAAATCTAAGTTGTAAATTTAATTTGAAATAAAGATTACCATTTTCCGCAATCAATGAACCATATCGATGACGAGTAGTAGATGGAGTATCAAAACGGATATTTTCATATAAATAATTTTCTAGACTAGCTAAGTCAGTAATATGATAAGCAAGTTGAGAACCATCACTTTTTACGACAATCGTACCATTAGCAAGATATTGTCCATTCCACTTAGAACCTGCAAAGAATCCTAGTAAAATTGCAACTAATAATTTCTTAACTTTAATTCTTAAACCATCTAAATCTGTACCAAATAATTCAGAATTTTGAGCAAAAATAGAGCGTAGATTTTCATCAATCGTATTTGTTCTATTTTTATGAAACTCAAGCAACATCATTGCCGCTAATTTAGGCATAATGCTATCAACTAGATCAAGGTTATATCCCATCGTTGTTTGCTCAATGCAATCAAACTCTAAATATCCACCTTGTTGATAAATAGCTGATATACGATCCTTTAATTTTGTTTTTGTGTTAATAGAATTAATCTCATCTAATAGTTCTGACGATAAATTTCTAACTTTATACACAAAATTGGTATTTCCTGAAGCATTTAATAAAGTTGGATCACTTCCTAAATATGATTTAATACCAAAACCTTGCTCACTGTATTGCCCTGTTTCATCTTCTACATCTAGTACAATATCTGCTTTCTGATTAGAGTTTCCACCTTTAATTAAGGTAACTCCTAACTGATTGCTAATGATATGAAACTCTGGAATATCAAAAGTCCCACGCCCATTTTTTATGCTTTCAGCAAGAGTATCTAATACATTTTGATTTAAAAATGAAGATGTTTTCACTTGATGAACTACACCTGTTTTCTTATCTTCTACTTCAACAATATCATTTTCTGATAAATAGCAATCTTGCTGAATGTTAAGTGTAGTGACTTTATTCACTTTGAAGAAATCTTGCTTTTGATTGAGATCCTTATCCGCTAAATAAATTTTTTGATCAGTTAATAATTTTAAGAAAGTATAAAGCTCAGTCCACTCACCTTTATTTTTTGTTTTTTTCACTTCATCTTTTCCATTCATATGATCCAAAAAATTCATATATTCGATCATTCTTTCTCCGCAAGCTCTTACAGCATCAACAGCAACACTATTGCCAAGCTGTTTCATTGCTTGTGATTTAGGTACAGGAAACTCAAAATCATCAGGAAAACCCTGCATTTTTTTTGCTTGTTCAGGCATAACCTGACGAACTTCACCATCAACTAAATAATGATCCCAGTTTCTACGATCCCCAATTTTAGAACCACGACCACCAACACGGAGTGTATAACCTATTTCTCGATCACAAATTCCTCCCCAAACATCGGACATTGTTAATTTTAGTGGTATTGGCTGTGGAAAAGAGAAATTACTCAATATCTGATCATCTCTAAAACCGATCATAAAAGCACGTGGTCGTAATTGTGGTAATCCAAAATCTGAAGCCTTAATAATCTGAAAATAGAAACTATATCCCAATTCTTGTTCTAGAATATCACGAATAATTTTGAATGTTTTTCCATTATCGTGATTGACAATACCTCGAACATTCTCTAAAAAAAACGCTTTAGGTTTTTTAGCTTCTAAAATTTCAACAATATTAAAAAATAAATTCCCTCTTTCAGATTTATGCGTATCGTTAAATCCACGCTTATATCCTGCTTGGCTGAACGGCTGACAAGGAAATCCAGCACAAAGCACATCAAAATCGGGTAAATCAAAAGAGCTTATTTTTCTAATATCATCATTAAAATTATTGCTATAAAATAAGTTAGGATTACTTTTTTTGAAATTATACTCATAGGTTTTTCTTGCGTATTCATCTATTTCAGAAGCAAATACACATTCTCCACCAAGACTTTCCATTGCTAGATGAAATCCACCAATCCCAGCAAATAAATCAATAAAAGTAAACTTTTTCATTCTTATATTATTTCTTAACATCATTTCAAATTGTGCACACGGTGTATACACAATTTTGCAGACACTGTGTGCAAAATCTTAATCTCTCTGAATTCTGCAATCACTGATTTCACAATCTCAACTCAAACCTTTCTTTCACTTTCTCAATCTGCTGCTTCATTCTGTTCGCTACATGATACCAAGCCAATGGTTGGGTTGTCATCGCCCCTTTAAACTGTTTATCATACAGGCGAACATAAGTGTCTATTTGCCCGATATCTTGATGCTTGAGCCTGCCGATTTTACCGTTCCACAAAGGCAAAAATCTTTACCCAGTTCAAGCAAAAAATCTTATAAATTACTACTAGGCTTTATTGGTAGCTTTTATCCTGCAAATTGAGAAAATCCAGAATGTACGGTTCTCACAAATAATCTTGGATTGTCTCTTTCAGTGGTTCGCTTTTTGCCACTGAGTCTTGCACCACAAGCTCTTTCTATTGGTTTGCCAGCTGCCACTCGTAGTAAAGCACTAAAATTTGACGATCTAGGGTTCAAAGCGACTAATTTCCCAGTAGCTCAGCACCATAGCAGAATTGACCGTTTGGCGAATATAAGATCTTGCTCGCTCAATAATTAGAGCGGTGTTCTGAATTAATGCTGAATTTGTGGTTAAGTTGCTTATTTTGCAAATATCCTACTGAAAAATAACCACTTGTCAGCTAAAAAAATCTTCTAACTCTGCCAAATCCAGTACAATTTTATTGCCTTCCAATAACAAAGCGGGGATGCCAATCGAACCATTTATTTTCACTTGCTCAAACGCAGAGTGAGTATCCCGTAATTTCAAAAATGCTTTAAGAGCTGCACCACTTTTAGTCATATCAAACGGTACATATTTCACTCCCAATTTTTCTAATTTTGCGATAAATGGTGCAGTATCTGGACACCAGTCTGCAAAATATAGAACAGGTTTCATCTGTTTCTCCTTTCGTTTTTCCATTAAATAACAATAAATCCTTAGACAAGCATAAGCATCTAATGCAGCATATTTTAATTGAGCATTAGATAGCCGAATAGCTGCCCAATTTGACTTTTGCTGAGATTTGGACATTTTTTCATTAAACAAAATAGCATAAATTCTGCGTAATGCTTTATCTTTAATGCCAAATTCATCAACAATATCTTGCAAATCAATAAAGCCTGCAAAAGGAAAATCAGGAACTAAAAGTTTAATACTACAACAATCATCTTTCAGACCTAAGCCAATTTTTTTGATATGAGGTGCTGCCAACAACTTTGCCAATTCAATCGGAATGCCGATTTTACTAGTTAGAAAGAGATAAGCATCAGTTTGGGTTGAAATTTGAATTAAGGCGACCTTATTGTGACGATAACCTTTACCAAACGCTGGTTTCCATTCACTATCAAAACCGACAACTTTCTCTTGTTTTAGAAATTTCAACGCATTATTGGCTTTTTCTAATGTATCAATGGGGTGTATCCGCCCACTAAATACAGCAATGTTGTCTATTTCAGCCAGATCCTGCTTTGATATACTTTCCTTAAAACCGTACATTCTGCTCACAAAATTATTTCTTACAACCAGGGAATCCTAGGGCTTCACGGCTTGCGTAATACGCTTCGGCAACGCCTTTAGTTAAAGCACGAATGCGTAAAATGTAGCGTTGGCGTTCGGTAACAGAAATCGCTTTGCGAGCGTCTAATAAGTTGAAACTGTGAGCCGCTTTTAAGATGCGTTCGTAAGCAGGCAATGGTAACGGTTTTTCTAAGTTAAGTAAGTACTGAGCCTCTTTTTCGTACTGTTCAAAACATTGGAACAAGAAATCTACATCGGCGTACTCAAAGTTGTAAGTTGATTGCTCCACTTCGTTTTGGTGAAATACATCGCCGTAGGTGGTTTTACCCAGTTCGCCATCAGACCAAACAAGGTCATAAACGCTATCTACGCCTTGAATATACATTGCTAAACGCTCTAAACCGTAAGTAATTTCACCCGTAACTGGTTTACACTCTAAACCACCGACCTGTTGGAAGTAAGTAAATTGGGTCACTTCCATACCGTTTAGCCACACTTCCCAGCCTAATCCCCATGCACCTAGCGTTGGATTTTCCCAATTGTCTTCTACAAAACGAATGTCGTTTTGAGTTGGGTCGAAGCCAAGCATTTTCAGGCTATCAAGGTAAAGTTCTTGAATATTATCTGGCGACGGTTTAATCACTACTTGGAATTGATAGTAGTGTTGTAAACGATTCGGATTTTCGCCGTAGCGACCATCTGTCGGACGACGGGACGGTTGCACATAGGCAAATGCCATCGGTTCAGTACCTAACGCACGCAAACAAGTCATTGGATGTGATGTACCTGCACCCACTTCCATATCAAACGGTTGAACTATGGTACAGCCTTGATTTGCCCAATAATCCTGCAGTGCTAAGATCATTCCTTGAAAAGTTTTTACATTATATTTATTTGACATTTTTGACCTACAAAACTTTAATAAAATGTGAATTACTATATATCAAAATCGGATTTTATCCAATCTTTGTTAATCCTTTTGTACTAAAAGTGCGGTGAAATTTTCTCATATTTTAATGTGCCTCATCCCAATTTATCCCAACTCCAACATCAACAATGAGAGGTACAATTAATTGAGTAGCATTTTCCATTAATGTTTTTATACGAGAACAATATTCTTCTACTTTTTCTGACCGCACTTCAAACACCAGTTCGTCATGTACTTGCATAAGCATGCGAATATTGCTGTCATTTTTTATCTCCTGTGCAATAGTTATCATCGCTAGTTTGATAATATCCGCAGCTGTACCTTGCATTGGAGCATTAATCGCTACACGCTCAGCTCCTTTCCGTCGCATCGCATTTGATGAATGAATATCTGGCAAATATAAACGGCGACCAAATAGTGTTTCTACGTAACCTTGTAATTTAGCTTTTTCACGAATATTGGTCATAAACGTCTGCACCATTGGATAACGCTGAAAGTATAAGTCTATGTATTTTTGTGCATTTGCACGCGAAATGCCTAACTGTTTAGCAAGACCAAAAGCACTCATACCATAAATTAAACCAAAATTAATTGCTTTTGCACTACGACGTTGTTCCGTCGTTACTTGATCTAAAGGTAATCCAAAAATCTCAGCTGCAGTAGAGCGATGAATGTCTTTTCCATCTTTAAATGCAGAAATTAACCCTTTATCTTGTGATAAGTGTGCCATAATGCGAAGCTCAATCTGAGAATAGTCTGCTGCAACAATTTTAAATCCTTCTGATGGAATAAAAGCTCGACGAATACGGCGACCTTCATCATTACGAATTGGAATGTTTTGTAAATTAGGATCACTTGAAGATAATCGTCCTGTCGCAGTAACGGCTTGATGATAAGATGTATGTACACGCCCTGTGTTCGGATTAACCATTTGAGGCAATTTATCAGTATAAGTGGATTTTAATTTTGATAACCCTCGATGCTCAATTAACAACTTAGGTACAATATGTCCCATGCTAGCTAATTCATCTAATACTTCTTCATTAGTGGATGGAACACCTCGAGGAGTTTTTGCAATTACAGGTAGCCCCAATTTATTAAATAAGATTTCTTGTAATTGCTTAGTCGAAGCTAAATTAAACGTTTCACCGCATTGCTCAAAAACTTGTTGTTCAATCACACTTAATTTTTCTGCAATTTCATTTGATTGTGCTAATAATGCCTTACTATCGATAAGTACGCCATTACGTTCCATTTGTGATAACACTTCCATCAGCGGTAGTTCTATCTCATTAAATAATTTCAGTAATTTTGGTATTTTTTGCAATTCGTCCCATAGTTGTTGATGTAATTTCATCGTTACATCAGCATCTTCTGCAGCGTATTCCGTAGCCTGTTCAATATCAATTTGATCAAAAGTCAATTGATTTTTACCTTTCCCTGCCAACTGCTCAAATGAAATTGTTTCATATCCCAAATAGCGTTTCGCTAATTCATCCATATTATGTCGACCCGTACTATTCAGCACATAGGACTCTAACATGGTATCAAACGTAACTCCCTGCAACTCAACATCATTATTTGCGAGAATAGTTAAATCATATTTAATATTTTGCCCAACTTTTTTAATCTTTTTATTTTCTAATATTGGTTTAAGTTGAGCCAAACAAGATGTCTTATCTATTTGATTAATATCTAATTTCACTGAATTAGCTGTAATCATCGTTTCACTAAATAAATCAGCTTGACTATCTATTTTGCTTTTATGAGCAATTGGAATATAGCATGCTTCACCATTTTCTATAGCAAAAGAAATTCCCACTAACTCCGCTGTCATCGCATCAAGCGAGGTTGTCTCCGTATCTACTGCAACAAAAGCCGCATTCTGAATTTTTTTAATCCAATTTTCTAATTGAGCTTGCGTATTGACAGTTTCATATAAAGAGCGGTCAATTTTTATTTTATTTTGAAGAGGCTCTGGTGGCATGATTGTTGTAGAAGTTTGGTAATTTTGCTTTTCAATTTTTGAAATAGATTTCACCGCACTTTTACTGTTAAAATCAGCTAACCATCGTTTAAATTCGTAACGACTAAAATACTCTTCTAGTTTTTGCTGATCACTTTCAGCCAAGATCAATTGCTCTGCCTGAATATCAAGCACAACATCAGTTTTAATAGTAGCAAGCAAATAAGATAAATCAGCATCAGATTTGCCGTTTTTTAGTTTTTCACCGAGAGTTTTCGCACCTCGAATAGATAAATTCGCCACTTTATCAAGGTTACGATAAATTTCAGTCATAGACCCAATACCTTTAAGCAATGCAAGTGCAGTCTTTTCACCAACACCTGCGACACCTGGAATATTGTCTGAGCTATCACCCATTAACGCTAAATAATCAATAATTAACTCTGGAGGAATACCATATTTTTCAATTACACCAGCACGATCTAACAATGTGTTATTCATAGTATTAATCAACATAATATTATCATTAACTAATTGGGCCATATCTTTATCACCCGTACTAATTAATACTTTTTTACCGCTATCAGATGCTTGAACTGCAAGTGTACCTATTACATCATCAGCTTCAACTCCATCCACTACTAACAATGGAATCCCTAACGCTCGGATAATATCGTGCAAAGGCTGAATTTGTGATCGTAATTCATCTGCCATTGGTGGACGATGAGATTTATATTGCTCAAAAATTTCATCACGAAATGTTTTTCCCTTAGCATCAAACACTACTGCCAAGTGGCTTGGTTGAACTTTTGCAATCAAACTTTTTAGCATATTCAATACTCCATACATTGCTCCTGTAGGTTCACCTAAAGAGTTGGTCAATGGTGGAAAAGCATGGTAAGCACGATATAGATAAGAAGATCCATCAACTAAAACAAGGGGATTTTGTGCAATTTGTGCCATAAATATACTCAATTTCGATTATTTATCGCAGATTATAAACTAAAGCAAATATTTCGCCTAATAAAGAAAGAGACAGAACAGATTATATTAAACCAACTGAGTACAATCAGACTAATCCGTCAATACCATTGCAAGAGGAATATCCCAAATTTCTGTAGGTAAATTATCAAGTTGCTGACATCGATGTGCTAATCCTACGGGTAGAAATGATTTTTGTTGCCAATGTTGTAAAGTGCGGTCATAAAATCCTCCGCCCATACCAATTCGATTACCATTTTTATCAAAAGCGACTAGCGGAGTGAAAATAATATCTATTTGTTCGAGAGGAACGACATTTTGCACGTTAAGCTTAGGTTGTAAAATACCATACCTATTTTTTTGCATAATAGTATCCGATTGATATTTAAGAAATAATAAATTTCCTCTTGAAAAAGGGTGCAATACAGGTAAAGTAACATTGATCTTTTCTTGCCATAATTTCTTAATCAATGATTCGGTTGAAATTTCACTATCAAAAGACAAATATAAGGCAACTGTTTGGCATCCATGTTGTTCAACTAAATTTAAAGCTTTTTCAGTAATACATCGTTCAGCTTGTTGTTGCTCAAATGTAGTAAGTCGGTGACGAACCTCACGCATTTGATGGCGAATTTGATTTCTCGTTTGGTTAGACTGTTGAGAAGGCAAGTAAGTATTCATAACACTTTTGAAAGAACCCGAGATGCCGTTGCAGATGGTCAGTCCTTGAACCCTACGGTTCAAGGGAATCAGTTGCAATTGTTTTTAGGCTTCTTACTCATAGTAAGCTTGCACACCAACAACAGGACACCGACTCATAATAATCTTAGTATCGGCTCAGGGACATAATCCGCTAACGCACATCCCAGGTAATTCTTAAATTTATTTAATACTATCTTAATTTAATTTAATTGACTAGATTAATTTTTCAATATTTACGTAAAATAACAATATTGATTAATATTTTATCGCTTCGTCAGTCTTGGCGGCTAAAATTCCGTCTAAAGAACTATCTAATTGCTGAATACGAGCCGAAACAATATCTTCAATTAATTGTTTTTTCTGCTCTGCTTGGATGAGTTCATAACTTAAATTCAAAGCTACTATAGATAGCACTTTCTCAATATTTAAAATACCTGTCCGTTCTTTCATTTCGAATATCCGTTGATCAAGTATTTTAGCTGCTTGTCGTAATACATCATGCTGATCTTCTGGACAGTTTAAGCGTAGCATTTGCCCTAATACTGGCACTTCGATAATTTTTAATGACATATAATTTTCCACTCTGATTTTTCAATCATTATGCCATAGCAAATTATTTTCGCCATAAAAAATCTATTTGTTTGGTGGTTGCATAATCAGAACAGTGGTAAACTAGTGGTAAATTCACATAGGAATAAGATATGACTAAAAAACCTTACTCTTATTTAGAGCTTGATCAAAAATTGCATCAAGCTAGTATTTCAGTTTCTGCAGCAGAATTACATGGATTATTAACTGGCTTGGTTTGTGGTAATGTTAGTGAACAACAATGGCAGTCGCTAATTTATCAATTTACTAATGATAATCATGCCTATCCAACTTCGCTTTTAAAAGATATAGAAGTTATTTACCAACACATTATTAATACGCTATTAGATGTTAATAGCTTTAATTTCGAACTTTTTTTACCTAAGGAAGATGTTTTTTTGCGTGCAGATGGATTATCAGAATGGGTAAGTCATTTTTTACTTGGTTTAGGATTAACTCAGCCTTATTTAGACAAAGAAAAAGGTGAAATTGCTGAAGCCCTAACAGATTTGCAAGATATTGCTCAACTAGGCTATGATGAATCAGACAATATTGATGAATTAAATGATGCAATAGAAGAACTTATCGAATATATTCGTACTGTCGTTGCTCTTTTCCATTCTCATTTCCGTCCCTTAGTTACTGAGACTAAAACGGTATTACACTAAATCAAATAAAGGAACACAACAATGGATCTTAGTTATACATCACAAATACCTACTACAGAATTTATTGAACGTCGCCAAAATTTACTCTCTCAAATGAAAGAAAATACAGCTGCAATCATTTTTTCTGCACAAGAACAAGTTCGCAATAATGATTGTCACTACCCTTTTCGCCAAGACAGTTACTTTTGGTATTTAACTGGATTTAATGAACCTGACTCTGCTTTGTTGTTGATAAAAGCAAATGGAGCAACACAAAGTATTCTATTTTTACGTCCATCTGATCCATTAATGGAAACTTGGCATGGACGTCGTTTAGGACTCCAAAATGCACCGCAAAAATTATCAATAGATAATGCCTATTCAATTGACGATTTTTCAACACAGTTTTTCAAATTAACTAAAAATCTGACCGCACTTTATCATAAGAATATGCAACAAGTTTGGGGAGATAAGTTACTGGCAGAAAGCAAAGCTGAATTTTCTGAAATATGCTGTTGGTCACCTATCCTAGATGAAATGCGATTATTCAAATCGGCAAATGAAATCGCTCTTATGCAACAGGCGGGACAAATTTCAGCTCTCGCTCACATTAGAGCAATGAAACAGACTCGTCCTAATCGAACTGAAGCAGAGATTGAAGGTGAAATTTTACACGAGTTTAGTCGCTTTGGTGCAAAATTTGCTTCTTATAATAGTATCGTTGCGGGGGGTGATAATGCTTGTATATTGCACTATACTGAAAATGATCAAGCCTTAAAAGATGGCGAATTATTGTTAATTGATGCGGGATGTGAGTTTGCTATGTATGCAGGAGATATTACTCGCACTTTTCCAATCAATGGAAAATTTACTCAACCGCAACGAGAAATTTATGAGATAGTGTTAGCTGCTCAAAAAAAGGCAATTGAATTACTCATACCTGGCAACTCCATTCAACAAGCCAATGATGCTGCGGTGCGAATTAAAGTAGAAGGTCTAATAAGATTAGGTATTTTGCAAGGCGATATTGATGAATTAATTGAAAAGCAAGCTCACCGTCAATTTTATATGCACGGCTTGGGGCATTGGTTAGGTTTAGATGTACATGATGTAGGCAGTTATAGTAAAGACTGTTGCAATGGCGATCGCAATAGTAAAATTCGAGATCGTGAATTAAAAGCTGGCATGGTTCTCACTGTAGAGCCTGGATTGTATATCTCACCAAATAGCCAAGTGCCTGAACAATATAAAGGGATTGGAGTGCGTATTGAAGATGATCTTTTAATTACAGAATATGGTAATAAAATTCTAACCTCTGCTGTACCAAAAGAAATAGAAGAGATAGAAAAATTGATGGCGGAATAATATGCAATATGATGTGATTATTGTTGGTGGAGCAATGGCAGGGGCGACTCTCGCCCTTGCACTAAGTAGTAAAACTAATGGCAAGATAAAAATCGCAGTTTTAGAAAAAAAATCACCAAAAAAACACGTTCAAGGCGGGTTTGATGCTCGCTGTATTGCTCTTTCAGATGGTAGTTGCCGTTACTTCAATGAAATTATTTTGCCTCAAAAATGTAACTTATGGCAACTATTATCCCCCGTAGCTGAGCCAATCCATCATATCCATGTTTCAGATAAGGGACACTTTGGAATAGTAAAATTCGATGCCACTGAATTTCATTTAAATCAATTAGGTGCAGTTATCGAATTAAGTGAAGTGGGTGATATTTTATTGGCGGCAATATCTAAATATTCAAACATCGATTACATTGCTCCTGTTGATGTAGAGCAGATTCACTTTACAGAACACAATGTTAAAATCGACATAAAAAACGACCGCACTTTACAGGCTAAATTATTGGTTGGTGCAGATGGTAATTATTCTACTGTTGGTAATGCAGCAGGAATTAGTACTGAAATTGTTCAACAGTACCAACAAACAGCAATTATTACCAATATTTCAACTCAAAAATCACATCAAAACTGTGCTTTTGAACGATTTACAACTGAAGGGCCTTTAGCATTATTGCCGATGAAAAATAACTTAATGTCTTTAGTGTGGTGCGTAAAAGATCATAGTCAATTAATGAACTTAAATGAAACTGATTTTTTAGCTATTCTCCAACAACATTTTGGCTGGAGAGTTGGTAAGCTACAAAAGTGCGGTCAACGTTTCGCTTATCCATTAAATTTATATCGTACACAAAAACATATAGCTCACCGAGTAGCCCTTGTTGGAAATGCTGCACAAACATTACACCCTATTGCTGGACAAGGCTTTAACTTAGGCATACGTGATGTCATGGCATTAGCAGATACAATTAGCCAACAATTTTTATGCCAACAAGATATTGGTGACTATCAAACTTTACAAAAATATGAGCAATTACGCCTAGCTGATCAGCAACGGATAATGAGTTTAACAAATAGCTTAGTCTCGATATTTGCTAACGATCTATTGCCTTTTCAAATTGGACGTAACCTAGGATTAATGGCACTATCGCAATTACCTCTATTAAAACAATATTTAGCTAAGCCTATGTTAGGTTGGCTTTAATTAAGGTGAAAAATATGAAAACAGTTGATCTCGCTATTATCGGTGGAGGAATGGTTGGCTTAGCATTAGCTTCAAGTTTAAAAGATGTTCCCATTCGCATTGCTATTATTGAATGCTCCCCTCCCCAAAGTGCGGTAGAAAATATTACTTTCCGAGTCAGTGCATTAAATTTTGCTAGCCAAAGTTTGTTAACAAATCTCGGTATATGGGAAAAATTACTTAATTTGCGAGCAACTAGTTACAATCGAATGGAAGTATGGGAAAAAGACAGTTTTGCTAATATTTCCTTTAGTACCAATGGATTAGGTGTCTCACAATTAGGCTATATAATTGAAAATCATTTAATCCAGCATGTATTATGGGAACAAGTGAAACAACAAAAAAATGTTGAAATTATTACCGCACTTCCACAAAAAATAGGCATCACAGAAAGCCATGCGGTACTAACATTAGATAATGATGAAATTTTATTCAGTAAATTAGTAGCTGGCACAGACGGTGCGAATTCTTGGCTGCGAAAACAAGTAGATATTCCTCTTATTTTTCGGGATTATGGACATAATGCTTTAGTTTGTAACGTCGAAACAGCGGAGCCTCATCAAAATTGTGCGAGACAAATTTTCGACCATGATAGCATTTTAGCATTTTTACCATTGCACCATTCTCATCTTTGTTCTATCGTTTGGTCTCTCCCTCCACAACGGGCAGAAATACTCGTCAATTGTGATGAAAAAACTTTCAACCAAAATTTAACTGTCGCATTTGATAATAAATTAGGACTATGTCAATTACAGTCTGAACGTCGAACTGTTCCACTCACCGCTCGTTATGCTCGTAACTTTGCAAAAGATCGCATTGCACTAGCTGGTGATGCTGCTCATACTATCCATCCTCTGGCAGGCTTGGGTGTAAATCTTGGTTTTCAAGATGCTCTTCTACTTGCTAAAGAAATACGTAAAAATGTACAGTTAAATATTGATATAGGTGAATACCAAAATCTACGTCAGTATGAACTTTGTCGCAAAACAGAAGCAGTTAAAATGTTAGTTGCAATGCAAGGATTAAAAGATTTATTTGCTGGATCTAATCCACTCAAAAGACTAGCTCGTGGTATCGGAGTGAACGTAGTTAATCAGACTGGGTTTCTGAAAGAGAAGCTAATTAAACAGGCTCTTGGATTCTAATCTTAGAGCAAGATGATATTTTAGTTTGTAATAACATATTACTTATTATTATTTGTGAAAAAACACTTTCCTTTTAAAATCAATTTGCAGGTTTTAAGTTTAATCACAGCTAATTATAAGGAATAATCATGCTTAAAAAAATTATTTTTTTAACTTTATCAATCACATCTCTTTTAGTAACTAATAATGCTACTGCTAACAATTTATTAGAACGAATTAATACAAAAGGCGTAATTATTGTAGGAACAGAAGGCACCTATGCTCCTTTCACTTATCATAATTCAGAAGGTAAATTAACAGGTTATGATGTAGAAGTGGCTCGTGCAGTAGCAAAAAAACTTGGCATTAAAATTGAATTTAAAGAAACTCAGTGGGATGCTATGCTTGCTGGGTTAAAAAGTGGTCGTTTTGATCTCGTCGCCAATCAAGTAGCATTAACTACGCCTGAAAGACAAGTAACTTTTGACAAATCTGAACCCTATAGTTGGTCTGGTGCAATGCTCGTTGCTCGTGATAACGAAAATCGCATTCAAAAAATAGAAGATATAAAAGGATTAAGAGCCGCTCAAACACTCAGCTCCAATTATGGTGAACTTGCTATCCATTATAGTGCTGAAGTTATTCCAATTGATAATATGGCTCAAGGTCTATTGCTTATTCAACAAAACCGAGCTGATACTACATTTAATGACTCTCTTGCATTACTAGATTATCTAAAAAAACACCCAAACTCTGGTTTGCGTCCTTTTTGGGAGGCTGATACTAAAATAGGTGCTGGATTTATTGTGAATAAAGGCAATAATGATGCTTTAGATAAAATCAATACCGCACTTATTGAGCTTCGCAATGAAGGTGTATTAAAAAAACTAGGTGAGCAATTTTTTGGTAGAGACGTCAGTGTTAAATAATTTTTTAATGTTACTTCCCTTCATGAATGAAGCAAGGGCTGAGTTAGTTATTAATGGCTTTTTCCCCATGGTCAAAGCCACAATTTTGGTATCTATTCCTCTCGCTATAGTATCTTTTTTCTTTGGTATGATCATTGCAGTTACAATTGCTTTAATTCGTATCACTCCACAAAGAGGATGGTTTCATCGCATTTCTTTGATTATTGTGAAATTATACATTTCGATTATTCGAGGGACGCCAATGCTAGTTCAGATTTCAATAGTTTTCTATGGCTTACCTGCTATTGGCATTTTTATTGATCCTATTCCTGCAGCAATTGTTGGTTTTTCATTAAATGTAGGTGCTTATGGTTCAGAGACTGTTAGGGCTGCTATTCAGGCAATTCCTAAAGGACAATGGGAAGCTGGATATACTATCGGCATGAGCTATCTGCAAACATTTCGTCGTATTATCGCTCCGCAAGCATGTAAAGTAGCTATACCGCCTCTGAGTAACAGTTTTATTGGATTATTTAAAGATACTTCATTAGCTTCTATTGTTACGGTCACAGAAATGTTTAGAGTAGCACAGCAAATAGCGAATGCTTCTTATGATTTTTTACCTGTTTATATTGAGGCTGGTTTAATATATTGGTGTTTTTGCTTTTTCTTATTTGTTCTACAAAATAAAATTGAATCTCATTTAAACCGCTATATTGCTCATTAAAGGGGAAAATGATAATGATAACAGTACAAAATATTCGTAAATCATTTAACAAGACGACTGTCTTACATGGCGTGAATTTAAATATCAAAAAAGGCAATATTGTAGTCATATTAGGACCTTCTGGTTCAGGTAAAACAACATTTCTGCGTTGCCTAAATGCTTTAGAATTACCAGAGCAAGGAAGTATTGATTTTGATAGTGAAAATCCGCTACACATTGATTTTGAAAAAAAACTAAGTAACAAAGATATACTGACATTACGACGTAAGTGCGGTATGGTTTTTCAACAATATCATTTATTTCCACACAAGACTATTATCGAAAACATTATGGAAGGTCCTATTTTTGTACAAAACAGAAACATTGATATTGTCCGCTTAGAAGCACTATCGTTACTAAAAAAAATAGGATTAGAAGATAAAGCAACTCTTTATCCTTATCAACTTTCTGGTGGACAACAACAACGTGTAGGGATAGCAAGAGCACTAGCAATCAAACCAGAGCTAATGCTATTTGATGAGCCTACTTCTGCATTAGATCCTGAATTAGTACAAGATGTTCTAAACACTATGAAAATACTTGCTAACGAAGGACAAACAATGGTCATCGTCACTCATGAAATTCAGTTTGCCTTAGATGTAGCAGATCTAGTCGTTGTAATGGATAAAGGAGAAATTGTCGAACAAGGAACACCACAAAATATCTTCATCAATCCACAACATGAAAGAACTAGATCATTTTTAACACGATTGAAAACAAATTGAAACTCCACAAGTGCAATTTTATTTAATCAGGATTTTTAACATTAGTTTCAGTCCTCACCCATAGATCTGCATATTTAACAAAAGTGGAGTGAGCTGATAATACGGCGAGTAAAAAGCCTTGTTTACCATCCAAAAATCCCGCTTTTAAAAAATACATCTTAATAAAACAAGCTAATGCATGACTAGCACCTTGCAACAAAGTTGTTTTTTTACCTGAGTTTTCTCTCTGATCTGCCCATGCCTTAGCATAACTTGCCGATTTCACTAAATAATGATGAATATTTTTATAAGTGTAATGATGCAAATCCCCCACTAAAGTTTTAACTTTCGCATTTGCTGGCAACTGTACTTTTTCATGTACTAAATCATCACTATAACAAGTAAACTTTGTTTTATATAAACGAATAACATAATCAGGATACCAACCTGAATGACGGATTTCTCGTCCAAAAACTTCACTTATACGAGATAACCGAAAAACATTATTATCTTCATTTCCCAAAATAGCATGCTGAATTGAATCCCGTAGCTCATCGCTAACACGTTCATCTGCATCTAACCAAAGTACATAGTCAGAACTAACATACTGCTGTGCAATTTGACGTTGCTTACCAAACCCTTGCCAATCTACATGTCGATAAAATTTTGCACCATAGCTTAAAGCAATTTCTTCCGTTTTATCAGTACTGCCAGAGTCAACAATAACTATTTCATCAACCCAATCTTTAACTCGATCTAAACATTTTGCAAGATCAGCTTCTTCATTTTTCACAATCATTGCTACGCTAATTGTTGGCATAGTATATATCCTTTCGCAGACTATCGTTTTACTATTCTAACTCATTCAATAAATGGAAGAAAGCGACCAAAAAATGCTAAAAAACAGACCGCACTTAATTATAATGAAAAAGCAAACTATCCCAAGAATAGCATGCTATGACATGTAACTAAATTATTAAAAATATCAACTTTTTTTCTTTTCGCAATCGCTTGCCTTCACATTTTTGACATTTTAATAAAGATTTTTATTCTAAAACACAGTAGAATCACAATGCTATTTTTTAGTTCTTATCGCATTTTATTTAACTTGAGGAAAACCTTTTATGAGTACCTTAATCAGTATAGTTGGGATTTTCGTGTTACTTGGAATCGCTTTTTTATTTTCCAATAACCGCTCTTCTCTCAATTTTCGAACAATCATCGGAGCATTATTCATTCAAATTGCTATCGGTGCTTTAATTTTATATGTACCTGCAGGTCGTACCGTATTGCAAAGTATCGCTGCTGCTATAAGTAAAGTAATCAGCTATGGTAACGAAGGTATTGCTTTCCTATTTGGGGGACTAGCAGATCCAAGTAATGTTGGTTTCATTTTTGCTGTTAAAGTATTACCAAGCATTGTCTTTTTCTCCTCTCTTATTTCATTACTTTACTACATCGGTGTGATGCAATGGATTATTAAAATCATTGGTGGTGCATTACAAAAACTACTGGGTACATCAAAAGCAGAATCTATGTCCGCAGCAGCCAATATTTTCGTTGGACAAACTGAAGCACCACTCATTGTTAAACCTTACATTAGCAAAATGACAGAATCAGAATTATTTGCAGTAATGTGTGGTGGTTTAGCTTCTATCGCAGGTTCAGTATTGGCAGGCTACGCAGGTATGGGTGTTCCTCTAACTTACTTAATTGCCGCATCATTCATGGCAGCACCTGCTGGTCTTTTATTTGCTAAAGTGATGATACCACAAACTCAAAAATTCAATGATGATATTGAGAGTGTCGATTTAGAAAAACCGTCAAATGTCTTAGATGCAGCCGCAGCTGGTGCTTCTTCAGGTATGCAACTTGCTATGAATGTAGGGGCAATGTTGATCGCATTCATCGCATTAATTGCATTGATTAATGGTATTTTAGGTGGAGTAGGTGGTTGGTTCGGTATTCCTGACTTATCACTTGGTCTAATTTTCGGTTGGATTTTCAAACCATTAGCATGGATTATTGGTGTTCCTTGGGGTGAAGCTGAAATTGCAGGACGGATGATAGGTACAAAATTAGCGATTAATGAATTCGTTGGTTATATGGAATTTACTCCTTATCTAGCCGCAGATGCAGCAGTTCAACTGAGTGATAAAACTAAAGCAATTATTACATTCGCACTATGTGGTTTTGCTAACTTCAGTTCTATCGCAATCTTAATTGGTGGATTGGGTGGAATGGCACCAAACCGTCGTGGTGATATTGCCCGATTAGGTATTAGAGCGGTTATCGCGGGTTCATTAGCAAACCTAATGAGTGCGACTATCGCTGGATTATTTATTGGATTAAGTGGTGCAGCACTATAGTAAGTGCGGTATGATTTAGAAAAATTATTTACACTAACACCACGACTTAGTTCGTGGTGTTGTCATATTGACACAAGGAAAACGTTTGCTAATTTTAAATAAGAGGTAGCTATGAAACGTGTATTTATAATGATGTTAGACTCTTTCGGTATCGGTGCTAGTGAAGATGCTGAAAAATTCGGAGATAAAGGTTCAAATACTCTAGGCCATATTGCTCAGCAATGTGCTGAAGGAAAAGCAAATGCAAAAGGACGTGAGGGTGCGTTATGCTTACCTAATTTAGAAAAATTAGGTTTAGGGCTAGCTACTCAACAATCTTCTGGTGAATTACCAGTAGGATTTGATCCAAATCCTAAACTAATCGGAGGATATGCTTACGCTAAAGAAATTTCTTCTGGTAAAGATACTCCTTCTGGTCACTGGGAAATAGCAGGAGTTCCAGTTTTATTCGATTGGGGATACTTCCCTCAGCACGAGAACAGCTTTCCTGAAGAATTACTAAACCGCATTGTAAAAAGATCTGGTATTCCTGGTTACTTAGGCAACTGCCACTCCTCTGGTACTGTTATTTTAGACAAGCTCGGTGAAGAGCATATGAAAACAGGAAAACCTATTTTCTATACCTCAGCAGATTCAGTATTTCAAATAGCTTGTCATGAAGAAACTTATGGTTTAGAAAAGTTATATCAACTTTGTCAAATTGTTCGTGAAGAACTTGCAGATTATAATATCGGAAGAGTTATTGCTCGCCCATTTGTAGGACCAAAAGCTGGAGAGTTTAGCCGCACAGGTAACCGCAAAGACTACGCTGTAGAGCCACCAGCAAAAACCGTATTACAAAAATTAGTAGAAGAAAAACAAGGTGAAGTTGTCTCTATCGGTAAAATTGCTGATATTTATGCACATACGGGAATCACACAAAAAGTCAAAGCAACAGGTATTGAAGCATTATTCGACAGCACTTTGGTTGAAATCAAAAGAGCGGGTGAAAATACTATTGTTTTCACAAACTTTGTTAACTTTGACTCAGATTTTGGGCATCGTAGAGATGTTGCTGGCTACGCAGGAGCATTAGAATATTTCGATAAACGCATACCAGAGCTATTAGAGTTAGTTACTGACGATGATATTGTAATTTTCACAGCAGATCATGGTTGTGATCCAACTTGGACAGGAACAGATCATACTCGTGAACATATTCCTGTTTTAATTTATGGGGCAAATGTACCTAAGCAGTTCTTGGGTAAACGAGAAACTTTTGCTGATATAGGACAAACAATTGCTGAATATTTCGGTCTATCTGAAATGGATTACGGTAAATCTATCATTAAATTTAATTAAGAGGTTAATATTATGACTCCACATATCAACGCACCTGAAGGTGCATTTGCTGATGTTGTTTTAATGCCAGGCGATCCACTACGTGCAAAATACATTGCAGAAACTTTTCTACAAGATGCAAAAGAAGTAACTAATGTTCGTAATATGCTTGGTTATACTGGAACTTACAAAGGTCGTAGAATTTCAGTTATGGGACATGGAATGGGAATCCCATCTTGTTCTATTTATGCCAAAGAATTAATTACAGAATATGGAGTAAAAAAAATCATCCGTGTTGGTTCTTGCGGTGCTGTAAAAATGGACGTTAAAGTACGAGACGTGGTAATCGGTATGGGAGCATGCACTGATTCAAAAGTAAATCGTATCCGTTTTAACGATCATGATTTTGCTGCTATTGCCGACTTTGACATGACTGCAGCTGCAGTACAAGCTGCTAAAAATAAAGGTATTAAAGCAAAAGTAGGTAATTTATTTTCTGCTGATTTATTCTATACTCCTGATGTAAAAATGTTTGATATAATGGAAAAATATGGAATTCTAGGAGTTGAGATGGAAGCAGCTGGTATATATGCTGTTGCAGCTGAATTTGGAGCAAAAGCTTTAGCAATTTGTACGGTCTCTGATCATATCCGAACTAATGAACAAACTACAGCTGAAGAACGCCAACTTACTTTCAATGACATGATTGAAATTGCATTAGAAAGTATATTGATTGGTGATCAAGATTAATCTCACCTAGGGGTGTAATCACTTTTACACCCTTTATTTAAACCACTCGTTTTGATATAAAAGTAAATTATAATGGTATTTAATCAAAATCAACCGCACTTTTATCGTGGTCGCTTCTCTGTTGCACCAATGCTTGACTGGACAACTCGTCATTGTCGATATTTTCATCGTCAATTTAGTCATAACGCTTTGCTTTATACAGAAATGATCACGACAGGAGCGATAATCCATGCTAAATATGATCATTTAGATTTCAAATTAGAAGAAAATCCTGTAGCACTACAGCTCGGTGGTAGCGATCCTGTCCAATTAGCTCATTGTGCTAAAATTGCACAGCAGCGAGGCTATCAAGAAATTAATTTAAATGTAGGTTGCCCGTCTGATCGTGTTCAAAATGGTCTTTTTGGTGCTTGTCTTATGGCAAAGGCAGAGCTTGTAGCACAATGTGTAAAGGCTATGCAAAGTGTAGTTGAAATTCCTATTACAGTAAAAACAAGGATTGGAATCGATAATTTAGATAGTTACGATTTTTTCTGTGATTTTATTGAAAAAGTACATCAAGGTGGGTGCAATGAATTTATTATTCATGCAAGAAAAGCATGGCTATCGGGACTAAGTCCAAAAGAAAATAGAGAAATTCCACCACTAAATTATGATCGTGTTTATCAACTCAAACAAGATTTCCCCCATTTGTTGATTAGCATTAATGGCGGAATTAAAACACTTGAAGAAATACAGCAACATCTACAATTTGTCGATGGTGTAATGATAGGACGTGAAGCATATCAAAATCCCTCCTTATTAGGTTACATTGATCAAACTTTATTTAGTCCTCAATACCCTATTATTTCACCTCAAATGGCTATAAAAAAAATGTTTCCTTATATTGAGCAACAATTAACTATGGGTGTACATTTAAATCACATTACTCGACATATGCTAGGAGCCTTTCAAAATTGTAGAGGAGCAAAACAATGGCGACGATATTTGAGTGAGAATGCACACAAATCAAATGCAGGCATAGATATATTAGAAACTGCACTGAGTTTTATTGAAGAATGATTTAAACCCTATTTAAATCATTCTTCTAACTTAATAAGCTATTTTTTATTTTCTATTATAAAATCACTATAATTCAATTTCATGTAAAACATAGCAAAAAATATGTCACAAATTAATTAAAAATCGTGAATAAAATTTTCAGTAACGTATTTAATAATAAAGCAAATAAATATTAACTAAAACTCACTCAAACTAACACCGCTTTTATACAAAAAATTTGTGACATTGCTCACATATAATCAAAGACTGCCTTTTTTAATCTTCTTAACCTGTTATCATTATCCAGAGAACTTCTTATTTAAATAGCGGGGTTGGTTGCCTGCTTTAGTATAATTGCAAGTGCTATCAATTCTGTTCATTAAGCTAAAAACTTAGTTATACTATAACATTCTAATTAAAAGGAAAAACTATGAAAATTTTTCATTATTCTGCTGTAGTTACGATTCTAGCAACCGCATTAAGTTGCAACTTATATGCATCCCCTAAAGAACCCTATACTCAAGCAGGCTTTGATACTCGTACAGCTGAAAAGCAACAAGCTCCTATTCATTGGGTATCTGTTGAGCAAATCAAAGCAAGTTTATCAGGCAAACCACCAATGAACGTAAGTTTTGATATTGATGATACTGTACTTGCTAGTAGCGGTTGCTTCTACTATGGAAAACAAAAATACTCACCTAATGACTTTAGTTACTTGAAAAATCAAAACTTTTGGGATGAAATTAATGCTGGTTGCGACAAATATTCTATACCAAAAGAAGTTGCAAGAGAGTTGATCAAAATGCATCAAGAAAGAGGGGATCAAATTTTCTTCATCACAGGACGGACCGCAGGTAAAGACGATCAAGTAACGCCTTTATTAGCAAAAACTTTCAATATTAAAAACGTTCATCCTGTTAATTTCATGGGTGGACATGGTCAAGAAGTATTAAAAACAAAATACAATAAAGCAGCAGGTATATTAAAACATCATGTCCAACTTCATTACGGAGACAGTGACGATGATATTCTTGCAGCGAAAGAAGCTGGTATCCGCGGGATTCGTATACTAAGAGCGACTAACTCTACTTATTTACCTTTCCCACAAGCTGGTGGTTATGGCGAAGAAGTAATCATTAATTCAAGTTATTAAACTTAGAAGAGAAATGAGATTTTAATAATATTTCATTTCTCTTTAACATTTGCCAAAATAAAAGAAATTTATCTCCAAAGTGCGGTATAGTTTTCAATTAAATCAATTATTATCGCTTTGTTCATGCCAATATTATCATTAATACAAATAATTTAAAAAATGACCGCACTTTGCTATCTTTTTGTGATAACTAATAGCATACTTATTATTTAGCTACATTCATTTAATGCATTCAAATATTAAGAGGGGACTTATTATGGCTGACTTAAAATCTTTTGTTGCAATCATCGGCATTATTGTGACTATTTACTTACTTATCAAAAAACATGAAACCCGCACAGTATTAATCAGTATTGGTTTAATAATGTCGATTATTACTCTGAATCCAATGGGTGCATTAAATGACTTTGCCAAATCAATGACATCAGGTGGACTAATTATGGCCATATGTTCTAGTATAGGCTTCGCCTACGTGATGAAATATACTCAATGTGATACACATCTTGTTCATTTATTAACTAAACCTTTAGGTGAATTAAAATTCTTTTTAATCCCTATTGCGACTGTAATTACATTTTTTATTAATATCGCTATTCCCTCTGCAGCAGGTTGCTCGGCAGCAGTGGGAGCTACATTAATTCCTGTATTAAAAAGCTCAGGAGTGCGTCCTGCCACAGCTGGAGCTGCAATTTTAGCTGGCACTTTCGGTTCAATGATGAGTCCAGGTTCTTCTCACTCTGCAATGATTAGTGAAATGTCAAACATGACTATTACTGAAGTTAACTTATGGCATGCTCCTTATACAATGATCGCAGGTGCTATTGGAGCTGTAGTATTGACTATCTTAGCCATCATATTAAAAGATTATGGAGAAGAACACCGTCAAACTTATTTGAATGAAAACAAAGAGATCGAAACAAAATTTACCAAAGTGAATATGTTATATGCACTTGCACCTATTATTCCATTAGTAATTTTGATTATCGGTGGCACTTCACTGCAAAAAATAGAAGGACTAGAATGGACTAAAATGGGGGTTCCACAAGCAATGTTAATTGGTGCAATTTATGGCATCATCGTTACGCGTATATCACCTACAAAAATCACTGAAGAATTTTTCAATGGCATGGGTAATGCATATGCCAATGTATTAGGTATTATCATTGCGGCAAGTGTATTCGTATCAGGTCTAAAATCAACAGGTGCGGTCGATTCTGCGATCGAATTCCTCAAACACTCTAACGAATTCGTACGTTGGGGAGCAACTATTGGACCATTCTTAATGGGCTTAGTTACAGGTTCAGGAGATGCTGCGGCAATAGCATTTAACACCGCCGTCACTCCACATGCACTTGAACTTGGTTACACCCATGTTAATCTCGGTATGGCAGCTGCAATTACTGGTGCAATTGGACGCACTGCCTCTCCAATTGCTGGGGTAACTATAGTATGTGCGGGACTAGCAATGGTTAGCCCCATAGAAATCGTAAAACGTACCGCTCCAGGTATGGTATTAGCAATCTTATTCCTTGCATTGTTTATGTTGTAAAACAACTTAAAAATGACCGCACTTTTATGAAAACTTCGTTAAAGTGCGGTAAAAAATTGCTCTATTTATTTCAGAAAATGCTCTAAATCAAATTTTAATATATCTGATATAAAATCAACTTGATAAAGACTACCATTTCTGCTTAGATGAATTATTATCCATCTATTAAAACATAAAATACAAATCCAAAAACTTACTGTTATTTCATAAATTTCCACAAGGAGAACTCAAATGAAACTAACTGAACAACAACTAATTCAATGGCGTCGTGAATTCCATCGTTTTCCTGAAATAGGTTGGACAGAATTTTGGACCACTTCTAGAATTGCTGATTATTTAGAAGAAATGGGATTTGAAATTCTATTTGGTAAACAAATAATAAATCCTGACTTTGTACGTGGACGAAATCAGACACAAGTAGAAAAAGGACTCGCTAAAGCTATTTCTCACGGTGCAAAACAAAAATGGCTAGATAAAATGGAATACTACACAGGCTGTGTTGCTATATTTGATTCTGGAAAACCTGGCAAAACTGTAGCATTACGTTTTGATATTGATTGTGTAAATGTATCAGAAACTCAAGATGATAAACATATACCTAATCAACTAGGTTTTCGCTCCCTTAATGATGGTTTTATGCATGTGCACATATCACTATCGGCTTAGGTACAGCACTTTGGTTATCTATGAATAGGGACAAACTCAAAGGGAAAGTCAAAATTATATTTCAGCCTGCAGAGGAAGGTGTTCGCGGTGCAGCAGCTATAGCAACAAGTGGTGTAATTGATGATGCCGATTACTTTGTTTCTTCTCATATAAGTTTCTGTGCAAATAGTGGAACTATTATTTCTAATCCCAAAAATTTCCTATCTACTACGAAAATAGATATTCGCTACCAAGGTAAACCAGCTCATGCTGGTGCTTCACCACATTTAGGACGTAATGCACTACTAGCTGCTGCACATACAGTGACACAATTACATGGTATCAGTCGCCATGGTGAGGGCATGACACGAATCAATGTTGGAGTACTAAAAGCAGGAGAAGGACGCAATGTCATCCCAGCCAAAGCAGAAATTCAACTTGAAGTACGCGGAGAAAACAAAGTTATTAACCAATATATGGTAGATCAAGTAATTCAAATAGCTAAAGGCATTGCAACTAGCTTTGATGTAAGCTATGAAACAGAAATTATGGGAGAAGCAGTAGATATGAATAATGATACTGAATTGATAAACTTACTCGAAGAAATTGCTTTACAGCAACCACAAATTCATTGCATTAATGCAGATTATGCTTTCAATGCTAGCGAAGATGCTACTATTTTAGGTAGACATATACAAGAACGAGGAGCTAAAGCTATTTATTTTATACTGGGTGCAGACAGAACTGCTGGGCATCATGAAGCTGAATTCGATTTTGATGAGAAACAATTACTAACAGGAGTTAATATTTATACCTCACTAATTCAGCATTTATTAAAAAATAATACTTAACCCAAAAGTAAGAAAGAGGGATATATAAAAGATAAACAACAAAGCCTCGATATTAATATCAAGGCTTTGTTTTAATTTATTAATTTAATTTGTTTCGTTTTGATTTAATTGATTTGATTCGTTTTGATTGATTGGTTTGTTTGGCTTTGATTT
>NZ_JBHTJN010000010.1:0-79952 GCF_042675725.1 Seminibacterium arietis
AAACCGAAAACGCCAACCACCACACCGCACGCCAACACAAACAAGCGGTAATGCAAAGCCCAACTCCTGCAAACTACAACTACCGCACAGGCTGGGCAGAAAACTACAACGACATTAAGGAAAAAACCGCATGACAACCTTGAAGCAATGGAAGCAAGCTCCGTTACCATTTACAGGACAAAAAAGAATGTTCATCAAGCATATAGAACCAGTTTTAAGTGAGATTATCACTCAAGACGGAAACGGCTGGACTATTGTTGACGTGTTCGGCGGTAGTGGACTACTAGCACACACCGCAAAAAGACTAAAACCACAAGCCAGAGTGATTTTTAATGATTATGATGATTATTCAGAGCGGTTGAAGCATATTGAAGATACTAACCGCCTTCATTGGTTGTTGAAAACGGCAATAGATGACACGCCAGAAGACCACAAACTCACACCCACACAAAAAGCAAAAATAGTCAATATTATTGAAAATTTTGACGGCTTTTTAGATTTTAATTGTCTTTCATCATGGCTACTATATCCGCCCACCAAAGTAAACAATGCGGAGCAACTGACTAAAAAAACGTTTTTTAATTTTTTTAGAAAAACGCCACTTCCCTCATGTGATGACTATTTAGACGGCTTAGAAATCACTAAAAAAGATTTCAAAGAATTGATGACACAACACCAAAATCAAGAAAAAACGCTATTTTTACTTGATCCGCCGTACCTTTGCACAGAACAAAAATCATACAAAAAAGAAAATTATTTTAATTTAATTGATTTTTTGCAATTAATGGACCTCATCACACCGCCTTTTATATTGTTTAACTCAACTAAAAGCGAAATATTGGAATATATAAACTACACAAAAGAAAGCAGAACACCGCACTATGAAGCATTAAAGAACGCCACAATCACAACAGTTAAAGCGACATGCGGAAGAAGTCTCCCATATCAAGATAATTTTATTTACAGCAAATAACAGGAAAACCCAATGAAACACTATTTTTTCAATATATTAATCGCCCTTGACCAACTCGCCAACGCCATAACAGGCGGCGGAGCAGATGAGACATTTTCTAGCCGTTGTTATCGTGGGGCGATATTGGCAAAAAAACCGAAAAAACGCTGGCGTTGCTGGCTGAAAATTGTCAACGGCTTATTTTTTGACAAAAACCACTGTAAAACCGCCTATGAAAGCGAAGTCCACCGCCGACAATATCCGACCGACTTCACCATTATTAAATAACGTTAGACAGGTTGAAAAATGAGCTGGCAACAGAAAACACTAAAACTAAACCAAAAGGCAGAACAAGCCTTAAAGGACAATTTAAACGGCAAGCCCACCGCCTGCAATTTGACCTTGAAAGGAATAAAAATGGGCGTGCATAACTGGACACACGGCATAGAAGAAAAATCAAACCGCTATCTATCACCTGAAAACGCGGTGAAAGCACTAAAAGCGAAATTGACCGACCACGCCGATCCCAATTTGCCACAAAGTGCGGTGCAAATTGTCGCAATTATGGTCACTAGTCCAAGCCTAGATGACTTTATTACCGCTTGCGAACAGGTGCAAATATTGCTCCCTGAACCAGTGTTCAAACAAGCCTATGACTATGCAAAAGCAAGCCGAACACTACAAGATAGCAAAATGATCAAAACGCCGACCATTGCAAGCCCTGCTTTTAGCAAGCCAGCCGACATCACGCCACAAACTAGCCGACAACTTCAAGGCATTTTACGCAACGCCCAAGCAGTGGCAACTGCTAGCCAAGCTGCCGATCCGTTCACCGCCTTAGCCAAATTGAAAGAAGCGAAAAAAGCACGCGATCAACAAAATCAACAACAAGTGCAAAAACTATTAGCAACATCGGTTAAGGTTTACACCTTTCAAGGCGACGGCATGGCAGCAAGTGCGGTACAAATTGAAAAAAATATCCCAACCAGTCAACATATTTTTACCGCCTGCTTAATGTTCATCGGCGAAGACCTAACCAATATTAAAGGAATGCTACATGATTAGAGTAAGACCCTACCCAAGCGTACAACTCGCGTTAAATAATCAACCTGTACTATTACACAACATCAATATTCGCCTTGAAATGGTCAGAGAAGATAAAGACATGAGCGGACAGCGTTCAACCACTGCCAAAAGTGATAAAGGTTTGAAAGCGAAACAACTCACCGTAAGCGGTCTAATCCCTTATCAAAAAGCCGACTGGCTGACCGCACTTTTCAAACTTGCCGAAGCCGAAACCGACAAAGGCGAGCAAGTGAAATATCGTGTTGTCTGTGTTACCTCGCAAGCGGTCAACATGCGAGAAGCCACATTTACAGGAGCGGTGACCGCCGACGAACTTCACGACAAATTAGCGTGGGCGGTATCTTTCAAATTAAGAGAAGTGAACTCAATCGCCGAGAAAAAAGAACAACGCACCAAAAAGCCACAAGTGAAAGTGCAAAAAGAAAAAAGCACCGCCAATAGTTCAAAACCTGAAACACCCACCGCACCGCCAGCCCCTCAACAGCCAGAGCCAGCGGAGCCAGTAGATAATAGTTTTTCAAAAGAACTGAATGATACATTAGGCAAAGGATATGAACATATAGGTAAAATGTTAGGCTAAAGGCAACACATGAAAATTTTAAAACAAATCAAAATAGACGGCGAAGAAGTCGACATCGCCAAAGAAAACATCATTTTAGAACTCAACAACAGCGGTAGAGGACTGATCACCGTCAAAACCGACAAAAATTGCACAGGTAAAAGTGCGGTCTTTTTTTTAGGCACATTCGATCACTTCTATCAATGGTTTAACGGCTTTGTCGAAAGCGAACAGCAAGCGGAAAAAGGCTACAAAAAATTATTTATTCGTGAAAAGGTCGCCATTTTTGAACGTCCGTTAAATTGTTCACATCGGCACATCACCTTAACCGATCTGGCTAAATGGATAACCAAACAAACAGGCATACCAATCAACATACCGCAAGCCGATTACGCCACAACGCCGATCCCATTATTTACCCACAACGGCAGCGGATACCAGCTACTACACAACATCGGCAGACAGTTCAACATACCGCACTACATTTGGCAACAATCCGCCGACGGCTCATTATATATTGGCTCACACCACGACAGCCGATGGCACGGCAAAGCGGTAGAAATTGCCGAAGATGTCGCACTAAAAGCAGGCAGCAATGAAATGATTTTGCCGATTTACGCAGCAATAAGACCAGGTGCGATAATTAATAATAACATCATTCAACGAGTTGAACTGGACGGCGACCAATACCGCATAGAATGGGAAAATCTCAACCAACAAGGCGAACGCCAACAAAAAACACCAGAACGCCGAGCCATTGAAAAAAATTTCCCTGAACTGGCTGGCGGTTACCACTTGCCGAAATATGGCAAAGTCGTCGGCGTTGCTGACCCAACCCAAGGCGGAGAAATATGTGATCCGTTCCGTCCTAAATATGCGGTAGAGTTGCAAATATTAGACGAACACGGCAACGAAGACAAAACAACACCAGTATATCCTGCTGTACCGTTGCCAGTCACGAGTACCGCCTCACAAGGTGGCGATTTTTGTTTCCCAGAAGTCGGCACTATTGTAGAAGTAGGTTTTGCCTATGGACGAAGCGACAAACCATTCATCAGAACCATGTTAGCCCAAGGCAAAACACTGCCAGCGGTCGCCGTCGGCGAACAATTAAAACAACAACGCCCAGAAGTGTATGAACGCACCGACCAAGCAGGCAACAAAAGCCGAGTGACAGACCAAGACATATTAGACCAATCATTCACACGCCACATCAAAACCGACCAAGAAGTGAAACAGATAGGCACANTGTATCAGAAACAAAAAATAGACTAGTGGCACCGCTTTCATATATGGGAAGTGAGGAACAGAACATATTTAGAATATTAGAGGAAATCATTCAAATATTGGCAGACCTCGCCAGCACAACCGCCAGCCACACCCACAACGGCGGACCAACACCAGACCAATCAAACACCTTTAGCGGACAATCAAGCCAAGCCACCGCCGAGAAAGCCAAACTCACGCCAATCATAGAATAAAAAAAAGACAGCTCAAACAATCAGCAAACAATAAAAAAGCCTATTTAAAAATAGGCTTTATTTTTAACCGCCACACAAAACCAACAACCGCCACAAACCGCACAATTCACAAAAGCCAACAACCGCCACAAACCGCACAATTCACAAAAGCCAACAACCGCCAATTTCACAATAATTAACATAAACAAGCCAACAATAAAATATTTCACAAAATAGCACAATCTAGGCTTTTAACAAAATAATAACAACAAAACAACACAGACCAACCGAACCACACCGCAACCACTAAAAACCATAACAACACAACAACAAACAAAAACACACAGAAAAACCAACCAACCGCCCCACGTAAAACACACCAATATAAAATAAAAAATATAACCTATTGAAATGTAAATAAAAACACCACAACAAAACGCAGCACCAATCTAAAAAACCGCTCCCACGTAAAAAAATCAAGTAAAAACAAAATCAAAAAAAAACCGCCCACCCTCATGCGGGATTTTCGCGTAAATTTTTCAATTTTTACAGTTAAGAAAATGTTAAAAAAATATAGATAGATACAGATCTGAAAAGAGATCGCAAGCAAGTCAAACAGATCCAAAAAAGCGGAAAAATTACAGCGTTTTTCACTTAATTTCACAAAAAACAGATCTAAAAAATCAAGATGAAACGGCTAACACATTGAAAATATTAAAAAATAAATATTTAACGTGATAAATTTGAAAAAAAATATTACGTTAAACAGATCTAAATGAAGACAAGCAGCAACCAAAAAACAGCCACTAAACAGCCACTAAAAGAGATTTTGTAATCGCAACATATTGATAATTAAGTGATTAATTTTTGATATATATCATATATAAAGTAGTTCTCTTCCTGCATCCGTAATCAATCTATCTTCTGTAATTAAACCAATATCAACCAATCCTGATGTTTTTTCTCTGGCATCTTTGTCTTTTCTTTTTGCTTCTCCTGTTAGGAAAGCTCTATCTTTCATAAAATCATAATATTTTTCTTGCAATTCATTGTTCCAGTTCCAACTTGATTCCTTTATGACCTCATTATAAAACTCATCAAGAAGCAACAACTGTGCCTCGATTTTTAAATTTAGTTTTGCAGTTCTAAAACTTGTTGTTCCTATAACCCAACAAAAACTTTGATATGGAATACTTTTATTTACCATTTACTCATTCCTCCAATCAACTGGATAATTAGTAATCAAAACTTCTTCAGATATACTATTCTTATTTTTTCTGTGATAACTGCTATTTGAATAACTTTTATTCAGACGATTGCAGGAATACCCCTTACTTTCAATCCAATTATATAAAAAATCATTTCTTTTATTTTTACTTTCCAAAACATTAGACAAAGCAAAATTAAAACCTTTTTCATTGGCTTCGTCCAAAAATTCAAGTAAAGCTTTTTCTTCTATTTCAGTCCACATTCCATTTTCATTATATGTTGCATTTGTAATCAAATAAGGTGGATCACAATAAATAAAAGTCTCCCGAGAAAAATCATCTAACGAAATTTCTCTAAAATCCTTTTTCATAAACTGGACATCTTTACTTTTTAATTCTTCAGAAAATAATACAAGTTTACTTCTCATTTTGGAATTAAAATCTCTCTTACCTACCGGAAGATTAAAGAGTCCCTTTCGATTAAACCTAATCTGATTATTAAAAGAGAACACCATAAGTACATACAGCATTGGATAATCTATTTCTCCAGCAAGAACTTTAGCATTAAAATCATCTCTTAACTTGAGAAATCTTCCTTTATTGTATTCGGCTAAGCCTCTACTACTATCACAATCATAATAAGAATACCCATATAATGATGTATTGGATAAATTATACGCCTCAATAATATTGTCTATTTGTTTTAATAAAGCATCAGTATCAGTGTCTTTTATAAATTCAATTAAATCTATCAAATTTTCATTCGTATCATTAAAAATAACTTTTGAAGAAGATGAATTTATTCCAACATTTCCTCCTCCGGAAAATAAATCTAAGAATACTTCCCCTTCATCAAATAAAGGTTGCAACTGTTCTAGCAACTTAAATTTTCCGCCGGTATAATTAAACGGGCAAGGTATATTCATTTTCTTTTTTTCTTCGCTAAATACTTCACATAAAAATAGTCTTTCTTTATTATCTTTTATATCTGATTTCCCCGTCGAAAAACTCTTGTAGTCTGATTCAAATATAATAACTTTCCCCTTTTTACTAAGAATTCTCATAATATCTTCATCTGATATTTTCGCATTCGACCTATCATTTCCCTTCTCGGACATATTGTTATATGAAAGTAAGATATATTTTGTATCAGCCCTTTCAATAAGTTCTTCAAATGCTTTTGTAGCCGTAATCATGCAATAATCACTTTTTAATGCCGTTCTGTCCATCTTTCTTGCAACCCCATAAACTTCAGGTTTTTCCCATCTTGCCACATTTTCAAGTAAATGATATGCATCACAATACTGCCTTGAATTATATGGAGGATCCAAGTACAACAAATCACCCCTAATACTTTTAATAAGTTTATTTGCATCTAAGTTATAACAAATATTATTAGAATTTACCGTTTCTTCAGGTAATAAAACATTCAATACTAATTTTTTCTCAAAATCAACATTTTTTCTATATGCATCGTAGTGTCCAACTGTGTTTGCAATCTTATCCATTGCATATAGAAGCGATGTAATCAATATTGCATATTCCTTAAAATTTATTTCTTTATTTTTATACTTTGCTTCTATATCTTCTCTTATATATCCTATCTTGCTACAATCATCAGCAGAAAAGAATGTATCTGCAAAATTTTCTCGCATATAATTATTTTCTTTTGTTTTAACTTGATTATAGTCGTATATAAGCTCAATTATCTTTTTGCTTGAATATTTTTCATATCCAAACCATGCATAATTGGAAATATAATTACTATACAGTAAATCATTTGTGATAAGCATTTTATCCTTAAAAGTATTCGCAACTGCACCGGTTCCACTAAATATGTCAATAACAATATTTACACCTTTACAATTTTCATCAACTGTTTTTCTTATAAAATCGGAAAGAGAATATTTATTTCCTAAATATCGTCTATTGTTTATGAATGACTGCTTTAATCCTAATTTAGATATTAAAAAATCTGTGTCATCCTTATCCTGTAAACCATCTATATGCAAAAATCTTTTTATAATTTCAACTGTATTTTCATCCCAAAAGTACCTTCCTGTATCACTTCTCGGAATTAAAATATTTTCTTTATCTATTAATTTATATAAATATGACTTAGAAATGTCTAATTCTTTTATTACATCAGTAACATTAAGACTTGCCATCTTTATCCCTCCTTGCCACATTTTAATCTATTTAGTAGACATTATAGCATATTTCACCCATTTTTTCTATATTTTTATTGAAAAATCAGATGCTAATTGCATCATAAAATAGAGAGTATCAAATTTATAATACTCTCCATGTATCGCTATAGCTCCATATCGTTACTCATACTATGACTCTGCTCAATTGTTTTATCTATTTTCCTTTTATGTTTCTTAATTGCTCCAATAACGGATTCTTTTTTCTCCTCCGTTTTAGTCCTTCCAAGATATACATTCATATTAGTTTTCAGATGTTCCAATTCATCATATTCAACTGATAATGAATTATGTTTCTTCATAATCTCCTCTTGTTTAGATTGTAATTCTTTAGAATGCTCGTTTAATTTCCTGAAAAGATTTTTACTTGATTTTGTCTTTAACTCTCCTATTACCACATGTCTCAAATTTGGAAATTGCTTAAAGAAAATATCTATTTCATCATAGGACTTCTGATAAGCTTCTACATCTTTTCTGTTCATCATCATGTAGATTTTATCATTTGGATTTTTACGATAACCTTCATAATGTTCTCTTTTGTTCATACAGATTTGAATATGCTTCACAACTTCCTTAATCCTCTTTTGTTCGCACGAAAGTTTATCAAATTCTTGTTTCAATTCATTTTTTTGAAATGATATTTTTTGAATTCCTTTTTCCAATGCTTCCATAGAGTTAAAGCCTTTATCTCTTATTTTTAATAGAATTTTAGATGCTACTTGCATGTTGGTGTGAACTACCCAATCCTGATTTCCATATTTGGTTTTATCAACAAAATCTCCTATTTCTTTATCCTTATTTCGGATTCTTTCTTTGATTTTTTCTTCTGTGTAATTATCCCCTATGGTTTTCGCTCTGGTAAATCTCTGCTGATTTTTCTGTTTGAAAGCAATATACTTTCCAAACTTAATTTCATATCTATATTGTTCCATTATTTTAAGAAAATGTTCCCAATTTATTGCCTTTTGAATTACTCTATCCATATCAAATTGAAGTCTTGATTTATAACTTTTACCTTTTTTATCTTCATTCCAGTCATACCAATTCACGAACTTTCTTCGCTTAATCTCGTTGATTTCTTTTTCTGTTTCTTGGTCAATTACAGATAAATTATGCTCCTTACAAAGCTTGTCGCTTTGGCTTCTGATGTTCATATAGGAACCGTAATAGGAATGATAAACCTTGCCCTCGTCCACATCTATGGAATTAAAAATAATATGATTATGAATATGGTCTTTGTCGATATGTGTTGCCAATACATACTCATATTTTCCCTCTAAAACCTTTTCGCAGAGTTCGATTCCCACTTGATGTGCTTCTTCAAAACTCACTTCTTCCGGCACAAAGGATTGGATCAGATGATGAGCTAAAGTCTTGGTTCTTGAGTTAAATTGTTTCTTGGTAAGTTCAAACTCTTTATGAGCATTTTCTCTGCTGCAAAGGTGGGTCGTAACATAGATTTCATCATCGGTTTTATCGCCATTGCAGATATAGTCTATCGCTTTTTTCAGCGTAGTCTTGATAGGATGTATCTTCGTAACCGCCATCAGCAAATCACCTCGTTGATGATATAATCCGAAACTTTTTCTCGAAGCTCGGACAAGAAAAGAAGTTCTCCTTGCAAAGCTTTCTTGATGCTCTCAATATCATCTTTATAGATGATTCCTGTGCTGTTTGCCGCCTTTGCTATCTGATTTAGGTTCGCCGAATTACGACTGATAAGAGAAGAAAGTTCTCTAAGTTCTTTTCTAAACTCACTGGATAAATCAATGCTGATGATCCTGTTCTTGAAAATACTGTCTCGGTAAAACTCTCTCTTACTCTTAAAATTGGTCATTGCAAATCTTCGATTTAATTCTCTCATATCTTCTTCGTTCACCATAAAATGAACGGTGCAATCGTTTTTACGATTAACTAACTTTGACATTTTTCATCACTCCTTTCTTTTTCGGGGTCTTAGGGTTCTCCCTAAATATTTCAAATTTGATTCTTCAAATTTCAAGCCTACTTTTTGGACTGTGGTCAAAAAGTATATGCTTGCTATCTACCTATAATTCATGATTTTTATAAATTCATCTTTATAGTGAACGCAAAAATTATTTTCACTTTGCCGAATCCCTATTCTTCAAAATAGAATCGAGATACATTTCGAAAGTGCAGATATTTATGTCGTTTGCTATAACTTACACAGAAAAAATAGATGTTACTTCTTCATTTACCGTTTGCACCGTTCATACCGCACGACATTCTCTTATATACGAAACATCAAACGGTACGAACGGTTTGAACGGTATTTTAGTAAATTACATCCTCCGAATTATATTTAACCTGGTAATTGTTATTATTCTTACCTCGCTTCATCGTAATGCTGATCCCGTTTTTCTTTAGAATATCCTTATTACGACTTAAAGTTTTCCCGAATTGTTGCGGACTTTCAACATCAAGATTAATCTTAGAGCAAATATCCACTATCGTTCCTTCCATCATTTTCAGCTTCGGCATCATTTGAACCAATTTCTGAATAGACGGTTCCAATGTTTCAATCGGATCTATTTTATCAAGTTCCAATATCTTTCTCACAGGATGTATTTTTACCTGATAGGCTTTCGATTCAAAGAGCCTACTTGTTACATCCAACTTGAATTCCGTATCAAATTCCGATGCTTTATCAATCGCAATGATGGTATCTACCGAGCCAGATAAGGCTTGAGAACCTATAACCTTCTCACTGACACTTTTTACCGAAGAATCTTTTTTTGTGTGATACATCATGATAAAAGTACAACTGTATTTGTCAATGAGTTCATAATACTTTGCCATAACCTCATAGGTGTCATTGTAATCATTTGCATTGTATTTTCTGTCATATTTTATCTTGGAAAAAGTATCGACAATAAACACCTCATAACCTGATTCAACATCTAATTTTATGATTTTTTCAAACTCATCAAAATCCACATAACTTGTGCCTTCATAGAATTTCATCGTACTTGAGCAAGGTAAATCCAATCTGCCGACTCTCTCTTGAATAAGACTTCCGGATAACTCATTGCAATAATAAACAACCTTTGTTTTCCTCACCTTGTTTTCAAGAAAATCAATTCCTTCATTGATACATATCCCAAGATTAAGCCCCAATGCCGTCTTTCCTTTTTTGGGCGAAGCGACAATCAAAGTTATACTTTTCCTTGCAATGATATTATCAACGATATACTTATCGGAAACATCAAATACCGTATCTATCGTGTATGCTTTCAACGAATCACCTCCTTGTTTTTCCTGTGGTAGTTGTAATCCCAATAATTCGTTCTGCCGACTTCCTGTGCCTTTTTAATGCTCTGATTAAGATATTTAATATATGCAGCTTCCGTTTTTCTTTTGCTCATATCTCCCATACGATTCAATGCGGATTTTAAAAAGATTTCCAACATCAAGTCGGCATTTCCATGTGTAAAGCTGTTCAACACAAGAAGAAGCTGAAAATCATCTTTACTTGGATCTCCCGTAGAATATCCTCCGGTGAAAAGTCCGCTTCCCTTTCTGTTAGTCCGATAGATTGCTTTCATAATATCTTCAATATCAGGAACATCGCTGCCCACATTTCGGTAATATGAAATCTGTTCTCCAATACTTTTTTTGATTGCATATCTTTCATAATGAATACTCAGCTTATATTGTTCTTCTTTTATTTCTGTGCAAGTTCCTATCACATTACCTGTCATAGCAATGCACTTATTTGATTTATACATTTCAAATAGATCGTCCTGATTATTGAGATTTTTCGGAATGTTCCCCTTAGCAAAAATATGCACTCCGTTTCCTGATACGGATATTTCCTTATAGGTATCTGCAAAATCACTTATAATTGCTCTCGTTTTATCAAAATTCTTTTCTTTCACCTTGTCCAAATCTATACAAACAAGGGAATCTTCCTCCGTCAATACAAAAGACAAACCATCGCATCCGCTTCTCTCCAAACCTGCAAATGCGGTTTCAAAATCCGACCAATTCTCTTTTTTATTCCAATCGTTTGAATCACAAGTAATCGGACTGATCGGTATCTTAATCATTTTTATATTCCCGTTTTTATCCTTGTTTCGATAAATCTTAAACCATAACCATTGCTTGTGTTCTTTTAATTCCTGCGGAATATTGTTAATATATTTTTCCTTGTTTATCATTGCTACCTCCATATTTTTGTTGATGATGGAAGTACAACCTGATAAAATATTATTCGAGAGTTGCAATCTTATCAGGTTGCTTCCCGGCTCTATCTATTGCCGTAGATAGAGTCATTTTTATTTCTATTCACCGTTTCGAACATTTCCAGAATATATGCAAGAAGTTCAAGTTTATTTTCATCCATATCGCAGTCCAAATTTACATTTTCAAAATATTCTTCAAGCACTCTCAGCTTCTCTTTTAATTCATCAAACACTCTTATATTCCCGAACACTTCAACGCTATGATTTAAGCTCATTTGAATCATATAATCCTGTTTGTTCAATCCTGATAATGCTATTTTCTCTTCCAATAAACTTTTTTCTTCCAGAGACATTCTGAAATTCACTATAATATTTCTCTTCCTGTTTTTGTCGACTTTCAGCTTTCTACCTTTTGTTCGTAGACTTTCTCTTTTAAAAATCTTACTCATCTTAAATTTCCTAATTCCTTTCTTTTTCGATAATGTTCACAATCTCCAACTGCTTTGACGGATACAAATGTGCGTAATTTAGAGTGATTGAAATACTTTCATGCCCTAAACGATCCGCTATTACTACCAGTGAAAATCCTTGCTCTATTAAATAAGCAACATGGGAATGTCTTAAATCATGAACCCTGATTCTTTTTACTCCCGACAGCTTACATCCCCTATCCATCTCGTGATGCAAATGTGACTTTGTAAAATGAAACAGCCTTGATTTTGAATCCAAATGATAATACATTCCGAAAAAATCAGCCATTTCATCACATAGAAACTGCGGTAATTGAATCACACGATTGCTTTTTTCCGTCTTGGGTGAAGTGATATAGTCTTTTCCTTTGATCCTCTGATAGGATTTATTGATGCTCAAAGTTTTCTTTTCAAAATTAAAATCATTTTTGGTTAAAGCCAGTAACTCACCTTCTCTTATACCGCACCAATAAAGTATCTCAAAAGCATAGTATGAAACAGGCTTACTTTTAATACTTTCAGCGAATTTTTCATATTCCTCTTTCGTCCAAAACAACATTTCCTGTGCCTTTGATTTTCCCATCTTGGTCGTTTTATGAACGGGATTACTTGTCAGTCCATAATACTTACTCGCATGGTTAAGGATTGCATTCAGCTGATTCTGAATCGTTCTTAAATAAGTTTGAGAATACTGTTTCCCTTCACTGTCCGACTTTTTAAGCAACTCATTTTGCCACTGTAAAATATCCGGAGCTGTTATTTCAGCTATAGATTTCTTGGCAAAGTACGGTATTATTTTCGTTTCTATAATATGAACCTTTGTCAAATAAGTGTTGTATTTAATCCTCGGCTTTAAATCGCTCAAATAGATTTCAACAAAGGATTCAAATAACATATTCAAATCTCTTGACTTACTCGCTAAAAACTCCCTTTCATATTCCAATGCCTCTCTCTTTGTAGCGAATCCACGTTTTGTATGGATTTGTTTTACTCCTTGCCAATCAACATACCTCAAATAAATTTTCCAGGTACCTCTTTCTTTATCCTTGCTTGCTGACACAGCACCACCTCCTACACTTCTTTCGATTGTCCATAACAGTTTTCTTCATAAAATTTTCGATTCACTTTGCCCGCAATCACAATCAAATTGGGATTACCTCTAAGCATTCTTTCATTTAATTCTTTTATCATCTTATATGCTTTAGGCTTTGAAACTCCCCAATCTTTGCTGACTTCTTCAACATCAACATACATTTTCCCCATATTTTTCCTCCTTCTCATTATATTTATACTTGCGATATATATCAGTATAATAATTTATATAACGAATGTCAATAGTTATTTTTAATATTTATCAGTTTTTTTCTTTATTTTTAGTATACAATATGTTATAATAATCAATAATAAATATAGGAGATTATAATATGGGTGAAAATACTGTATCGAAACGATTGAAATATCTTCGTTCCATAAATAAAAAAACACAAAAGGAATTTGCCGAATTCTTAGGAATTCCTCAACCTTCCATGTCCGCATACGAAAACGGAAAAAACAATCCAACAATCGATGTGCTGATTGATATTGCCGATAAATGCAAAGTATCTTTAGATTGGCTTGCTGGTAGAAGCGACTATACTTTCGGTCTTTCAAGCATGGGGGATTTTGTGTTGTTTATATATGAACTTTCAATGAAAAAAGAAATTGGATTTGAAATAATTGTGGAAAATAAATTCCCGAATGATATTGAAACCGATGAAAATAAATGGAATGCCAAACTTGTTTTCTATGGCAATGACAAAGATCATCCGTTCAATGCTGATGTTTGTAACATCTTAAAGGAACTATCGGATAATCTGTTTGACTTGGAGTCTTACTCTATTACAAAGGAACAGTTTGATTCTATGAAAAACAAATCTGTAGAGTATTACTCTCTACCACTAACACAGAAAGAGTTTGAAGAACTTTCAAGAGATGAAATTCTAAAAAAGAGAATTGGATACTTGAAAGAAAATAATTTGCTGTAAAATAAACAGGCTAAAAGAAAGGAAACTAATTCATATGAGTGTAGATCAATGTATGCGTAATCTAAATCAAATAGATAAAGAACTTGCCGATTTAGAGAAAAAGCTTGCCGAAGAATTAAAAAATGAAGCTAATAAAATAAAAAAAATTAATGATATTAGCAACAGTATAACTAAAACTACTTCTGCATCCTCATATTCTTCTAAGATGAAACAAATACAAGGATATCAAAATGATCTTGCGAAAATATCAAGCAAAAAAGCTGATATAAATAAAAGGATTGCTGACAAAAGAAAAAAAAGATTAGATGCAATGCAAAAACTTCAAAAAGAACAATCCAATGAGGCAAAAAAAATTGAAAAACAACAAAAACAAACATATCAAAATTATGAAAAGCACATTAAAACTTTAACTTCTCAAATTTCAGAATTATCCAATTACAATAACGGGAATAGGAATATATATTCTGATGAAACAAACGAAGAATACGATGTTTTCATCTCTCATGCTTCTGAAGATAAAGAAAGCTTTGCAAATGACTTATATAATTCTCTAAATAATGCAGGTATCAGGGTATGGTATGATGAACTATGTATATCTTGGGGAGATAGTCTTCGTTCAAAAATTGATAATGGTTTAAGAAAATCAAAATATGGAATTGTAATATTATCTAATTATTATATAAACAAAGGTTGGACTCAGTATGAACTAGATGGTTTATTTCAAATTGAAATGACTGGTGGAAAAACTATACTACCTATATGGCATAATATCTCTAAAAAAGAAGTTCAGGATTTTAGCCCAACACTAGCTGGAAGAATGGCTTTAAATTCTGCTATGATGACACCTGATGAAATAGCGGAAGAGCTCATCAATATTTTAAATCTCAATCAATAATACAATATTAATAGATTATAAAAAACACCAAAGCAATATTAAATTCCTTTGGTGTTTTTTTAATCTGCAAGCATTTTGCAAGCATAACAGTTGCAAAATAGCTATTTATAAGGCTTTACAGCCTGTTTTTAACTATTCCCACTCAATTGTAGCTGGTGGTTTTCCGCTAATGTCGTACACGACTCTAGAAATTCCGTTCACTTCATTGATGATGCGATTTGAGATTTTTCCTAGCAGATCGTAAGGTAAATTCGCCCAATGTGCGGTCATAAAATCAATTGTTTCTACCGCTCTTAGGGAAACGACCCAATCATATTTACGTCCATCACCCATTACACCGACTGATTTGATGGGTAAGAATACAGTGAAAGCTTGACTGACTTTGTAATACCAGCCTGATTGATAAAGTTCTTCGATAAAAATTGCATCGGCTTGACGCAGTAGTTCGCAATACTCTTTTTTGATTTCGCCTAATACTCGCACGCCTAAACCTGGTCCTGGAAATGGATGACGATTAAGCATTTCTGCTGGTAGACCAAGTGCTAAACCTATTTTACGGACTTCATCTTTAAATAGTTCACGTAGTGGTTCAACTAAGCCTAATTTCATGTAATCAGGTAATCCGCCCACGTTGTGGTGAGATTTGATGACATGTGCTTTTCCTGTTTTGCTTGCTGCTGATTCAATTACATCAGGGTAAATTGTACCTTGTGCTAACCATTTGACATCAGTCAATTTTTTGCTTTCATCGTCGAATACATCAACAAATACTTTGCCAATGGTTTTACGTTTAAGCTCGGGATCTTGAATGCCTGAAAGTGCGGTTAAAAATCTATCTTCTGCATTGACTCGAATAATATTCAAGCCAAACTTGTCGCCAAACATTTCCATCACTTGATCGCCTTCGTTTAAACGCAACAAGCCGTTATCAACAAAAACGCAGTGTAAGTTATTACCAATAGCACGATGTAATAAAAGTGCGGTAACAGATGAATCTACTCCGCCCGACAGTCCTAAAATTACTTCATCATCACCAACTTGTGCTTTAATTCGAGCTATCGCATCTTCAATAATGTTTTCCGCTGTCCAATTGGTTTCACAACCACAAATATTGACGACAAAATTTTTCAATAGTTGTAAGCCACTTTTAGTGTGAGTCACTTCAGGGTGAAATTGCACGCCATAAAAATGACGTTTTTCATCCGACATGGCAGCTATCGGGCAAGTAGATGTTGAGCCTGTTACTGTAAAGTGCGGTGGTAATTTAGTGACTTTATCACCATGACTCATCCAAACGTCTAGTTGAGGGTGATTATTAGCTGAAATGCCATCTTGCAGTTGTGCAAATAAACGATCTGTTGTTTGGCATTCTACAGAAGCATAGCCAAATTCTCGATGTTCAGAAGGTTCTGTTAAACCGCCTAATTGCATTGCCATCGTTTGCATGCCATAACAAATACCTAACACAGGTACACCTGCATTAAATACATATTGCGGTGCTTTAGGGCCATTTTCTTCTGTGGTGCTTTCAGGACCTCCAGAAAGAATGATCCCCGTTGGGTTAAATTCTCGGATTTGCTGTTCGCTAACATCCCATGCCCAAAGTTCGCAATATACGCCAATTTCACGTATGCGACGTGCAATCAACTGAGTATATTGTGAACCAAAATCTAAAATCAGGATTTTATGGTGATGAATATTTTTCATTGTTTATCTCTTTGATTACCTGTTCTATTAACGCACTTGATAATTTGGTGCTTCTTTGGTGATAGTCACATCATGCACATGACTTTCTTTGATACCTGCCCCACTAATTTTGACAAATTGAGCTTTTGTACGTAATTCTTCGATAGTTGCACAACCTGTTAGCCCCATACAAGAACGCAATCCCCCCATTTGTTGGTGAATTATTTCTTTCAAAAATCCTTTGTATGGAATGCGTCCTTCAATTCCCTCAGGAACTAGTTTATCTGCCGCATTATCAGATTGAAAATAACGGTCTGATGATCCTTTCGCCATTGCTCCTAATGATCCCATGCCTCGATAAGATTTAAAGGCTCGTCCTTGATAAAGTTCAATTTCGCCAGGCGCTTCTTCTGTGCCAGCAAACATTGATCCTACCATGACACAAGATGCTCCCGCAGCAATCGCTTTTGCAATATCGCCTGAGTAGCGAATACCACCATCTGCAATGATAGGGATGCCACGTTCTTTTAATGCTTCTGCCGCATCAGCAATGGCTGTAATCTGTGGCACGCCAACACCTGTAACAATTCGAGTAGTACAAATTGAACCTGGTCCAATACCAATTTTGACCGCACTTGCCCCCGCATCAGCTAGTGCAATCGCTCCCTCAGCTGTTGCTACATTCCCTGCGATAATAGGCAAATCAGGGTATTTTGCTCGAGTTTCACGCACACGTTGCAATACCCCCTCAGAATGACCATGAGAAGAGTCAATCAACAATACATCAACACCTGCTTTTACAAGTGCTTCAATTCGTTCTTCATTACCAGCTCCCGCTCCTACTGCTGCACCAACACGTAAACGCCCAAAAGCATCTTTACAAGCATTCGGTTTTTGTTCTGTTTTTTGGAAGTCTTTTAGCGTAATCATGCCTTTTAATTTAAATTGATTATCTACAACTAATACTTTCTCTACTCGATGTTGGTGCATCAAACTAAAAATTTCTTCACTCTGTGCATTTTCTTTGACCGTAACTAACCGCTCTTTTGGTGTCATTAACTGGCTGACCGTTTTGCTCATATCACGTACAAAACGAATATCTCGTCCTGTAATAATGCCTACTAAATTATGTTCATTATCTACAACGGGGAAACTGGCAAAGCTATTTTTCTTTACAATTTCAGAGAGCTCACCTAAGGTCAATTCTGGACGAACTGTGATAGGATCAGTAACAATTCCGCTCTCAAATTTTTTCACCTTGCGAACACGATCCGCTTGACGTTCGATACTCATATTTTTATGAATAAAACCAATACCGCCCTCTTGAGCAAGAGAAATTGCTAACTTAGTTTCTGTTACCGTGTCCATCGCTGCAGATAGCATTGGAATATTCAGACGAATATCTTTTGTAAGTTGGGTGGATAAATCCGCTGTATTAGGTAAAACGGTGGAATGTGCTGGGACGAGGAGCACATCATCAAAAGTTAAAGCTTCTTTAATTACTCGTAACATAGTGCAATATTCTCTTTTCAAAATAAAATAAGGATAAAAATATTGCGGTGGGATTATACAGATTTTACTTCCGTTTGAAAATTAGTTTTTTTAATTATTTTAAGGAATTCAAATTTATGATAAAAATGATAATTAAAATCCATATTCGAGAAATAAAATGGAAAACTTATTAAATATACTTGCTGATTGCAAGCCTCATTCTATGCCAAATTTAACCGCACTTTTAACCAAAACGCCGCAGCAAATTGAACAATCAATTATTGCTCTGCAAAAATTAGGGCTAAATATTAAAGTTGATACTATTGGCGTTCACTTACAACCTCAATTGGATTTACTTGATTTTCAAAGAATTTCTACCGCACTTTCAACTAAACATATCTTTATTAAGTCAGTGGTTGATTCAACTAACGCCTTTTTATTTAGGAATCTAAATCAGCTAAAAAAAGGTGATTTTTGCATCGCAGAGTATCAAACTGCTGGGCGTGGTCGACGTGGACGACAATGGTTTTCACCTTTTGCAGGGCAAATTATGCTTAGTGTTTATTGGAATTTTGCTCCAAACATATTAATTAACGGTCTAAGTTCTGTTGTTGGTATTGCTATTGCTGAAGCGTTGAATCATGTGACTAATAATAAAGTGCGGTTAAAATGGCCAAATGATTTGCTACTCGATGGACGTAAACTTGGAGGCATTCTAATTGAACTTGCACATCAACATAATGGATTACTTAACGTTATCATCGGTTTTGGGATTAATCTTTCAATTGGTTCAAAACAACAAATAGATCAACCTTGGGCTGAATTGATTGAAGTGTTGCCTCAACTTGATCGTAATCAGTTAATTATTGAAATTATGAATAATTTATACCAAACGTTGCCTCTTTTTGAACAAAATGGATTTAGTTTTTTTCGTCAAAAATGGATTGAACTTGATGCCTTTTTAGAGCAGCCAATTAAAGTGATCAGCGAAAAGTCTGAAATTCAAGGAATTTCACAAGGCGTTGATAATAATGGATTTTTATTAGTTTCTACAAAAAATGGATTATTATCGTTCAATGCTGGAGAAGTTTCTTTACGGAAACAGTAAGAGGTTGAATAACAAGATCGGAGAAAAATCCGATCTTGTTACCGCACTTTTTTAATTTGATGTTTGTAGTTTGTTTTTTTCTTTTGCTGGAGTGAAAATTCGCAATAAAATATAACCAGCAATCGCAGATAAGCCTGACCCAATTAAAATGCCAAGACGAGCAAAAGCCGTTAATTCACTGTTACTTTGATCTGCAAAAGCTAATCCAGCTAAAAACATTGACATAGTAAAGCCGATTCCACATAACACTGCAATAGCAAAAATTTGTTTGAAATTAATACCTTCCGATAATTTTGCAATTTTTAATTTCACTGCGATATAACTGAATAGGAAAACGCCAAGCGGTTTGCCAATCAATAGCCCCAAGGTCACGCCTAAAGTCAATGGTGATGTTAAAGCATTCCAACCAATATTTGACAGCGATACTCCTGCATTACAGAAAGCAAATAACGGTAGTATCATAAAAGAACACCAAGGTGCTAGAACATGTTCCATGTCATGTAATGGCTCTCTGCCATCTTTGCTTTTTAATGGCACACAAAAACCAATAATTACTCCTGCCAATGTTGCATGAACGCCCGATTTTAAGACAGAAACCCATAAAATTAAGCCCAATATGCTATAGGCGGTTAAGCTACTTACATTAAATCGATTTAATAATACTAATCCTATAATTGCGGTTGCCGCCAGCACTAGTGCTTCTGGACTTAATTCATTAGAGAAAAAGACTGCAATAACAATAATTGCCCCTAAGTCATCAATAATGGCTAATGCTAATAAAAATATTTTTAATGCAAAAGGTATCCGACTACCTAATAATCCTAATACACCTAAAGCAAAGGCTATATCAGTTGCCATAGGGATTGCCCATCCTTCTTGATAGGGAGAGGACTGATTGATAAACCAATAGATCAATGCAGGTACAATCATTCCACCTAATGCCCCAATTGCAGGAAAAATTGCTCGTTGATAGCTAGAAATCGCCCCTACCAATAATTCTCGTTTTACTTCAAGCCCCACTAGTACAAAAAAAATCGCCATAAAACCATCATTCACCCACATTAACAATGGCTTATTTATTTCTACTAATGAGCCTAGTTTAACAATCACAGGAGCATCAAGAAAATCAAAATAAAGCTGACTAAAAGGGGTGTTTGCCCAAAGAACTGCAAAAGCGGCAAAGAATAACAAAACAATGCCGCCTGTAGCCTCTAACTTCATAAAATAACGTATTTGCTGTATCATTTTCTTTCCTGTTTAAAATTAAAATATAAAATTTTTTACACAAAATTTACTTTCATGTCAATATAAATAAAAATTTAACGTTTATTTAAAATGTATTTTATTTTCAATAAATTTAACCGCACTTTCTTGAAATTTATAATTGATGATAAACTTTTATTGCATGTGCATCAGACATACCTGCGATATAATCACAAATAACTCTTTTTTTGTCTCTTTCTGTCGCATTTTTCCAACGTAATGCTGTATTATTAGGTAATAGACGCTCTGGATCACTTTCAAATATGCTAAACATTTCAGTTAAAATTCGTTGTCCTTTGTATTCAATTCGCTGTGTTTGTACATTTTTAATCACATATTTCCATACGAATTTTTTGAAAATATCAAGTACCTCAATTACTTCTTCTGGTAGTTCAGCGTTATATCTCAATAAAGGATCGGTGAAATTCTCTAGTATTTTCCACCGCACATGAGTGATGAAAAAGTTGACTAATGCTCCCACTGCATTTTTACGTTTGTAATGTTTATCAGAAAAAAGTTTATCGGTGAGATCTTCTGCATTCCGTCTAATCCAATCTGATTGACAATTTTTTAATTTTTCAACAGCTTCCTGCCATTGATGTCGATTGACAACACCAACAACTACTGCATCTTCTAAATCATGCACGCCATAAGCAATATCATCTGCTAATTCCATAATGCTACAATCTAATGATTTATAAAGCGTTTTTAATGTGTCTGTTGAACTCTCTCTTTGTTGCTTAAATTGCGTAAATAAACAACGGTCTGTTTCTGATAGCGGTTCTAGTAGCCAATTGAACATGCCTTGATCATCGCGGAATAAGCCTTTACCTGGTTTCCAATCAGCAATTTTAACATAACGAGATTGATCCTTTTCTAATTCAATATATTGGTATTGTGGAGAGGAAAGATCTAAAATGGCTGGATATTTTACAATGCCTAATAAAGTACGACGAGTTAAATTCATCCCCGCTTTTTCAGTATAAGGCTCTAATTTTGTCAGTAATCGAAAAGTTTGAGCATTGCCTTCAAAACCGCCATGAGCATGCATCATATAGTTTAATGCAACTTCTCCCCCGTGACCAAAAGGTGGGTGCCCAATATCATGAGCAAAACATAGGCTTTCGATAAGTTCATTAGTTGGCAACAACGGCTTTAAATTTTTTTGTAACGGTAAAATATCCATTCCCAGTTGATAAGAGAGCGTAGCAAATGCCTCGCTAAATTTAAGTTGTGAAACTAAACTACTACCAATTTGAGCGGTCTCCAAAGAATGGGTTAACCGAGTACGATAAAAATCATTTTCACCTACAGCATGAATTTGCGTTTTTGCTTGTAAACAACGAAAGGCTGCACTATGTAAGATTCGTCCACGATCTCGACAAAAAGGAGGTCTATGATCTTTTTCTCGTGGTGAATCTTCAATAAAACGCATATACCAAGCAGGATTGATCTGATTTTTCATATTGTCCTCACGTCACTAGAAGATAAATCATTTTAAATACCAAAGGTGCAAAAACTGAACTGATGATACCGCATAATACTAGAGAAATCGAACTATAACTGCCAGCTTTCTGATCTACTTCCATGCATGACACTGTACCCAACACGTGAGAGACAGCCCCTATAGATAATCCAATTGCTTGAGAGTGTTTTAATTTTATTTTTTTTAAGATTAAGTAGCCAAATATAGAACCCTGTAATCCAGCAATAACTACACTAACCGCAGTAATTGCGGGTATTCCCCCCATATTTTCTGCTATAGACATTGCGATCGGCGTAGTGACTGATTTAGGTAAAACTGTAACAAGCATTTCAGGTGTTGCACCTAATAACCAAGCTAATATCGCTCCTGTAGTCATCGATAATAACGATGCCACTAATGTCACCGATAAAATAATTTTCCATTGTGGGATAATTTGACGTAATTGCTCATATAAAGGCAGAGCCAATGCTACCACACTCACACCAAGCAAATTATTCAGTAACGAATTACCTTTCATATAATCATCATAAGGAATTCCACTGATAGATAAAAATACAACTAATATCAATACGGTCAAAATAAAAGTGTTAAAAACAATAGATTTCCATCGTTTACTAATTTGCAATGCGACCCAAAATGCAACAAGTGTAAGCAAAGAATAACAATAAATCATAGTACTCTCTCAATTTTTGCTCGTTTTTTTAATATTTTTTTACGTAGTCCACTAAAAGAGGATCGAAAAAACAACCTATCTGCCATTAAACCAATAAAAATTAGAGTAATACAGGTACTAATAACGTTCGGAATTAATAAAATATTTGCTTTAGCTATTAATAAGTCTTGGTATTTGATTATACCTACACTGACAGGGACAAATAATACCGCCATGTATTTCAGTAATAAAGTTGCCCCAGAAAATACCCAATGAGGCTTAATTACTTTTGTGACTAATCCAAAAAATAATAGAAATAGCCCCCAAATACTATCTGGTATTCCCAAAGGAATGAAATGTGCAATCCAACTACCTAAATACAGCATCACGTAAAGTATAATAAAAGAGTGTAATAACTGAAAAATCCGTTGTTTCATGATGAATTCAATTTTTATGATAAAAAATACAAAATAATTTTACTCTCATTTTTTTATTTATGAGCTAATTTTTGCTAAAATAATCGTGTTTTGGTAATAATTCTTTATAAAAATGTTGAAAAAATATATCTCTTTTATTTTACTGTTATTACTTGTTACGCTTCCTGCTCAAGCTACAAGTCGCAGTATAACTTGTCTAGCAGTTAGCATTACTGATGGCGATACATTTACTTGTTTATTAGAAAATAATAAACAAATTAAAATTCGATTAGCAGAAATTGATGCACCTGAAAAAAAACAACCTTTCGGTAAAAAATCAAAGCAAGCATTAGCACGATATATTCATAAAAAGAAAGTGAAGCTTGTCATTTTTGGCTATGATCGCTATCAGCGTACGTTAGCCACTGTTTATGATCAAAATGATGAGAATATAAACTTAAAAATGGTACAATCTGGTATGGCATGGGCTTACAAAAAATACGTTAGAAATCCTGTTTATATTCAAGCTCAACAAAACGCTAAACGAAAAGAAGTTGGACTTTGGCAAGATAAAAATCCTATTCCACCAGAACAGTGGCGTAAGCAGCAAAGGTTACTACATGAAAATCAATACTATGCCCTTTGATAACGTCAAATTCCGACAACAATTCCCGTATTTTCAGCAAGAAAATACGGCTGTTTATTTAGATAGTGCAGCGACGACGCTAAAACCACAAGTGTTAATTGATGCTACCACAGATTTTTATCTGCTTGGTGGATCAGTACATCGCAGTCAATATGAAGAAAAACAGACCGCACTTTACGAGCAGGCTCGAACTCAAGTGAAAGAATTAATTCATGCTGAAAGTGAAAATGCTGTCATTTGGACTTCAGGCTGTACTCATGGGATCAATTTAGTTGCTAACGGTTTACTGCATCAATTTTGTCCACAAGATGAGATTATTATCACTACAGCAGAACACCATGCAAACTTTGTACCTTGGCAGCAACTAGCTAAAAAGAGCGGTGCAAAATTAGTAATTCTACCAGTCGAAAAAGATGGAATGATTGATGAGCAAGCATTAGCTCAAGTGCTAAACTCTCGGACTAAACTCGTTGCTTTGAATTGGGTTTCTAATATAACAGGGACAAAGCAATCTATCGCTTCACTGATTCCGTTAATTCGTCAAAAAAGCACCGCACTTGTGCTAGTTGATGCAGCTCAAGCAATTTGTCATTTTCCTATTGATCTGCAAACAGCAGACATTGATTTCATCAGTTTTTCCGCACATAAGTTCTATGGTCCTACTGGATTAGGAGTACTAAGTGGAAAACTCACTGCACTTGAACAGCTTCAACCATTAATGTTTGGTGGGAAAATGGTTGAACAAGTATCAAATTCAACTAGCCGCTTCAGTAAGTTACCTTACCGTCTCGAAGCTGGTACGCCGAATACAGCTGCTGTGATTGTTTTTTGTGCTGTGCTAACATGGTTTCGTCAATGGGATCAAATTGCAATGGAGAAATATACGCAATCATTGGCAAAACAAATTGTCACTCGATTACAAAATTACGCTCTTTGTCGCATTTTTAGCTCGCCTCAAAGCTCAATATTAAGTTTTGTTTTTGAACATATCGAAAACAGCGATTTAGCTACATTATTGGCTGAACAAAATATCGCAATACGAGTCGGTAAACACTGTGCTGAACCTTACATCAATCACCTAAATTTACAAGGAACACTACGCATTTCTCTCGCACCTTACAATAACCAACAAGATATTGACAATTTTTTTACTGCACTTGATAAAGCTCTTAGCTTATTGGAGATAGAATGATAAAAAAACTAGCATCGGCTTCTCATTGGGAGGAGCGTTATCGCTTAATTATTCAATTTAGTAAACAATTACCACGACCAACAGAACAAGATTTAAATCAAATGCACTCTATTTCAGGCTGTGAGGCAAAACTTTGGTTTGGTTTTAATCAACAAGATAGCGGTGTTTTTCTCTTTCAAGCGTACAGCGAAGCACGTATCATTAACGGCTTGCTTTGGATCTTATTACAAGAAATCAATGGAAAAACTGCTCAACAACTGGCAAATTTTAACTTAATTCATTATTTTTCTGATTTAGGTATTACTCAACGGCTAAGTACAACTCGCTTAAATGGTTTAAAACAAATTGAAACAATCATTCAAAATTTAGTAAAAAAACAGCATTAACTCATACCGCTATCGTTTACAACGTGTATCATTCATATCACTATAGATAGTTTTAGAGCAAATTTTATTACGAATTATTATTATCTATAATTCTTTAACAATAACAATTATTATTTAAAATAACCTTTAAAATTAATAAGTTATAAACATTTATACTTGCATAAAGTTCAAAGTGCGGTTAAACTGTATTCAATTTTATTCGTCCACTTATAGAGAGGATTACGCCATGTTGAACAAAGCAATTATCGACAAATTAAATGAACAAATTAATTTGGAATTTTATTCTTCCAATGTTTATTTACAAATGAGTTCTTGGTGTGAACAAAAAGGTTTTGCTGGTGCTGCTGCATTTTTATTACGTCATGCTGATGAAGAAATGCAACACATGCAAAAGTTATTTGATTACGTAAATGAAACAGGTAGCATGCCTAAATTAGGCAGAATTGAGGCACCAAAACAACAATTTAAATCGCTCAAAGAAGTATTTGAAATTACGCTGGAACATGAAAAATTTGTCACTTCAAAAATCAATGAACTAGTAGAAGTAACTTTTGCTCATAAAGACTATTCTACGTTCAATTTTTTACAATGGTATGTTGCTGAGCAACATGAAGAGGAAACCCTATTTAACAGTATTATTGATAAATTTGCTGTGGTAGGTGAAAGCGGAGCTGCACTTTATTACGTTGACCGTGATTTAGCAACATTATAAGAGGGGAATCAATATGTTATCATCAAATGTGATCAAACTTCTAAATGATCAAATGAATTTAGAGTTTTATTCATCAAACTTGTATTTACAAATGAGTGCATGGTGTGAACAAAAAGGCTTTAATGGAGCTGCTCAATTTTTATCTGCTCATGCTGCCGAAGAAATGCAACATATGCGTAACTTGTTCACTTATCTAAATGAAACAGGTGCATTGGCTACAATTGAGGCTATTAATGAACCGCCTTGTGAATTTAATTCTTTAAAAGACGTTATGGAGCAAACTTACCAACACGAAAAATTAATTACTGCAAAAATTAATGAATTAGTTGGTAAAACTTTTGAAGAAAAAGATTATTCTGCTTTCAATTTCTTACAATGGTATGTTGCTGAACAGCATGAAGAAGAAAAATTATTTAGCAGTATTTTAGACAAATTAAATCTTCTTGGTGATGATGGTAAAGGTTTATTCTTGGTAGACAAAGAGTTAGCTACATTAGCAACTACTAATACTAAATAGCTATAAAGCAGGTATGAGTCACACATGCCAGCTTTAGTCTAAATTTTTACTGTTTGTTTTTTATCAATTTCAGTAAAAACAGTATGTTGGTGGCGATCAGGTTCATCATGACAGCTACGACTAATAAAAGCGGCTACCAATATACAAAGTGTAATAATAATTTGAATTAAACGCTTTTTAGTCAGCTTTTCTGTCGCCATATTATGTTACTCTTTTGTCTTTTTTAATGATTAAAAACTTCTTAAGTTTACTATTTAATGTTATCATTTATTGAGTTAGATCAATTTTACATGCTATTTTCTCTATTTGAATTTTGAGGATTAAATGGAAATTTTATCAAGAGGCGATACCAAAATCGGGCGACGTATTCAATCTGGTGGCTGTGCTATCCATTGTCAAGATTGTAGTATTAGCCAGCTTTGCATTCCTTTTACATTAAACGAACATGAGTTAGATCAGCTTGATAATATCATTGAACGCAAAAAACCAATACAAAAATCTCAAGTTCTATTTAAAGCTGGTGACGAATTAACTTCTCTTTATGCTATTAGATCAGGAACAATTAAATCTTATACTATTAGTGAAACAGGGGAAGAGCAAATTACTTCTTTTCATCTACCTGGTGATTTAGTAGGTTTCGATGCTATTAATAATATGTGTCATCCTAGTTTTGCACAAGCACTAGAAACGTCAATGGTGTGTGAAATACCTTTTGATGTCTTAGATGATTTGTCTGGGAAAATGCCAAAACTACGTCTACAAATAATGCGTCTAATGAGTAGTGAAATTAAAAGCGATCAAGAAATGATTCTATTGCTGTCAAAAATGAATGCAGAAGAACGTCTTGCTGCTTTTATCCATAATTTATCATGTCGTTATTCTGCTCGAGGATTTTCAGCTCGTGAATTTCGTTTAACCATGACGAGAGGTGATATAGGTAACTATTTAGGCTTAACTGTTGAAACTATCAGCCGTCTACTGGGGCGTTTTCAAAAAATTGGACTGCTTACTGTGCAAGGAAAATATATTACTATCAACAATATTCCTGAACTAGCTGAACTCGCTGGTAGCACAAAATCAAAACAAGACTAAATAAATGCATCATATTCTCTTCCGCACTTAGTGAAAGTGCGGAAAATTACTTTTGTATTACTAAAAATTCTACTAAGTTCACGTTTTTATTAACTCATACTTGTCATTTCAACAAATCTTTTCTATGCTATTAACTGCTGACATAAGACTACGGAGCTTTTATGAAGTTTAATAATATTCTTGTTGTTCTCAATCCAGAGAATGAAAAACAATACGCTCTCGCTAGAGCTGTCCGTTTAGTAAAAGAACAGAAAAGCGAAACTAAAGTAAAAATTACTACCTTTATGGCGGTTTATGACCTTTCTTATGAAATGTCTGCTTTGCTTTCTTCTGAAGAACGAGAAAATATGCACAAAGGCGTTATTGAGCAACGCCAAAAAGCCATTGTTCCTTACCTTGAAAAGTACGCTGATCCTAATATTGATTTTGATTCTATTGTAGTTTGGAATAGTAATGAAGCTGAAGCCATCAGTAAAGAAGTTGAGCAAAATCACTATAATTTGGTTGTGAAATATACTCAAGAGCAAGAGAGCTTAACATCTCTTATTTTTACTCCAATGGATTGGCAATTACTGCGTAAATGTACTGCACCAATTATGATCGTAAAAGACGGCGATTGGAAACACCAACGACGAATTCTCATTGCTGTTAATGTAGCAGATGAAGAAGATAATCATTGTATATTTAATGATGAACTTGTCACCTTGGGTATTGATTTAGCTGATATTTTAGAACGAGGCAATGTTCATCTTGTTACTGCTTATCCGCCAACGCCAATTAATATGGCGATTGATTTGCCAGAATTTAATACAACAGAATACGATGATAGTATTCGTAGTCAATATCTGATTAACATGAAAGCTTTGCGTCAAAAATTCGGTATTGATGAAGATCATACTCATGTTCTTGAAGGGTTCCCAGAAGAAGTTATTCCAAAAGTCGCTGAAGAAATTGGTGCTGAAATGGTAGTTTTAGGTACTATTGGTCGCACAGGTTTATCAGCTGCTTTTTTAGGAAACACTGCAGAACACGTTATCAGTAAATTAAATTGTAACCTACTTGCAATTAAGCCAAGTCAAAAATCTTAAAGTAAAAATACCTCAAGAGGAGTAGTTGCTAACTACTCTTCTTTTTTGGTATCAAATTCTCATTTTGAAAATATCGAAGACATCATTATTAGACTAAATTTAACTTGCGGAGAAAAAATATAAAAAAAAGTTCTTGAATATACTATTATCAAGAACTTTTTTCATAACCTTTTAATTTGGTGCTCTGAGCGAGACTTGAACTCGCACGTCCTACGGACACTACCCCCTCAAGATAGCGTGTCTACCAATTCCACCATCAGAGCAAGAAATAAATTTTATTGCGGAATATCTGTATTTTTTTGTTCAACCGCTGGAGCAACTTTAGACTCTTTTTGCTGTTCAATTTTTTCAGCTACATGAGATAAATCATCAAATGCACTTTTTTGAGTATTATTACTATGCGAATTAATGTTACCAATCGTTAAACTGATTAGAAAAAATATCGTAGCTAAGATAGCTGTCATTTTAGATAAGAAGTTACTGGCACCAGCTGAACCAAATATTGTACCAGACGCACCACCGCCAAATGAAGCTCCAGCATTTGCACCTTTTCCTTGTTGAAGTAAAATAAATATAATAAGTGCAATAGATACTAATAAATAAATAATTAATAGTGCTTGATACATTATTTTCTGTTCTCTTCTTTTTATACAAACAACTTCAAACTAGATTGCGGATATTATCGAAACTCTGTTATATAAGCAAGTAATTTTTGATAGCTCAACTCTAGTTGTTTTAATTTTAAACAACCAAACTTGTATTTTTACTACCGCACTTTAATTATCCTTTTATTTTACCGATGTTGTAATTGAAGTTAATTTACGCAATGTAGCAAAATCAACATGCTCGATCAAATCAGGCAACATCGCAGTTAACATCGCCATAAAAGATTGATAATTAGCCTGTTTTCGGCTGATGCGATCTAATTGAGCTTCCCAGTGAGCTGTCATATCAGGTAAAGTAGCAATTTTAGGCAATGCCTGAATAAGAATCCGTCCAGCTTCTGTACTATGAATATTTTTTCCTTTTTTGGACAAAAAACCACGCTTAAATAATAACTCAATGATTCCCGCTCTAGTCGCTTCTGTGCCTATCCCATCTGTGTCTCGTAAAATCTCTTTTAATTTTTTATCCTTCACAAAACGAGCAATACCTGTCATTGCAGATAATAATGTTGCATCAGTAAAGTGCTTGGGTGGTTGTGTTTTTTTAGTCATTATTTCGCCTTTTTCACAATACAAAATCTGCCCTTTTTCCACAACAGGTAAGGGTGATTCTAACTGTTCGTGCTCATCCTCTTTACCTAGTAATTGCTTCCAGCCTGCAATCTGTAAATTTCGAGCTTGAGCGATAAAAGTACCTCTCGCAATATCTAAAGTAATTTTACTTTTACGATATTCTGCATCAGGACAAAATTGCATCAAATATTGTCGAGCAATTAACGCATAAATATGTTGTTCTCTTACTGTTAACTCAGTACGTGTTGTTTTTGCTGTTGGAATAATCCCATGATGAGCTTCTACTTTCTTATCATTCCATGCCCTATTCATTTGTTCAGAATTAACAATTTGAGGAAGATTAGCATACTCTTCAAGCTGTATTGTAATTGCTTTTAACACATTATGACGATCGGCAAAATGGTCTTGAGGCAAATATCGACAATCAGAACGGGGATAAGTAATTAATCTATGTGTTTCATAGAGTCTTTGGCAACAATCTAGCACCTCTTTAGCCGACAAGCCATAACGCTTTGCCGCATCAATTTGCAATGCTGACAAAGAATAAGGTAATGGTGCGGTTTCTTTTTCTCTCTTATCGCTATATTCTGTCACTTTTGCATGTTTTTGGGTAATGCGTTTTACTACGCTTTCAGCAAGTGCCTTCGATAGCACTCGCCCATCCTCATCTTGATAGTCTTCACAAGCTTTACTTGGTTTCCAAAGTGCGGTGAATTTTTGTGGTGGATTGTCTTCTGTTCGAACAAACGCTAACACTTCAAAAAAATCTTTTGATTGAAAATTTTCGATTTCTAAATCTCGCCGAACAACCAGCCCTAAAACAGGTGTTTGCACACGCCCTACAGAAAGTACGCCTTGATAGCCTGCTTGCTTCCCTCGAATAGTGTAAGCTCTTGTCATGTTTATGCCGTAAAGCCAATCAGCTCTAGCTCGAGCTAAAGCTGATGTCGCTAGAGGAATAAAATTATTATTAAGTTGTAATTTATTTATCGCTTTTTCTACCGCAGTTGGATTCAAATCACTAATCAAGCAACGTAAAATTCGAGCTTTCTGCTCTGTATTCAATCCCACGTAATTAAATACTTCATCAACTAAAAGCTGTCCTTCTCGATCTGGGTCACCCGCATTAATTAACTCATCTGCTTGATGAATTAACCGCTCAACAATATCTAACTGCTTTTTTACCTCTTTTCGTGGAATTAATTGCCATTTTTGAGGAATAATTGGTAAATGTTCTAGTCGCCAATTTTTAAATTTAGGGTCATAAACCTCTGGTGTAGCTTGTTCTAATAAATGACCAACGCACCAAGTAACATAATCATTCGCACCACATTTGATAAAACCATCTTCTCGTTTGTGGGGCTTAGGTAATACTTCTGCAATTGCTCTAGCAAGGCTAGGTTTTTCCGCTACAAATAATCGCATAACTCTAATCGTATTATTTCATCTCATCTTAAAATCGCTAATTTTATCACAAATTTATGTATTCCAAATTTATTAATTTTTCGCTAAAATGCGGAAGTTTTTTGATTAGTCAACAATGGAAAAAATTATGTTTGGAAAAGGCGGATTAGGTAATTTAATGAAACAAGCTCAACAAATGCAAGATCGGATGCAAAAAATGCAAGAAGAAATCGCACAGTTAGAAGTTTGTGGAGAAGCGGGTGCAGGTCTAGTTAAAGTCACTATTAATGGGGGGCATAATTGTCGCCGTGTTGAAATTGATCCTACTTTAATGGAAGACGATAAAGAAATGCTAGAAGACTTAATTGCTGCGGCATTTAATGATGCAATACGCCGTGCAGAAGAATTGCAGAAAGAAAAAATGGCTTCTGTCACTGCAGGCATGTCTTTACCACCAGGCTTTAAAATGCCTTTTTAATCACTGATATTGCAAATTTCGTACCGCACTTAAATTGAAGCCATACTAATTTGAAAGTGCGGTTGATTTTTACTTAAAAAATTATGCAAAGTAGCCCCCTTTTAGAAAATTTAATTGAATCACTTCGTTGTTTGCCTGGTGTTGGTCCTAAATCAGCACAACGTATGGCATATCATCTTTTGCAACGAAATCGCAGTGGCGGAATGGAACTTGCTCGCTCGCTAACAGCCGCAATGTCACAAATAGGTCATTGTCAACATTGTCGCACCTTCACTGAAGAAGATTCATGTAATATTTGTAATAATCCAAGACGTCAATCCTCTGGACTATTATGTGTTGTCGAACAACCTTCTGATATTCAAGCAATCGAACAAACAGGACAATTTTCAGGACGTTATTTTGTACTAATGGGGCATTTATCCCCTTTAGATGGTATAGGTCCAAAAGAAATTGGCTTAGACTTGTTACATAAAAGATTGCAAAACGAAAAATTTACAGAAGTAATTCTAGCTACGAATCCTACTGTTGAGGGCGATGCTACTGCCAATTACATCGCTGAACTTTGTGTCGAACAAGGCATCAAAGTCAGCCGTATCGCACATGGAATTCCTGTTGGTGGCGAACTAGAAATGGTCGACGGTACAACACTGACCCATTCTTTTCTAGGTCGTAGAGAAATTCATTACTAAATCTTCACAGCTAATGATCATAAAAAACGACCAGTACTAAAAATCTTGGGGGTAAGATTATAAGATGTACTGGTCTTCAAAATTAGGTATTTTATTAAATACGTGATACCATTATATTATTTTTAATATAACGATCAAGAGAATAATCTTATTTTCATGATAATTTTATACATTTTTCGTTATCTCCATAAGATTTTGTTTCAACGTCCAACTAAATGAGGAAGATATTATGACAATTAGTGCAAGAAACCAACTTTCTGCAACGGTAAAATCCATTAAAAAAGGCGTGTCTAACGATGTAATCGAACTACTTTTAGGAGATAGTCAAACTTTATATTCCGTAATTACATCAGAAAGCACTCAAAACCTAGAATTAGCTATTGGTAAATCCGTATTCGCAATTTTTAAAGCTCCATCAGTGATTTTGACTACAGATACCGATCTGATTTTATCTTCTCGAAACCAATTACAAGGTGAAGTAGTACAAATTATAGAAGGTGCAGTAAATGCTGAAGTTATTGTTAAAACACAAGGAAATGTAGAAATTGCAGCCATTATTACTGAGGCAAGTTTAAAAAGCTTAGCATTGCAGGTAGGGACGAAAGTAACTGCGATGATTAAGGCATCATCAGTAATTATTGGAGCAAAAAAAGCTCATTAAGCATAGTAAAAATGTTACTTTTTTCTATTTAATTAAAAGAGCGGTGGAAATTTTGAAAGTTTCGACCGCTCTTTCATGAGAAATTATTTTATTTGATTAAGCAAAAATTGCATTAATAACCGCACAGGACGACCTGTCGCACCTTTATTTTCACCTTGCAACCATGCTGTTCCTGCAATATCTAAATGAGCCCAGCGATATTTCTTAGTGAAGTTAGATAAAAATGCTCCAGCAGTAATTGCACCCCCCCAACGCCCACCGATATTAGCGAGATCGGCAAAATTTGATTTTAATTGTTCTTGGTATTCCTCTCCTAGCGGTAAATGCCACGCTTTGTCGTGAGCTTGTTCAGCTGCCTCAAGCAAATCTTTTGCTAAATCATCATCCGTTGACATTAACCCTGAGTGGTGGGCCCCTAAAGCAACTACACAAGCTCCTGTTAATGTTGCAATATCAATTACTAATTCAGGCTTGAAACGTTCAACGTAAGTTAACGCATCACATAATACTAAACGTCCTTCCGCATCAGTATTCAGTACCTCAACGGTCAATCCAGCCATAGTTGTAAGAATATCACCTGGTCGATAAGCATTACCTCCAGGTAAATTTTCACAACCAGCTAATACACCAATTACATTAAGCGGTAATTCCAACTGCGTTAACGCATTCATTACACCAAAAACAGAAGCTGCTCCACACATATCATATTTCATTTCATCCATACCTTCCGCTGGCTTTAATGAAATACCACCTGCATCAAAAGTTAATCCTTTGCCTACTAAAACAATGGGTTTAGCATTTGGATTAGGGTGATTTTTATAAGTCAATATTGACATTTTTGCTTCATTACGACTACCTTGTGATACCGCTAAATATGAATTCATACCTAATTCTGCCATTTGCTCTTCATCAATTGAAGCAAATTGCAACAAAGGAGACGTTTCTGCTAATTTTTTTGCTTGTTCCGCTAAATAATTAGGATTGCACACGTTGGCTGGCATATTACTAAGATCTTTTGCTATTTTTACTCCATTTGCAATAGCTACAGCTTGTTGAATCGCTTGATTAGCTAAATCACGCTGAGCTTGTCCGATGTAAAAACTCACTTCTTTAAGTGCGGTGTTTTTTTCAGTTTTTTTGCTTTTAAATTGTTCAAAAAGATAACCACATTCCTCAATAGTTTCTACTGCAAAGCGTAAGTGCCAATAGAAATCACGGTTTCTCAACGCAATTTCAGTCGTATCTATTACAACGTGAGCACTTTGAGTTTCATTGACAACAGTGATCAACTTGCTAACAATCTGCTTAAATTGGCGTTCATTTAGTTCATTTTTTTTGCCACATCCAACTAAAAATACTCGTTTAGCTTGAATATTTGGTAAATCACGCAAAATAGCCACTTCGCCTTGCTTACCAGAAATTTCTTTAGCGTTAACTAATTGAGTCAAATAGTTTTGTGAAAGTTGATCCAACGCTCTTGCATTAGCAGAAAATTCACTATCTTCAAAAACCGTTATTACAATATCTTGTTGTACTTGAGTAATAGCCACGTTACTAAGAGAATATTTCATTTTTTATCCTTATATTTAAATTACTGCGTTAATTTTAAAAATACGTTATTATATGCTATTCCATTTGGGATAATTAGACTACCCATTTTCACAAAAATAATCAAAAAAGAGTTAGGTGGCAATACAGTGATCTTAAGTAAATATCTCGTTAAAGAGGTTTTCAAAAGTCAAACAGCAATTTTATTTATTCTGCTTCTTATTTTCTTTTGTCAGCAATTAGTTCGCGTACTAGGTTCAGCCGCAAATGGCAAAGTACCAGCCGATTTAGTTATTTTTCTACTCGGCCTTGGCATGCCAACAATGGCACAACTAATGTTGCCTCTATGTTTATTTATCGCATTATTACTCACATTTGGGAGACTTTACGCCGAAAGTGAAATGACCGTAATGCGAGCTTGCGGAATCGGGCAAAATATTTTAGTGCGTTCAGCCCTACTGTTATCTTTACTGACAGCAATACTAGCTGCATACAATGCTTTTTATCTTTCACCTTGGGCAATTCAACAACAGAAAAAAATTGTAGAAGATGCTAAAGCCAACCCAAGCATGAGTGCCTTAGCAGCAGGACAATTCATTTCTACGAACAATAGCAACTATGTATTATTTATCAACGAAATAAAAGATAACACTATTCATGATGTATATTTATTTCAAATGCAGAATAATAAAAATGAAAAGCCTTCTGTTGTTCTCGCTGAACAAGGTAAAATCACTGCATTACCCAATGGTGATCAAATCCTCAATTTCACAAATAGTCGTAGAATCGAAGGCAGTGCCGTACTACCCGATTTTCGTATTGCTCAATTTGATCAATACAACATTTACTTAGGACAACAAACCGCTGACAGCAAAGAACATGACGAAGAAAGTTTTTCTTTTAGTCAACTTTTAAAAGCTGACACACCAGCAGCTTTAGCAGAGTTGCATTGGCGTATAACTATTGTATTGGCTGTACCACTTATGGCATTAATTGCTGTACCTTTAAGTAGAGTTAACCCTCGTCAAGGACGATTTGCAAAAATTTTACCCGCACTTTTACTCTATTTAATATATTTTCTACTACAAAGTTCGTTTAAGTCTGCAGGTACAGCAGACAAATTAAACGCTACTGTATTAATGCCCATAGTAAATATCGTCTTTTTACTGCTCGGCATAATATTAAACAGTTGGCATAGTAGTGCTATGTATAAAATTCGCTATTTTTTCAATCAAAAAAACGGATTTAAAAATAAAGGATAATTGAGATGCTAAATACACTAGACCGTTATATTGGAAAAAATATCTTAACAACAATCTTTGCAGCGTTGCTAATGATAGTTGGCTTATCTGCAATTGTAAAATTTGTCGAACAATTCCGACACGTAGGCAAAGGCTCTTATGATGTATTACAAGCAATACTTTTCACTGTTTTAACTATCCCAAAAGATATTGAAACCGTTTTTCCTATGGCGGCATTACTTGGCGTGCTAATTGCTTTAGGTAACCTTGCTAGTCGAAGCGAATTAATTGTCATGCAAAGTGCTGGATTTTCTCGATTTAAAATTGGGTTATCTGTCATGAAGACAGCACTTCCATTAGTTTTTTTCACGATGTTTATTGGAGAATGGGGAATTCCACAAACTGAACAATTTGCCCGTGATATGCGTTCAAAAGCTATTTCTGGAGGCTCAATGCTATCAGTTAAAAATGGCGTGTGGGCGAAAGATGGTAATAGCTTTATCTATGTAGGACGAATTACTGATGATGTTAAATTAAATGATATTTATATCTATCAATTTGATGATCAACGTCAATTAAAGCAACTCACTCATGCTAATGTAGCTTCATTTGAAAATGGAAAATGGACATTACAACAAGTTAGCCATTCTCAATTATCAGAAGAAAAAATAGATACCACTCATCAAATTAGAGAAGTATGGCAAACTAACTTGACACCAGATAAACTCGGCATTGTTTCTTTGCGTCCTACATCACTTTCAATCTCAGGATTAGCTAATTATATTGATTTTATGAAAGAAACTGGGCAGGATTCAAAACGTTTTGAACTAACTTACTGGAGAAAAATATTTCAGCCCATTTCTGTCAGTGTCATGATGTTACTAGCACTTTCTTTTATTTTTGGACCACTACGCAGCGTTACTGCTGGAGCAAGAATTTTAACGGGTGTTTGTTTTGGATTTTTATTCTACATTATCAATGAAATTTTTGGGCCTTTAAGCCTAGTATATAACATCACACCAATTGCAGGGGCATTAATGCCAAGTTTAGTGTTTATCATTATTATTTGGTGGTTATTAAGTAGAAAACGCAATTAAATCCAACCGCACTTAAGTGTGGTAAAATCGATGAAACTGGCGTTGTTTCGTTCAAACTGTTGAAAATTAAGACAAACAACATAAATAGCTAAATTTCTACTTGCACGAAGATAATATACTCGTATAATAAAGCCCTGTCGTTAAGAACTAATGAAAGTTAAGCGACACATATAAATCAAGCTAATTGAGCTTTGATATTAAAATAAAAGCTCAATGTTCTAATCGCCTGAGTGACGAAATTGGTAGACGTAGCGGATTCAAAATCCGCCGCCCTTAAAAGCGTGTCGGTTCGAGTCCGACCTCAGGCACCATATTAAAGTCTAAATTAAATATTGACAATATCCCCTCAATTCCGCTTCACTTCGTTTATATTGTTTCTACGAGAGGCTGAGATTTTAACTTGTTTTAAATCTTTCATTGATTGTGATTTAACCGTTCTACTAGGAATTTTTTTCATATATTCATTTTTAGTTGATCAAGTTACAGCAGTAAGCATGAAGATAATTTGATTTACAAATTTTGTAACATGCTTTAAATATAATTGGAAGGCAAGAAAGAACTACTTAAAATGGGGAAAATCAATCAGCAATAATTTCTCAGTTTAAGGAGTTGTGTTTCTCAAATTTTGCAGCTAGTTACAGTTCATTATTAAAAATATTAACGTTCCTACTTTATATCTAGCGTTGCTGTTTGTTGTTCTAAATTATAAATATAGTCTAAAATAATGTTTGGCTTTGTAATTATCCCATTTACATTACTAAAGAATTTTCTTTCTAATTCTTCTTTAGAAAGAGGATTATCTCCATTTCCTTTATTTATAAGAATATCTTTCTTAAGGATTTTTCCTGTTTTAAGTTTCACTTCCATATGACCAGGAAAATATTTAGGAAAACCCAATGAAGATCTTTCTTGATAAGATATTTTATTGGCAAAATTTAATATTTCTGGGCGGTGTAAATTTTTATATGATGCTAAAGTAATGTCTCCATCAAAGAACATTAATGCAAGCAGAAATGGCATTGCAAACTTTGCTTCATATTCTGTTTTTGGATTACGTTTTCTTTCTATTGGGGAACAAATAAAGTTAATTGGAACTGTATCAACAAAGCATGTAATATGAATAATATCTTGATCACGAATACCATCTATACGAAGAGATTTTATACAATCAATCAACCCGTGAGCAAAGTGACAGCATGGATAAGGTTTAATTGAAATAGTTAGAATTTCCCAACAGCTACCTAAATTTTTATCTAAACAAGTTATATCAATTTCATTTAGTAATCCAAAGCATTTAAATATATTATCTCTGCCTTCAAATATAGTACTAGGACCTGTAACACCTACTTTAGTAATATGGGCTATAAGAATACTATTTTTGATTACATTTGCAATATGCATTACCTTTGAATTAGATCCATTCGCTAAAAACTCGTTTACACCACTTGCAAAACTACCAGCTAAACCAAAAGCATTTATGATTTGTTCCTTATTCAGATTAAGGATAACTGACATTGAAGCAATTGCTCCGAAAATACCCGCTATTGCAGTAGAATGAAAGCCTCTTTTATGAAAAGTTCCTTTACTTGCACTTCCAACTCTAGCAGCAATTTCCCATCCCACAATAAATGCTTTCAGTATTTTCTTTCCATCAGAGCATTGACTAAATCCATATGTTAAACACAAAGGCGTTAAAATAGCACTTCCATGTAAAATAGCAGATGTATGAGTATCATCAAAATCAAGAATGTGAGAAGATACACCGTTCACCATCGCAGCATAATCAGCAGATAACGAAATAGTTTTGCCCCAAACAGAATATATTCCTTTCGTTGTAAGTTGTTGGATCTAATAATGCTTCAATTTCTGTTTCAGAAAGAAATTCAGTCACTAACTTACTCTCTGTTAGCACCTCTTTAAATGATTTATTAGTTTCTATACCTTGCTTCGAAATTTCGTACACTATTTCATGAGCACGCTGTTTACCATAAAATCTTGATAGTGCAAACATCACTCTTTCAGCCAACACGAATCCTTTTAGTTTATTTAAATTATGTAACATATCCTCTTTATTTACGTTTAAATCAGATAAGACAAATTTCATATTGTCAAGTACAACAGATAACATTAAGAATATTTCTGGAAATAATTTCCATTCCATTTTCCATACTTGTCCATCACGCTCATGCTCGTGGCGTTCAATATCACTTAAGATCGCAAAATTAGCTTTTAGCGTATTACTTACAGTAACTGCATTTTCACTTACTGCTGGATTTCGCTTATGAGGCATTGTTGAACTCCCTACTTGCCCCTTCACAAGGGGTTCTGTAACCTCGTTAAGTTCATTATGAGATAAAAGCAATATTTGGTGAGCAATCTTATTAAATGTTGCGTTGATATTAGAAAGTACATATCCTAACTCAATCAATCTATCTCTAGCTGGTTGCCAAGAAATATCGGGTGTATTTAACTCTAAATTTTTAAGAGTTAGTTGCTCAACTTGATTAGCATTATCTGTTAAGCTTGCTTTTGTACCAACTGCTCCGACAATAGATCCAACGTACAACCTGTTTTCACATTCTAGAAGCCGATCAAAATGGCGGATCAGCTCATCCAACCAAATAGCTGCCTTATGACCAAATGTGATAGGCAATGCTTGTAATGCTAGAGTTCTCCCCATCATCGCTGTATTTTTATGAGATTTTATTAATTTCAATAAATGTTGAGCTATTTCTTTAAGTTCTCTTTTTATAATATTAACACCTTCTCTCAGCTGTAAAATAAGTGCAGTGTCAATAATATCTTGAGTTGTTACACCAAAATGCACAAATTCACCAAATCCAGAATTACACGCTTTTTCTAATCCTCTTATAGTAGGAACGAGAGGATGTTTAGTTTTTTTATATTCTTTAAAAATAAAATCCATATCTAAATTTTTAAAAAATGCTTTATTTACAATCTCTTTTGCGGCTTCTTCAGGAATAATACCTAAACTAGCTTGAGCCTTAGCAAGAGCAGCTTCAACATCAAGCCATTTTTGAATTCTGTTTTCTTCATTAAACACAGCTCGCATTTCTGCGGTACTCCAAGAATCGGCTAATAATTGCATATCAAATACACTAACCATAAATACTCCCTATTTTAAAACATCAAGTGAATTTTTAATGTCCTCAATCAAGTCTTCGGGATCTCCCAATCCAATATGAAACCGAACGAAAACACCACTTTTAGATAGATCTTCTTCTGTTCTCGGCGGAATAGTTTGGGTCGCTAAACTTTCATATCCTCCCCAACTTGCACCAATAGAAAATAATTCTAAGTTATCAATAAATTTAATGACGGAATCTTTAGAAATATTCTTATCAAACTCTATAGTAATCATCCCATTAGTGCCTTTATAATCACGCATAAAAATTTCATGATTAAGATGGGATGCTAACTTAGGGTAAAAAATATTTTTTATTTCAGATCTCGTTTTTAAAAAAGAAACAATTTGATCCGCACTTTGTTCATGTTTATGCATTCTAACTGATAAAGTTCTTATTCCTCTAAGAACAAGATATGCATCATCTGGGCTAGTCGTAAATCCAAACATTTCAGGTAACTTATCAAAATTTTTCCATTCTTTTTGGTTCACAACAGCAATGCCCATTGTCACGTCGGAGTGACCAGAGAGGTATTTTGTTGCTGCAATTACAGAAATATCTGCACCTAATTCAAGAGGGTTTAATAAATATCCACTTGAATACGTGTTATCAATTGCCACTGGAATACTATGTTTATGAGCAATTTCGCAGAGTTTAGGTAAATCAATTACTTCATATAAAATTGAGCCTGAGCTTTCACATAAAATCAATTTTGTATTAGGCTTAATTTTTTGTTCGACATCACTTGCATCTGCTTTTAAAAAATCAATTTCAACATTGATTCTTTTTAGAAAATTATTGCAAATACTTCTTACTGGTCCATAAATTCCATCTGTAATAAGAAAATGAGCATTACTTTCAGCATAATTTAATAACACCATTGCTAATGCCGCAAGTCCTGTTGGAAAAAGCTGAGCTCTATATCCTTTCTCCAGCTTACATACTAATTTTTCAAGTTCAAAATTAGTCGTTGTTCCTCTCGCTCCATAGCTTAAAACTCTTTCAGTTTTTCTTAATTCTCTATATTTTTGCCACGTCGCGTGATCTTTAAATAAAATAGTAGATGCTCTCATTACGGTAGGATTTACTGATCTAACTTCTAAAGATTGATCACCTCGACCAAAGTGAATTAATGTAGTATCTGTTTTCATATGTACTCTCCTAAAGGTAAATATATGTACAAATAATATTAACGATACCAGCTACAAGCATAGGGATTGCTGTTCTCTTAACTACTTGTAAAGGATTTACATTAGTCATCGTTGATACTGCAATAATAGCTGGAGCAATCGGACTTACACATCTACCGAATCCCGTCATGATTTGAATTGGAGCAATCATTGTTATTGTTTCTACACCAAAAGATTTTGCAATATTTGGAATTAATGGAGCAAAGCTGAAGAATGCTGCATTACCTGACCCCATTAAAAATGCAGAAACTGCAAGTAAAATTGATATAAAAATAATAATAGCAATTTCATTGAAACCAATACTTTTTGCATAATCAACTAATATATCAACAAAACCCACCGATGATAGTCCAGTAGCAAAAACTTGCCCACAAACAATCAGACTTACTGTTATTACAAATAGATGTCCCATACCTTTAAAAAAAACCATAATGGAATCCAAAGTTGCGAAAAAACTTTTCTTATGCACAATTTCGAAGATAATAGCTATGAATGTAGAAATCAGCATTGCAACGGGTACATTCATTTTAATGTAAGAATCAAAAATTCTACTAAATCCCAATATTAGAACCAGAGGAATAATTGGCAATAAAGCATAAAGTTTAGGCGTGTTTTTTATAGATGATATGTTTTCGCTTAGTTCTTGCTCTACTTGTTCTCGGTTAAAAATAAAACCTTCTTTCTTATCAAAATAACGTTGTACAAAAAAATTAGTGATTGCTACTGCGATCAAAATAGGTATTGTAGTTGGAAGTTGATGACTAATGAAATAAGTTGCAGGATCTACATTAGCTGTTTTCGCTGCCAAAATGACATTACCACTACCTGGTCCATGATCAATAAATTGACAAGTTGCAATAACAGCAAGTGCTGATAATTTTGATACACCACTCCTGATTAATATTGGGTACATTGTTACCATAAGTAATAAAGCTAACCCTGCATGAGATGGAATAAAGATCACTAAGAATTGAGTAACTACAAAAGATATGATAAGCAATACATATGGTGATTTAATTGATTTAAGTGGTTTTTCAAACACTTTAAATAAAGCATAGCTTGCTCCTACATGATCCATATAAGCAGAAAATCCAGCAATCGACATTAATGTCAAACCTAAACCAGATAATGTTGATGACATTTTAATATTAATGACTTGAAATAAGTCAAATAACCCAGGTGCAAAGCTTGTTTTTCATTTAATATAGGTTCATTTTGAAATATAAGAGAAAGACTTAACAGTGCTAATCCAGATAATAACAATGACATGTGAGCATTAACTTTTTTATATAGCAGATATATAAGCAGTGCTATAGCAATTAAAGAAAAAATAAGTCCAATCATATTTATCTCCTTAGTCGTTTATAATATCTTATTATCGAACTATATGATAAAATATTATCAAATAGATAAATTTTTATCAATTCTATACTTAGAAAAAGTTTTTATTTTTTTATTTAAATTAATTAGGGGTAAAAATAAATGGGCATAAATAATGAAAAATCTTTCTATACAAAACTAGTTCACTTTTTAGGTCAAGCATTGGGACCTAAATACGAGATTGTGTATCACGTTATCTCTAAAAGGGGATCTTACATTGCTGCTATTCATAACAATCATATCAGTGGGCGCACTCTTAATTCTCCACTAACTGCATTTGCTAGTCAGCTAATTCAAGATAAGGTTTATTTACAAAAGGATTTTATCCATAGCTATAAAGCGTCTGTTACTGGAAATAAAATAATAACGGGATCAACATTCTTTATTAAAGATAAAGACAATGAGATAACAGGGTTGTTATGCATAAATTATGATAATACAGATATCAAAGAAAGCATCAACGCATTAATTAAGTTAGAAAATCTACAGAATTTTTTCTCTATAAATAATAACGAATTATCGAAAGAAACGTATTCACTCCAAAAAGAACATTCCCCAGATTTAGTTCTTGAGAATTTAAGTCAATCCATTGACGAGCTTGTTGAAAATGCTATTAGTGAGTATCAATCGAGTTATCATTTAACATCTACACAAAAAAGAGATTGTATTGAAAAAATATATATAAACGGTATTTTTAATATTAAAGGAGCAATTCCTGTAGTGGCAAAAATGTTAAATATATCGGAACCTAGCATATATCGCTATTTACAGAAAATAAAGATGTCAAAATAACTACATAATTTCAAATTTAGAATTCTTCTCGCCTCCTGCAAGAGGAGGCTGAATATAGCGTTAATGAGGTTATCAGTGAATTTCTGTTTCCGAGCAGTAAATTAAATTTTTCATAAAAACTTTATTAAGTTAGTGCTTTCTTTATCTCTGCAAAAATTTTCTTTATTACGTAGGTACTTAGCAAAAAATATCTTTAAACAAAGATGAATAATGGCACGCCCTATTGGATTCGAACCAATGACCTACGGCTTAGAAGGCCGTTGCTCTATCCAGCTGAGCTAAGGGCGCATTTACATTGGATATTAAAGGAAGTGGTCGGCGAGATAGGATTTGAACCTACGACCCACTGGTCCCAAACCAGTTGCGCTACCAAGCTGCGCTACTCGCCGAACGATGAGAGCATTATAATTTGCTTTTGGATTCAGTCAATCAATTTTTTCTATTTTTCATTCAATCGCTTAAATTTATTTCAATTTAGCTTACATTTACTTATTTTTTCTGACAGAATATGCTCACATTCCATCTATATCAATAAAAGGGAAAAATTGATGAAAGCTGAAGTTCTTTCAGGTACTTTGTTATCGAAACAGATTAAATCTGAAATTGCAGTTAAAATTCAACATCATATAGCTCAAGGAAAACGTAAACCTGGTCTAGCTGTCATTTTAGTTGGTGCGGATCCTGCTTCACAAATCTACGTGGGAAGTAAACGTAAAAGCTGTGAAGAGATTGGTATTTATTCAAAATCTTATGATTTACCTGAAGAAACTTCACAAATAGAGTTACTCGAATTAATCGATAAACTAAACCATGACGATACTATTGATGGCATTCTTGTGCAATTACCGTTACCTCAACACATTGACACAACAGCAGTAATTGAGAAAATTTCACCAGAAAAAGACGTTGATGGATTTCACCCATATAACGTGGGGAGATTATGTCAACGCATTCCAACATTGCGAGCCTGTACACCTTATGGTGTGATGAAGTTATTAGAAACGACAAAACTGGATTTTCACGGTAAGCATGCTGTAATTGTTGGAGCATCAAATATCGTCGGTCGTCCAATGGCATTGGAATTATTACTTGCAGGTTGTACTGTTACTGTAACTCATCGTTTTACTGTTGATTTAGAAAAACACGTAAAACAAGCTGATATTCTAGTCGTTGCTGTAGGTAAACCACACTTTATATCTGGTGAATGGATAAAAGAAGGTGCGGTGGTTATCGATGTCGGAATAAATCGTGTAGAAGGAAAACTGAAAGGCGATATTCAATACGAAGTGGCTAGCCAAAAGGCGGCGTTTATCACACCTGTTCCTGGTGGTGTAGGACCAATGACTGTTGCAATGCTAATGCAAAACACATTGACATCTTATGAGCGAGCTATAAGCTAAAGCCATTTTTAAACGAGCTGAGCCAATGATTTGTTGGTTAAAAGCTAATTTTATTTTTCAGCTAAAATTACCGCTCTTTTTGGAGCGGGATAACCCTCAATAGTTTTACTGTTATCCTGAGGATCAAGAAAATCAACCAAACTCTCATTTTCTAACCAGTCGGTTTTGCGTTGTTCGTGCAATGACGTAGTGGAAACATCAACACAGCGTACATTCCGAAAGCCTATTTTTTCTAGCCAATTAATGAGAGCTGCAACAGATGGAATAAAATAAATATTCTTCATTTTAGCATAACGATCTGTTGGTACAAGTACGCTGTTTACATCACCGTCAATTACTAACGTTTCTAATACTAACTCCCCTCCCTTAGTTAATTGATTTTTTAATTGACTAAGGTGATCTAGTGGTGATTTACGATGATAAAACACCCCCATAGAAAACACTGTATCAAATGCACCCAGCGGTTGCATTTCTTCAATGCCTAGTGGAATTAAATTAGCCCTACGATCATTATTAAGTAATTTTCTCACAGCTTCAAACTGACAAAGAAAAAGTGCGGTAGGATCAATCCCCACTACCATTTTTGCTCCCTCACCAACCATTCTCCACATGTGGTAACCATTGCCACAACCTACATCAAGTATCATACGATCTTTTAGCGAGGATAGATGAGGTAAAATTCGCTGCCATTTAAAATCAGAACGCCATTCACAATCAATATGAATACCATGTAAATGATAAGGTCCCTTTCTCCAAGGCATTAATTGCTTAAGGTGATAAATAATCCGTTGTCGTTCGCCATCAGATAGAGAATTAGTACTATTAACCATTACAGCCGTTTTTAAATTAACATGTTCAGCTTGCAAGTGCGGTAGAAAATCGATCACTTTTGACCACTTTTCATATTCACCATGTGGCTGTTGTTGCCATTGTTTAAGTTGGAGCGGTAAAGTTTCTAACCATGCTGATAAGTTTGTTGTAGCAATTTGTTTATAAAACGGGCGGAAATCGATCATAATAAGGCTTTATTAGTTTATATCTATCTAAATTTTGAAGAATATCGCATTTTATCTCATTTACCTCTATTATTCTATTTTCCTTTTCGATAGACTAAACCAAAATCAGATTAGTTGTTATGAATTATGGAATCAGTTGAAATTTTAGTGAATATTACTCCAAGTGAAACCCGTATCGCTTTAATCGAAACGGGAATCTTAAAAGAAGTGCATATTGAACGACAAGCAAAACGAGGCATTGTTGGTAATATTTATAAAGGTCGAGTCACTCGCGTATTACCTGGTATGCAATCAGCTTTTGTTGATATTGGTTTAGAAAAAGCTGCATTTTTGCACGCTTCTGATATTGTTTCCTACACAGAATGCGTTGATGAAAATGAGCAAAAGCAATTTGCAGTAAAAGATATTACTGAATTAGTACGAGAAGGACAGGATCTCGTTGTGCAAGTAGTAAAAGATCCTTTAGGTACAAAAGGTGCGAGATTAACTACCGATATTACTTTACCGTCTCGTTATTTAGTATTCATGCCTGAAAATAGCCACGTTGGAGTATCACAACGAATTGAAACCGAAGAAGAACGTGCAAGACTAAAAACGCTAGTCTTACCGTTATGTGATGAATTAGGTGGTTTTATTGTTCGCACTGCTGCTGAAGGCGTTACTGAAGAAGAATTAATACAAGATGCAGAGTTTTTAAAACGCTTATGGCGAAAAGTGATAGAACGTCGTAAAAAATATCCTGCACGCTCTATGTTGTATGGTGAATTAGCCTTAACACAACGTGTTTTACGAGATTTTATTGGCGTAGGATTAGAAAAAATTCGTATTGATTCTAAACTCTGTTTTGCAGATGTGAAACAATTTACTGAAGAATTTATGCCTGCACTCACAGACAAACTGTCACTTTATTCAGGAAATGAACCGCTCTTTGACATATATGGTGTAGAAAAAGCGATTCAAATTGCCTTGGACAAACGCGTTGATTTAAAATCTGGTGGCTATTTAATTATTGAGCAAACGGAGGCTATGACAACGATTGATATCAATACAGGTGCTTTTGTTGGACACCGTAATTTAGAAGAAACTATTTTTAACACTAATATTGAAGCTACTAAAGCCATTGCTCAGCAACTACAGTTACGAAATTTAGGCGGTATTATTATCATTGATTTCATTGATATGCAAACTGAAGAACATCGCCTTCGTGTATTAGAATCTTTACAAGAAGCTTTATCAAGAGATCGAGTTAAAACGAATGTTAATGGTTTTACTCAATTAGGATTAGTAGAAATGACTCGTAAACGAACAAGAGAAAGCTTAGAACATGTACTTTGTGGCGAATGTATCTCTTGTAAAGGTAGAGGACGAGTAAAAACGGTAGAAACAGTCTGCTATGAAATTATGCGTGAAATTATTCGAGTTAATCACTTATTTTCTAGTGAACAATTTGTAGTTTACGCTTCAAGAGCGGTTGCAGATTATTTAATTAATGAGGAAAGCCATGGACTACTTGCTGAACTAGAAGTTTTTATTGGAAAACAAATTCAAATTAAAACGGAAGTTTTTTATAATCAAGAACAATTTGACGTAATTGTCATGTAGCACTGCGGATAGCGAAAATACTAAAATACGACCGAACTTTTGAACTGTTCTCTTAGCCTAAAGAGAATTTTAATTTTTAATGACGAGACTATGATGCTAAATAAAGTTACTGAATCCCTCTTAACCTCAAGCCGTATATCGATTTCCGATTTACCAAATATTTTTGATCTTATTTTTGAACGTAACATTGATTATGCCGATTTATTTTTTCAACTCAGCCAAGATGAAAACTGGATATTAGAAGACGGTATTATCCGTGAAGGAGGCTTTCACATTGATCGTGGCGTTGGCGTACGTGCAATAAGTGGCGAGAAAACTGGCTTCGCATACTCAGATCAGATTAAATTAGCTCAATTGCAACAATGTGCGGGAGCAGTAAAAGCTATCACCAAAACTAAGCAAAACACTATTATCACTCCTATCGCTTTTAATCCTATTAAGCCACAGCTACGCTACCAGCCACTCAACCCACTTGAAACGCTTAGCAAAGAGAAGAAAATCGAATTGTTACATTTAATTGATCGTACTGCATGGGCAGAAGATCCTCGTGTCACTAAAGTAACCGCAGGATTAACCGCTCTTTATGAAGAAGTGTTAGTGGCTGCTACCGATGGCACGTTAGCTGCAGATATTCGACCATTAGTGAGATTATCAGTGTCTGTTCTAGTAGAGCAGAATGGAAAGCGAGAATATGGTGGAGCTGGTGGCGGAGGTCGTGTTAGCTTAGATTGGTTTTTTCAAAACTACAAAGGAGAACAACGGGCAGTACATTACGCTAAAGAAGCCGTTCGTCAAGCATTAGTCAATCTGACTGCTGTGGCCGCACCAGCAGGATCTCTTCCTGTGGTACTTGGTGCAGGCTGGCCTGGTGTATTACTGCATGAGGCTGTTGGACATGGTTTAGAGGGGGACTTTAATCGTAAAGGCAATTCCTTTTTCAGCGATAAAATAGGGGAATTAGTTACATCACCACTTTGCACTATTGTTGATGATGGCACAGTACAAGATCGTCGAGGTTCAGTGACCATTGATGATGAAGGCGTACCAAGTCAGTATAATGTTTTAGTTAAAGATGGTATCTTACAAGGTTACATGCAAGACAAAATGAATGCTCGCTTGATGGGAGTATCTCCTACGGGTAATGGACGACGTGAAAGTTACGCACACCTGCCAATGCCACGTATGACGAACACTTATATGCTCGCAGGGAAAAGCAAAATGGAAGATCTAATCGCCTCTGTAGATTACGGTATTTTTGCACCGCACTTTGGTGGTGGGCAAGTGGATATAACTTCTGGTAAATTCGTATTTTCCACTGCCGAAGCTTATTTAATTGAAAATGGTAAATTAACAAAACCAGTAAAAGGGGCAACTTTAATTGGAAACGGCATTGATGTTATGCAAAATATCTCTATGGTTGCAGATAATCCAGAGTTAGATACTGGCGTTGGCGTGTGTGGCAAAGCAGGACAAAGTATCCCCGTTGGAGTAGGACAACCAGCACTAAAAATCGAAAAAATTACTGTAGGCGGTACAAGTACAGAATAGTTGTGTAACTCTCATTAAAAAAGCACTAAGAAAATTTAGCACCCTACTGATTAAAGCAAGTAGGGTTATTTTTATTATTAATCTTATTGATCCACTTTAATTTCTTCAACTTGACTTATTACTATTCCATCAACAAAACGCAGATAAATCTTTTCTCCTGAAACAACTTGTGAAACAGAGGTAATCGCATTTCCTTTTTCTGTTTGCACTAGTGAGTAACCACGTGATAATACTTTCAGTGGACTTAAGCTGTCCAGCTTACTACAAGTTGTGACTAGTTGATGTTGTTTTGCTGTAAACGTTTTATTTACAGCAGAATCCAACCGCACTCTAAGCTTTGATACATATAACTGCTGTTGATGAATACGATATAACAAAAGATTAATATTTAAACGCTTATAAAGCACAGCAAATTTGTGGTATTTTTTATCTCTCTGATAACGCATTGCTTGCTGTAATCTGTGAGTAAGCTGTTGCAAATTATATTTTTGTATCATTAGCTTCGTTTGTGGATGCTGATTTTTTAAACGTTCTAAAAGATGTTGTAACTGCTGTTTTTTCAACACAAAAAAACGATCGAAAGCTATTTCTAAACGTTGCTTACGATCCAAAATCCGATTCAATAATTCTTGCTGATCACGACTCACTAACTCCGCGGCTGCTGATGGTGTTGCGGCCCGCAAATCTGCTACAAAATCAGCAATTGTGACATCTGTTTCATGTCCTACAGCACTAATAATAGGTATATTAGAACAAAAAATGGCTCTTGCCACAATTTCTTCATTGAAACACCATAAATCTTCTAATGATCCGCCCCCTCGTCCAACAATCAAAACATCAACCTCATTGCGACGATTCGCAATTTCAATAGCTTGTACGATTTCAGCAGCAGCGTCTTTACCCTGTACCGCTGTTGGATAAATAATTACTTTTAGGCTAGGATCACGACGTTTTAGAATATGCAGAATATCTTGCAGAGCAGCTCCCGTTGCAGAAGTCACTACGCCAATCGTTTTACAAAAGTGCGGTAATTTTTTTTTCAGATTTTGTGCAAATAACCCTTCTGAGGATAATTTAATTTTTAATGCCTCAAACTGCTGTTGCAATAACCCCTCACCTGCAGGATGCATGCTATCAATAATTAATTGATAATCACCTCTTGGCTCGTACAAACTAACGGCTCCTCTCACCAGTACTTGCATGCCGTTTTGCGGATGAAATGTAACTCTACTGTTTTTCATTCTAAACATAGCACAACGAATTTGTGCATTTTCATCTTTCAAAGTCAAATACCAGTGACCTGAAACTGGTTGACTAAAATTAGAAATTTCCCCTGTTAACCAAATCAACTTCCATTCACGTTCTAATAAACCGCGAACTGATTGATTCAAACGAGAAACTGAATAAATTTCATTATCTTGCATTATTACTCCAGTAATATCCAACCATCATCAAACCAATTGCATAAGCTATCAATTAATAATTCTAGTTTAGTTTCAGGCACTTTTTCATTTCTACACGCATTTTGTAAGTCTATAAATCTCAAGCTTTTGCCATCGGCTAGTTGTTGCAATACTTGTTTTTCTGTACTATTTAGCTCATCTAACCACTCACCGTTAGCGTAAATTTGCAGAGGATTTTCAGTGTAAACTAGTTTACAATTATTATCTTGTTTAATCACGGCGTTTTCTTCTCTTAATAATTTACGAACATCATCAGGATCAAAAACTTCTCCTGTGGTTAATAATTCATAACGGCGAGAACTCACTAACATTGCGACAGCATGTTCAAATAATGAATCAAATTCTGTAGAGTTTGCAAGATTAGTTAAAAATTGATGTTTCATTTCTGCTACTGTTGATGGTAAAAGATGCCCTGTATTTTGTAATTCAATTGGTAACCGCAAAGGAATATTAAATTTCGTTAAATCAATATCAAGTTGCTGATGACAAACACTATGATTAACTTGAGCCAATACATCCTTCAAATTAGGATAACGCAAACCAAAAGAGAAAGTTAAGCAGTCATCTTGAGCAACACCATAGTGAGATAAGCGAGAAGGAACGTACAACACATCACCTGGTGCCATCACTTCGTCTAGCACTAATTCTCCCATTTCATCAAAAATTCGAATAGGCTGATTTGGTTTAAATTCTGTTGTTGGATCGCACCATTTCCCTAACTGCCAACGACGATGACCATAACCTTGCACTAAAAAAACATCATATTCATCATAGTGTTTTCCAACTGAACCACCTTTAGGTGCATAAGACACCATAATATCATCACGTTGCCATTGAGGAATAAAAGAAAAAGCCTCCCAAAGCTCACTCAGTTCTGTTGACCATTGCTCCATATTCTGCACTAGAACTGTCCATTTGGGAGGAAGTTCAGCAAAATCGACCGCACTTAGTGGGCTACACTGTAGTTGCCAATCATCATCAGCATATTGCTTCAATAAACGAGCTGTAACATCTTCTTGTTGAGCTAATTCAATAATATCCTGAGGTTCAAATTTCCCCACAATTTGTGGTAAGCCATTGCGTATAAGTAGCGGTTTTTTCTGCCAATAATCACGTAAAAAAATTTCAGCACTAATATGATTCGGTAAACAAAATCCAGCCATCACTATTATCCTTTTTCTTTAAGTGCGGTTTGTTTTAAAGATTTTTTTGCTTGTTTTTGAGCTTGCTGTTGTAAAAGCTGCTGCTCAGCACGTTTACGACGAATTTCTTTTGGATCAGCTAATAAAGGTCGATAAATTTCAATGCGATCACCAGCTTTCACTTGATCAGTCAATTTAGCTGGACGGCTGAAAATACCCACTTTGTTTTCCCGCAAATCAATTTCCGTAAATTGTTGTAAAATACCTGACTGCAAAATCGCAGTTTGTACCATCGTGCCTTGTTCCACTTGTAACGTCTTCAAAAAATATCGATTTGGCAAAGCATAAGCAACTTCAATCTTAATTTGATTCATAAATACCCCATTTATTATTGATAAATTGCTTTTGCACGTTGTTTAAATGCTTCAATCATACTGATAGTTAAATGGTGGAAAATTTTCCCAAAAGTAAAGCTAACTAAAGAATTAGAAAATTCAAATTCTAATTCTAATCCAATTTGGCAACATTGTTCGTCAATTTCATTAAAACGCCATTCTCCCCGTAAAAAACGGAAAGGTCCCTCTACTAACTGCATCTTAATTGAACGATTTTCTATCATTGTATTTTTAGTGGTAAAACGCTGACGAATCCCCGCTTTACTGATCACTAATTCTGCAATTAGTTCTTTTTCCCCTTTACTAATCGTACTTCCTGAAATACAACCAGGCACAAACTCTGGATAGCGTTCATAATTATGTACTAAATCATACATTTGTTTTGCACTATAAGGAACTAAAGCACTTTTATTTACACTTGGCATTACAACAATTCATTATCAAATAAAAATTTTTGCTATTATAGCCAAAAAGTGTGTTATAAATAAGCAAAAAATTGAGGTCACTATAATGAATATTAAACAACTATTTATTTTATTATTAGAAAATAGACAGGCCGCCGCACAAAAAATCCAATCCAATCCAATCCAATCCAATCCAATCCAATCCAATCCAATCCAGTTCAGTTCAGTTCAGTTCAGTTCAGTTCAGTTCAGTTCAGTTCAGTCTATTCTTCTTCGACTTTTAAGTTTTGCTATTAAGTATGGTTACTGTACAGGAAATACTCAAAATTTCCCATTAGAAAAAGCTATCCATTGGTTGACACGACAGATTACAACATTGAGTAAAAAGTAGTTTTCCGTTACAATAGCCCTCCGTTTATGACTAGAGATTAAAAAATGTCGGAAATTAAATTAATCGTAGGCTTGGGTAATCCCACAGAAAGATATGCTGAAACTCGCCATAATGCAGGGGAATGGCTTATTGAACGCCTCGCTTGCCGATTTAATTTTAGTTTAAAAGAAGAAAGTAAATTTTTTGGAAAAACTGCCCGCACTCTAATTGCTAATAAAGAAGTACGTTTTTTGATTCCTACAACTTTTATGAATTTAAGTGGTAAATCAATCGCCGCATTAGCAAACTTTTATCGAATAAAACCTGAAGAAATTCTGATTGTTCATGATGAACTTGATTTACCTCCTGGTGTAGCAAAAATTAAACTTGGCGGCGGACATGGTGGACATAACGGTTTACGTGATACTATTGCTCAATTAAGTAATAATAAAAATTTCTATCGTCTGAGAATTGGTATTGGACATCCTGGTGATAAAAATTTAGTTTCTGCTTATGTTCTTAGCAAACCTTCTCCTACAGATAAACAACTAATTGATAAAACGCTAGAAGAGGCCACTAGTTGTATTGAGTTATTACTGCGTGAAAATATGACTAAAGCAACTAACAGATTAAACAGCTTTAAAGCGTAACAAACAAAGAAGATTAAGGAAAAATTATGGGATTTAAATGTGGTATTGTAGGCTTACCAAATGTCGGTAAATCTACCTTATTCAATGCACTAACTAAAGCAGGTATCGAAGCTGCAAATTATCCATTTTGTACGATCGAACCTAATACTGGCGTTGTACCTATGCCTGACTCTCGCCTAGATGCCTTAGCAGAAATTGTCAAACCCGAACGAGTACTCCCAACTACAATGGAGTTTGTCGATATTGCAGGACTCGTTGCAGGAGCCAGTAAAGGTGAAGGTTTAGGTAATAAATTTTTAGCGAATATTCGAGAAACTGACGCTATTGGTCACGTAGTACGTTGTTTTGAAAACGACGATATTGTACACGTATCAGGTAAAATTGATCCTGTTGACGATATTGAAACTATCAATACTGAGTTAGCATTAGCCGATTTAGAAAGTTGTGAACGAGCAATTCAACGTTTACAAAAACGTGCTAAAGGTGGTGATAAAGAAGCAAAATTTGAACTTTCTGTAATGGAGAAAATTCTACCCGTTTTAGAAAATGCGGGAATGATTCGTTCTATTGAATTAGATAAAGACGAATTAAAAGCGATTAAAAGTTATAATTTTCTTACTTCAAAACCTACTATGTATATTGCTAATGTCAACGAAGACGGTTTCGAGCATAATCCTTATCTAGATCGAGTACGTGAAATTGCAGCAAAAGAAGGTGCTGTAGTTGTCCCCGTTTGTGCTGCGATTGAATCAGAAATAGCTGAACTTGATGACGATGAAAAAAACGAATTTCTACAAGATTTAGGTATTGAAGAACCAGGTTTAAATCGAGTAATTCGTGCAGGTTATGCTCTATTAAATCTCCAAACTTACTTCACTGCTGGAGTAAAAGAAGTGCGAGCGTGGACTGTTTCAGTCGGAGCAACTGCTCCTAAAGCGGCTGCTGTCATTCACACTGATTTTGAAAAAGGTTTCATCCGTGCTGAAGTAATTTCTTATGACGATTTTATTCAGTTTAAAGGGGAAAATGGAGCGAAAGAAGCAGGTAAATGGCGTTTAGAAGGCAAAGACTACGTTGTACAAGATGGCGATGTGATGCATTTTCGCTTTAATGTATAATTTAAAAAAACTCACCGCACTTTTGGCCGAATAACTCAAAAGTGCGGTACTTTTATTATCAATAATCAGCTAGCATTTATTACGCTTTTTGCTTGTATTTTCAAATTAGCTTTACGCTTTTCCTCCTCGCTTTCCCAAGCATTATAAGCCTCCACAACTTTCGCAACGACAGGGTGTCTCACAATATCTTTACTATCAAAATAATTAAAACTTAATTCAGATACATTTCTAAGCACATCAATAGCGTGCTTTAATCCTGACTTTTGACTACGAGGTAAATCAATTTGTGTAATATCACCTGTGATCACCGCCTTAGAATTAAAACCTATACGAGTTAAAAACATCTTCATCTGCTCTATTGTTGTATTCTGACTCTCATCAAGAATAATAAAGCTATCATTCAGCGTTCTCCCTCGCATATAAGCTAAGGGGGCAATTTCTATCACATTACGTTCCATCAATTTTTGTACTTTCTCAAATCCAAGCATTTCAAATAAAGCATCATACAAAGGACGTAAATAAGGTTCAATTTTTTGCCCAAGATCGCCAGGTAAAAAACCAAGTTTCTCACCCGCTTCTACAGCTGGACGAGTCAATAAAATTCTCCGAATTTCTTGTTTTTCTAAAGATTCTACTGCTGCGGCAACGGCTAAAAAAGTTTTTCCTGTTCCAGCAGGTCCAATTCCAAAACTAATATCATGATGTAAGATATTATGTAGATAGCGTATTTGATTTTCTCCACGTGGTTTAATTAAGCCTCGTTTAGTTTTAATCGTAATACTATGTCTATCTGTGGCTCGCTCTCCTGCTTCTGTAGTAGATAATGCTAAAGAATTTTGTAACAACATTCGACTCTCACTAATTGCCATATGCACATCGTTCAAATCTAATTCTCTTACTTTTCCTCGTACTGCTGCTGTCTCCAAATACAAATCTTGTAATAATTTGACCGCACTTTTAACTAACTTATGATTATAAGATCTCGTATTTTGTTGCTGTGGTTGAATCGTAAAAGTAAAATTTCGCCGAATGATATTAAGATCAAATGCTTTTTCAATCAGATGAAGATGTTCATCAAAAGTTCCACAAAGAGATTGCAAACGAGCATTATCTTGTTCCGATAGAGTAAAAGTTTCACTAATATTATTAGTCAAATTAAATTCCTTGTTTATTCATTTTTCTTTATTTTAACGATAATTCTGAAAAATCAATAATAGTTTGTCGATTTTTTAATAAAAATTTACAAGAAAAGTAAATAAAAAAGACTACATATACTGGATCAATTTGATCCAGTATATTACTCGTAATTAAACTTTGAAGTTTTCAGGTAAGATAGGCTGAATTTTGTTTAAGATGTCTTTAATAATGCGTGGATTTGCACATACCACATGACTACAAGTCAAATAATCATGACCTCCTTTGAAGTCGCAAACTAAACCGCCTGCTTCTCGAACGATCAGATCACCAGCTGCAATATCCCACGCTTTAATTCCCATCTCAAAATAACCATCTACTCGATTGGCAGCTGTATAACATAAATCTAATGCTGCAGATCCTGTGCGACGAAAATCAGCTACATCATTAGCTAAACTAGTCATCATCGCAAACTGAAGTGGCATAAGTGCGGTCTTTTTAAATGGAAAACCCGTGGCTAATATCGTACCTTTTAATTCACGCTTATCTTCAACACGCAAACGAATATCATTTAATTTTGCTCCTTTACCACGAACTGCAGTAAATAATTCATTGCGAATTGGATCATAAACAACACCAACTTCAGTACGACCTTTAACTCGAATAGCAATAGAGACCGCAAAGTGCGGTAATCCTTTGATAAAATTAGTAGTTCCGTCTAGTGGATCAATAACCCATTGTACATCGCTATCTGTGCCTACTAATGCACCGCTTTCTTCACAAATAATTGTATGCTCAGGGTAAGATTTTTTAATAATTTCAATAATCGCAGCCTCTGAAGCTTTATCGATATTAGTTACAAAATCATTTTCACTTTTTTTAACTGTTTGCAATTCGTCACGACGTTCATAGCCTTTAGCAATAATATTACCTGCTCTCCGAGCCGCACGGATAGCAATATTTAACATTGGATTCATATTTTCCACCAGATTTAAAGAACATTTAGGGGAGGAATTATAGTAATTTTTTAATTAAAAAGCGAGAAAAACAAAATATTTAATTTCTCACTTTAATTCTCGGCTAAATTTAGCTTAACTATGTTAAAATGCACCGAAATTTAAATCAAAAAAACTGCTTATTATTTATATAAAATGCAACGAAATATCAGAATTATTTTAGTGGAAACTTCTCACAGTGGTAATATTGGGTCAGCTGCTCGTGCAATGAAAACAATGGGGCTAAATCAACTTTATTTAGTTTCACCAAAGCAGCCTATTGACGATCAAGCCTTAGCTTTGGCTGCTGGGGCTGATGATGTGCTAAAAAATGCTACTATAGTTGATCATTTTGAGCAAGCAATAGCCGATTGTGAATTAGTCATTGGTACAAGTGCAAGATTAAGGCACTTACAAAATACATTAATTGATGCGAGAAAGTGCGGTGAAAAAACGATCCAATTTTGCCAAACAGGTAAAGTAGCTTTAGTATTTGGACGTGAACGAGTAGGACTGACAAACAAAGAACTACTGAAATGTCATTATCATTTAAATATTCCCACTAATCCCGATTATTCCTCGCTTAATTTAGCAATGGCCGTACAACTAGTTTGTTATGAAATTCGCATGGCATGGTTAGCAGATAAAAAAAATTATTTCAATAAAGAGAACGCTAATTTACCACTTTCATCAATAGAAAATCCCTATCCAAAATCACTTGAACTGGAGCATTTTTTTAACCACACTGAGCATCTCTATAAACAATTAGGATTTATTAAAAATCAAGGTGTTATACAAAAATTAAGGCGACTATATCAGCGTGCTAAAATTGAAAAAACAGAACTAAATATTTTGCAAGGGATGCTCACTGCGGTAGAAAAACAACTCGCTACAGAACAAAAACAAAAAATTGTTAAGTAAACCAAAGTTGACTAATTTACTAGGTTATATAAAATAGCACTGTTTTTATTGCGAAGAAGGAAAAATTGACAATGAAACTGACTTCAAAAGGTCGTTATGCAGTGACTGCTATTTTAGATATTGCACTTAACACCGAGCGTGGTCCCGTCAGTTTAGCAGATATTTCAGAACGACAGCACATTTCTCTTTCTTACTTAGAGCAACTATTTGCAAAATTACGTCGGCATGGCTTAGTAAAAAGTGTACGTGGACCAGGCGGCGGGTATAGATTAGGATTATCCGCAGATAAGATATCTGTAGGAATGGTAATTTCTGCGGTAAATGAAAGTATTTGTGTTACTAAATGTACTGGACAAGGAGATTGCCAAAGAGGCAACGAATGCCTAACCCACTCCCTATGGGAGCAGTTAAGCCAGCAAATTGAAGATTTTTTAAATGAGATTACAGTAGCTGAATTAGTAAGCAAACATAAACAAAAGAAAAAATGCCAACTGACAAAGTCTCTTAGCTAAATTGTTTAAACAACTATGATATTGAAATAATTAACTTTTATAAAAAATAAAATGCGATGAATAATGATTTTTAGGAGTGACCATGAAATTACCTATTTATTTAGATTATGCAGCAACCTGTCCCGCTGATGAACGCGTTGCAAAAAAAATGATGGAATACTTAACCCTTGAAGGTACATTTGGTAATCCAGCTTCACGCTCTCATAAATTTGGTTGGCAAGCAGAAGAAGCGGTTGATATTGCTAGAAATCAAATTGCAGACTTAATTGGTGCCGATAGTCGTGAGATTATTTTTACCTCAGGTGCAACAGAATCTGATAATTTAGCCATTAAGGGTGCTGCACATTTCTATAAAACTAAAGGTAAACACATTATTACTTGTAAGACAGAACACAAAGCTGTACTTGATCCTTGTCGCCAATTAGAACGAGAAGGCTTTGAAGTCACTTATTTAACACCAAAATCTGATGGTTTAGTTGATTTAGAAGAATTAAAATCACTCATTCGTGATGATACAATCTTAGTTTCTATTATGCATGTAAATAATGAAATTGGTGTCATTCAAGATATAGAAAAGATCGGTGAGATTTGTCGTGAACATAAGGTCATTTTTCATGTAGATGCTACTCAAAGTGTCGGTAAATTACCAATTAATTTAGCACAATTAAAAGTAGATTTAATGTCTATGTCTAGTCATAAACTTTATGGTCCTAAAGGCATTGGTGCATTATATGTTCGTCGTAAACCTCGTATTCGCTTAGAGGCTATTATTCATGGTGGTGGTCATGAGCGAGGTATGCGTTCAGGTACATTACCAGTACATCAGATTGTAGGAATGGGTGAAGCCTATCGTATTTGTAAAGAAGAAATGGCGGTGGAAATGCCTCGTATTAGAGCATTACGTGATCGCCTTTATAATGGTCTAAAAGACATTGAAGAAACTTATGTAAACGGCTCAATGGAACACCGAGTGGACAATAATTTAAACATCAGTTTTAACTATGTTGAAGGTGAAAGTTTGATGATGGCTTTGCGAGATATTGCCGTATCTTCAGGCTCTGCCTGTACTTCTGCTAGCCTTGAACCTTCTTATGTGCTACGTGCTTTAGGTTTAAATGATGAATTAGCTCATAGTTCGATTCGTTTTACCCTTGGACGTTTTACCACAGAGCAAGAAATTGACTACACTATTGATTTAGTAAAAAGTGCGGTAAAAAAATTAAGAGATTTATCGCCACTATGGGACATGTTCAAAGAAGGCATTGATTTAAACAGCATTGAGTGGACTCACCACTAATTTATTGATTTTATTGAGGAACAGATTATGGCATACAGTGATAAAGTTATTGAGCATTATGAAAATCCACGCAATGTAGGTTCATTTGACAAAAAAGATCCTAATATCGGTAGTGGCATGGTTGGTGCACCTGCTTGTGGTGATGTAATGCAACTACAAATTAAAGTAAATGACAAGGGCATCATTGAAGATGCAAAATTTAAGACTTATGGTTGCGGTTCGGCAATTGCATCAAGTTCATTAATTACAGAATGGGTAAAAGGTAAATCCCTAGAACAAGCACAGACAATAAAAAATAGTCAAATTGCAGAAGAACTGGAATTACCACCAGTGAAAGTGCATTGCTCAATTCTAGCGGAAGATGCTATCAAAGCGGCAATTGCTGACTACAAAGCGAAAAAAGGCGAATAAATTATTCAAGTTAAGACAACTTAATCAGATTGTCTATTAACACATAGGAACAATAAAAATGGCGATTACTTTAACGGAAAGTGCAGCAAATCGTGTTCGTACTTTTTTACAAAATCGAGGCAAAGGCATTGGCTTACGTCTTGGTGTAAAAACTTCAGGATGCTCTGGCTTGGCATACTTGTTAGAGTTTGTTGATGTATTAAATGATGATGATCAGATATTTGAAGATCAAGGTGTAAAAGTGATCGTAGATACAAAAAGTTTAGTCTATTTAGATGGAACACAACTCGATTTTGTCAAAGAAGGGTTAAACGAAGGGTTTAAATTCAATAATCCAAATGTGAAAGATCAATGTGGTTGCGGTGAAAGTTTTAATGTATAAGGTGAAATAATGAATAATCCTTTTGCTCTATTTGATCTTTGCGTAGATTTTAATCTTGATTTATCACAGTTAACAGATCGCTATTTGAATTTACAGAAAAGCTTACATCCCGATAATTTTGCAGATAGTACGCCACAAGAACAACGTCTTTCAATGCAAAAATCGGCAGAAATCAACGATGCCTTTCAATGCTTAAAAGATCCTATTCGCCGTGCAGAAGCAATTATCCAGTTAGGCTTAGGTGAAAATCTATGTGAACAAAAAACGAATCAAGACATCACTTTTTTAATGCAACAAATGCAATGGCGTGAACAACTAGAACATATTGAACATAAAAAAGATGTCGCTCAGCTAGTTGCATTTTGTAAAGCGGTAGAAAGTGAAAATTATGAAATTTTGTCGCAATTAACTACCGCACTTTCTGCTAAAAATTGGACTGAAGCACAAAAACTTACTGACAGATTACGTTTTATCAAAAAATTATTTGTTGAAATTGAACGTATTGAAGACAAATTAATCGATCTTTAATTAAAGCAACAGAGTTTTATCATGGCATTATTACAAATCGCAGAACCTGGTCAAAGTGCAGTTCCCCATCAGCATAAATTAGCTGTCGGCATTGATCTTGGTACAACTAACTCCTTAGTGGCAACAGTACGTAACGCCACAGCAGAAATTTTAGCAGATGAAAAAGATCGTCCTCTATTGCCATCTATTGTACATTTCTCAAATCAAATGGCACTAGTAGGTTATGAAGCTGCTGAACAAACAACACTTGATCCTCAAAATACTGTCGTTTCAGTAAAACGTCTAATTGGACGTTCATTATCAGATGTAAAACAGCGTTATCCAAATTTACCTTATGATTTCTCTCAAACCGAAAATGGATTGCCTTTGTTAAATACATCAAAAGGTGTATTCAGTCCTGTCGAAATTTCAGCAGAAATTTTAAAAAAACTCACCGCACTTGCTAAACAGCGTCTAAATGGTGAATTATCAGGTGCAGTAATTACAGTTCCCGCCTATTTTGATGACGCCCAAAGACAAAGCACTAAAGATGCGGCAAAATTAGCTGGATTACATGTGTTGCGTTTACTAAACGAACCAACGGCAGCAGCAATTGCTTACGGTCTAGATAGTGGTCAAGAAGGTGTTATTGCAGTATATGATTTGGGTGGAGGCACATTCGATATTTCCATTTTACGCTTATCCAAAGGTGTATTCGAAGTACTTTCTACAGGTGGCGATACTGCATTAGGTGGCGATGACTTTGATCAAGCTCTTGCTCATTGGATCGCTAACCAATCTCAAATTGAACCCCAAAATTCACAGCAACAACGCCATTTAATCCAACTGGCTAAACAAGTCAAAACAAAATTGTCAGAAAAAGACCGCACTTCGATCAACTACGAAAGCTGGCAAGGTGAAATTGATCGTGAGCAATTTAATCAAATTATTCAACCATTAGTTAAACGTTCACTACTCGCTTGTCGCCGTGCGTTAAAAGATGCTGGGGTGAGCATAGATGATATTTGTCAAGTCGTCATGGTTGGAGGCTCAACTCGCATACCTTATGTAAGAGATCAAGTTGGTGAGTTTTTTCAAAAACAGCCCCTCACTTCGATTGATCCTGATAAAGTGGTTGCATTAGGAGCGGCTATTCAGGCAGATATTTTAGTAGGTAACAAGCCAGACTCACAAATGCTATTACTTGATGTTATCCCACTTTCACTAGGTATTGAAACCATGGGCGGTTTAGTGGAAAAAATCATTCCTCGCAACACAACTATTCCCGTAACAAAAGCCCAAGAATTTACTACATTCAAAGATGGGCAAACTGCAATGAGTATCCATGTATTGCAAGGCGAACGTGAAATGGCAGAAGATTGTCGTTCTCTCGCTCGCTTTACTTTACGAGGCATCCCGCCAATGATGGCAGGGGCTGCACATATTAGGGTAACTTATCAAGTTGATGCTGATGGATTACTTAGCGTTACTGCGATGGAAAAATCTACTGCTGTACAATCTTCCATTCAAGTAAAACCATCTTATGGATTAACAGATGATGAAGTAACTGCAATGTTAAAATCTTCAATGAAAAATGCTAAAGAAGACATGCAAACACGTTTGCTTACCGAACAACGTATTGATGCGGCAAGAGTCATTGAAAGTGTGCGTTCAGCTCTACAACAAGATCAAGATTTACTCAACGAAGAAGAGCTAACTGCAATCAAAAAAGCATTAATTTTTTTAGAACAATTACAACAGCAAGATGATATGCTAGCGATAAAACAGGGAATTAAAGATCTTGATCAAGCAACGCAACAATTTGCTGCTCGCCGTATGGATAAATCCATTAAAACAGCGTTATCAGGTTACTCTGTTGATGAGATTGAAAAATTAAAGTAAATATTAAACTCTCGAATAAAACTGAAATAGAAATAGAAAAATAAGGACAGAATTAAGGAACATATCATGACCAAAGTTATTTTTCTTCCCCACGAAACGCTTTGTCCTGAGGGGATGGTAGTAGATGCCACTGAAGGCGATAATCTACTTGATGTTGCACTTGATGCAGGTATTGAAATCGAACATGCCTGTGACAAGTCTTGTGCTTGTACAACCTGTCATGTCATCATTCGCGAAGGAATAGATAGCTTAAACGAAAGCACTGATGATGAAGATGATATGCTAGATAAAGCATGGGGCTTAGAAGTTGACAGTCGTCTAAGTTGTCAATGTTATATTGGCAAAGAGGATCTCGTCGTAGAAATTCCTAAATACAGTTTAAACCACGCCAGAGAGGAACATTAATAAAAAATAACCGCACTTTTAATGTGCGGTTATTTCTATAAAGGCTTAATTATTAATCAATATCAACTACATTCTCATTCTAAATTAAAACCCCATTCTCAACTAGTTAATCCGCAACAATTTTGGCAAACTGTTCAAAAAAAGTAGGAAACGTTTTGGCGGTGCATGTTGGATCTAAAATAGTTACCGCAGTATTAGATAATGCAACCAAAGCAAAGCACATCGCCATACGGTGATCATTGTAAGTTTCAATTTGTGCATGTTTAAATTGATGTAGTGCTAAAGGTTGAATACGAATAAAATCCTCGCCTTCTTCTACTTTAGCCCCCACTTTTCTCAGTTCTGTTGCCATTGCACTAAGGCGATCCGTTTCTTTTACTCGCCAATTATAGATATTGCGGATCACTGTTTCACCTTGAGCAAAAAGTGCAGTAGTAGCAATTGTCATTGCCGCATCGGGGATATGATTCATATCCATATCAACACCTTGTAGCTCTCCTCGCTCAGCAATAATAAAATCTTCCCCCCAAGTAATTTTCGCTCCCATTTTTTCTAGTACATCTGCAAATAAACGATCCCCTTGAATCGATTTTTTGCCAATACCCGTCACTTTTACTTTCCCTTTAATTGCCCCAGCTGCTAAAAAATAAGAGGCGGAAGAAGCATCACCTTCAACTAAATAACGCTGTGGTGATTGATAACATTGATTTCCTTTAACATAAAAAGTGTGATAGTTATCATTGCGAACATTAATACCAAAATCTCTCATCATCGCAAGCGTAATATCAATATAAGGTTTCGATACTAGCTCACCAATAATATTAATTTCCATATCACCTTCAGCAAGAGGTGCGGCGATTAAAAGTGCGGTTAAAAATTGCGATGAAATTGAACCATCAATTTGAATTTTTCCTCCTCGCAAGCCACTATTACGAATAGCGATTGGCGGATAACCATCATTCTCTAAATACTGAATATCGGCTCCAGCTTGGCGAAGTGCATCAACTAAATGCGAAATAGGACGCTCTTTCATGCGAGGTTCGCCAGTTAAAATCACCTCTGAATCAATGCTACCTTTTAAGCAAAGTGCAGCTGTAAGTGGTCGCATCGCCGTCCCTGCATTACCTAAAAATAACGACAGTCCATTTTGCCATTGAAATGCTCCCGCACCACCTTGTACTCTACAACAAGTTTTATCTTCTGAGAGTTGATATTGCACACCAAGAGCTTTAAGTGCGGTCAACATGTGATGTGTATCATCACTATGCAATAAATTATAAACTTCTGTTGTTCCTTTAGCTAATGCGGCTAATAATAATGCTCGATTAGACAAGCTTTTTGAACCAGGTAAATGAATTTCACCAGCTACACAAGCAATAGGTTGTAAAGTTAATTGTTCCATATTTATATTCCGAACTCATCAATGGTTACTTATTTTTGCTTAATACTTTAACAAGTGCGGTGAAAAACATATCATTTTCTTCTGGCAATCCAATGCTAATACGCAAATGATTTGGCATACCATAACCTGCTATTGGACGAACAATCACCCCTTCATGCAAAAGAGCTTGATAAATAGGTAGTGCTGGTTGTTTAAAGTCAATCGTAATAAAATTTCCTTGTGATGGAATAAATTCCAGTCTTTGTGCTAAACAAAATTGTTCATAACGTTGCATTTCAGTGCGGTTATTTTTCGCTACTTTTTCGACAAAAGTATCATCATTTAACACAGCTACTGCTGCTGCAAGAGCAAGACTATTACAATTAAAAGGTTGACGAACTCGATTAAGCAAATCCGCTATACTAGGGTCAGACACCGCATAACCAATTCGCAAGCCAGCTAAACCATAGGCTTTAGAAAACGTGCGACATAAAATCAAATTACGATGTTTTTTTAACAATGCGTAGGCATCAACCCGCTGATCTTGTGGCGTAAATTCTGTATATGCTTCATCTAACACAACAAGTACATGTTCTGGCACTTCTACAAGAAAATCAGCAATTTGTTGATGAGTTAAAAAATTACCCGTAGGATTATTTGGATTAGCAATATAAATCAATTTTGTTTTTGAGTTAATTGCGGCTAAAAATCCTGCTAAATCATGCCCCCAGTTTTTTGCTGGAATCTCACGAGCAACCGCATTAATCGCTTTTGTCACAAGAGGATAAACAATAAAAGCATACTGAGAATAAATAATCTCGTCTTCATCACTTGCAAACGTGTGTGCAAAAAGTTCAAGTAGATCATTAGACCCATTACCTAAAGTAATTTGATTTGGATCAATCGCAAATTTCTTTGCAATAGCCGCTTTTAATTCAAATCCATTGGCATCAGGATAACGAGTGAGTTCATCAAGTTGACGACTAATTGCCACCTTTGCACTTTCAGGCAATCCAAAAGGATTCTCATTGGAAGCGAGTTTAATGATATTGCTGATCCCTAATTCACGCTCTAACTCCTCTATCGGTTTACCTGCTTGATAAGGAGAAAGCGTTTTAACTCCTTGATTGGCGATATTAATAAATTCCATATGCTTTCCTGTTTTAATTATTGATTTTGTTTTTCGAATTTTTCCATAAAAGTAATTAATGCTTGAACGCCCTCAATTGGCATTGCATTATAAATTGAAGCTCGCATACCACCCAAAACTTTATGACCTTTCAAAGCTTGTAAACCATTTTCCAGTGCTTGAGCAATAAACTGACTATTCAATTCATCATTTCCTGTTGTGAAAGTAACATTCATCAAAGAGCGGTTCTTTTTCGCAACATTATTATGATAAAACGTACTATTATCTAAATAATCGTATAATAATTTTGCTTTATCTTGATTGCGTTGTTCAATCGCTTTCAACCCACCCTGAGACAATAAATATTTAAATACTAAAGAACACAGATACCATGCAAATGTAGGAGGTGTATTGATCATCGAGTCACTTTTTGCTTGCACCGCATAATTCCAGATACTAGGAGTTTCCTGACGGGCATTCCCAATTAAATCTTCACGAATAATAACAATCGTAATCCCCGCTGGACCTAAATTTTTTTGAGCCCCTGCATAAATCATACCAAACTGACTAATATCAATTTTACGAGATAAAATAGTAGAAGACATATCCGCTACTAACGGTGTATTTCCTACTTTTGGTAATTCAAAAATCTCAACACCACTAATCGTTTCATTCGGGCAATAATGCACATAATCATAATTTGGTGAAATATCACTAAAATCAAGATTGCCTGTCTTTAATTCATCACCCACTTCAAGCAAATTCATTTCATCAACATGACAAAATAAACGAGCTTCTTTTGCTGCGGTTAACGACCAATGCCCACTGGTTAAATAAAGTGCTTTTCCTTTTTTACCCATTAAATTCATTGGAATTGCGGCAAACTGTCCTCTCGCACCACCTTGCAAAAATAACACTTTATAATTTTTTGGAATATTATACAGCTTGCGAAAATCTTGTTCTGCCTGTGCAATTAATTCCATAAATAATTTACCACGATGACTAACTTCCATCACTGATGTATGTTGCCCTTGCCAATTCAACAATTCTTTTTGAGCCTGTTCCAATACCGCTGTGGGAATCATTGCAGGACCTGCACTAAAATTAAATACCTGAGTCATTTTTATCTTCCTATGCTAAGCAAAAATCTATCAACTAGTTTTATCATCTCAATTCATTCTAATCAACGGATTTTACTGAATTTCGTTCAAAAATTCTGAAAACTTTGACGAATGTAAGAAAAAAGACTATATTCAACCTATTGTTAGTCATTTTGTAGAGAAGTTAAATTATGGAAAACGTGAATAAACAATCCTTTCAAGAAGTATTAGAGTATGTGCGTATGTATCGTTTAAAAAATAAACTATTGCGAGACATGGAAGACAACAACCGCAAAATTCGTGATAATCAAAAACGGGCATTATTATTGGATAATCTCAATCAATATATTCACAATGATATGACAATTGCTGATGTAAGGGCGATAATTGAAAATATGCGGGATGACTATGAAAATCGTGTTGATGAATACAACATTCGCAATGCAGAATTATCAAAACAGCGTCGTGACATTAGCCACAAAATGAGAGAACAAAAAAGAGTTCATGCTGAATTGCTAAAAAAATAATTTCAATTCCCACCGCACTTAAAGTGCGGTCTTTTTTTGTCTTTTTTCAATAGATCCTTTTACTTTGCCTCAAATTTTAGCTAAATAGGTCAATAAAAAAACCTCCCCAAAATGAGGAGGTTTAAATTTAGTTTTATCTCAGTTTCACTAGATTACCATTGGTATCCAACACCTACTCCAGCACCAACCTTACCACGACTATTGGCATTACCTTGCAATTTGAAGATAACTTTTCCGTTATCACTTGCACGAGAATAACCAACAGAAATTGCAGATTGACCTTCATAAGTACCTACCGCAGCCGCAACCATTGATTTACCTGGAATGTAAACTTGTGGCAAGCTTGCTGCCGCGTTAGATCCTGCAATACCTGCACGTAATCTCTTATCGGTTTTGTCAATGTGATTGTAAACATCACCTAAATTAGTTACATTACCATTCAATGCATCTTTAAGTTGTTTTACGTTTACAGCATCATTGTCATCGACACCTTCAGCAACATTCGTGATTTTCACTGGTTTGCCGTCTTTATCACCAACTTTTAATGACTTACCATCTGCACTTGCAGAAATCTTAGGTCCGTTTGCACCGCCAACTTGAACAGTGTTAAAGGTTGGATCATCTACTACACTATATTTTACAGTAGTTGTATCAGCACCCGTTTTCGGATCAAGATGTGTAGCAATTTCAACTTTAGTGTTGCTACCGTCAACAAAGTTTACTGCATCATTTGGTGTCACTTTCTCTTTAACGGTTTCTTCACCAAGTTTATTGCCGTTTTCATCACCTTTGAATGGATCTTTACCATTGCCTTTAATGAAGAATCCTGATTTATTGACAGTTTGATCAAGTTGATCTTTATTAACTGCTTGATCGCCTCTTTCTGCCCAGCCAACATTATCCAATGTGACACCGCCTTCACCTTTCACAATATCATCTTTTGCTTCAGGTTTCGCTGCGATAGCTCCAGCCATAGCTTCCATAATTTCTTCTTTGGTCGCATTTGGCTTATCTTTCAACAATTTCGCTACAGCAACATTCACAGGGTCTTTTGTTTCATAAGGGTTGTTAGCAACTCCATCTGAATTTGTACCATTAGTGAGCTGTGCACCTTTTTTCAATTTAGCCACTGCGTCAGGGTCAAGTGCGGTTGGTCTTTCACCATCTTTTTTCAACGAACCATCAGCATTCACTTTATCTGCTTCATAAAATTTACCGTCATTCGCTTTGGCATATTCTTTTCCGTCAGCATCAGTGTATTTGAAGTCAATTGGTGAATCAACGTCCACTTTCATGACTGTTGTAGTGACTACATCTCCTTTCGGATCTTTTTTCTCTACTGTCGCAAGGCTAACTTTGGTATTTTTGCCATCTGCAAACAATAGGTTGTCATCCGGATTGATTTTCTCATCTTTTACATCTTTGTCTTTAAAATCAAGTGCAGATAAATCATCAGCTTCATCATCACCGAATTTACCAACATTAAAGCCAGATTCTTTAACATGATCAGCTACTTGTTTACCTGAAACAAAGCCATTATTTTCATTAGTGATGCGTGTTTTAGCGTCTTCTTCACTGATGTCTAATGGTTTTGCATCACCTTTCGGTTTACCTGTTCTTGGATTAAGGTCTTCTTTGTCATACCATTTTCCATCAATGTTAACGACAACACGATCTTTCATACCTGACGGATCAGTTGGATCTTTATAAATACCCTCATTATCTTTAAGTACTTTACCGCTACCCTCAACTGCAAAGGTGATTTCACGCTCGCCAGTCTCTGCATTGGTTTTACCCTCAACCTTAAGACCTGCCCCAGCATTAAATCTCACTTTATTGGCATTAGTTACTTTATCAGCGTATTCAGGATCTTTCTCACCAGCTTTACCCGCACCAATCAAGAACCCTAAGTTTTTCGCATCATTTACGCTGATTGCGTTAGTGCCATTTGAGTGTTCCAAATCAGCTAAGCCTGGTTCAAGTTTACCATCATCCGAACCAAAAATTGGTTTTGCTCCTCTCGCTTTATCCCAAGCTGAAGTGAGTTCAGTAGCGCTTTTTGCTGGTTGTGCTTCTGATTTTAATCTACCGTTTTCATCGAATGATGACGGATCATATTTTTTACCACCTACATCAACTAAATGCTTATCACCTTGTTTCAAGTCAGAATAGGTGTTCACCCCTTTACCCACATTAGAAAGCACCATTGGTGTATCGGTTTTATTTGAGCCATTATTCATTGACGCAATGACATTTTCAGGTTTCACTTCTACTTTTGGTTGAGTATTATCGCCCACTTTGTAGAACTTACCATCATCACCTTTTTCAACTTTGCTACCGTCGACAGTGGTATAAACAACAGGTTGTTGTTTATTTAATTTGCTTGCATCCACATCAACTGTAACAGTATGAACGCCATTTTTCACCCCAGCAGACACTTTCGCTACACCTTTGCCGACAAATCTCACTTCATCAGCATTTTTGACCGCACTTGCATGTTCTTTGTCTTCAACGCCACCATCTTCTTTTGTGGTTTTGTCAGAACTAATCACAAAGCCCATTTTACGCAAGTCGCCTACAGTGGCAGCCGTTTTGTCATCAACTGGTTTAGCAGCATCTCCATCACCAACTTTGGTGTTAAGATCAACGAGTTCTTTTTTCGGTTCTTTCGCAGCTGGATCGCTGTTAGTTTCTTTATAGGTTTTCAAACCGCTATCCACGTTAGTGATTTGTTTACCCGCCATATCAAGACCGTCTTTGGTTAACTTGATTGCTTTAGCATTTTCACCTTCACCTGTCGGTACTTTTATTGAGTCAAACTCAACATTATCTTTAGTGGCATAAGTGATACTTCCGTCTTCGTTAGTTCTCACTTTCATATTTTTACCTGCTTTCATCGCAAGTGTATCACCAGCTTTGATATATTTAGGATTACCTCTACCGTTGTCATCGTCTTTAAAATCAGTTTCATCTACACCAGTTTCAGCAGTAAAGTGTACACCATTGATCGCATTCGCAATATCGCCTGCAGTCGCAAGTTTTTTGCCTTCTTCTTCAGAAAGGTCCGCCACTTTACCATTGCCGTTAACAGTCAATTCCGTTGTCTCAGGTGCTTTGCCGCCTGCATTTTTTACATTAAATTTGATTTTAGTTTTGCCACCTGCTTCTTTATCAACTACAGCCTCTACAGTATCGGTACTTTCAAAATTAATTGTATCCTCAGGGGTAATTACTGCTTTTTTCGCATCATCATTTTCAATATTAAATCCACTATTTATATAGTCATTTAGACCATTAATAATATCAGGAAGGTCTTGGTATTTACGAGTACCACGAGCTATAACACGGGTTTTGTTAGTACCGCCATTTTCATTTGCATAATAGAGTGGTATTTCAAACCCTACAATAGCACCTGTATTTTCTACAGTGACAGTACTACCACCTAAAACTTCAGCAAGACTATTAGCTAAATTATTTTGACCATTAATTACGGTATAAAGTTGTGAACCGTTAATAGCATCTGTAGAGGTCGCACTAATTTCTCCTGGTGCTAAGTTCACTAATTGACGTGTCGCAGTTGTGCTACCAATAGAAACAATGCCTTTGGCTTCATCAGCACCCGCAAATCCACCATATTCAATTTTAAATGTAGGATCATTTGTTTTAAGTTCAGCAGATTTAATTTTTGCTGCAACCCCTTTTTTATCGCCAGCAAGCGTTGCTGATTCTTCTGAACTTTCGTTACCTAAAATAACGTTATTTTCTTTCGTGGCAGTAACTTTATTACCTAACACAAAAGTTTTATTTGCACCTTCACTAATTTTATTTTCATTACCGAAAGCATAGGATTCATCTGCAAATACGCCATATTTGAAAGCGGAGTAATCTCTATCTGCATAGCCTTTATCTTCAAATTCGCTATCTTCGTACTTACCAAAGTCTTCTTTAGTATTACCTGAATAACCAAAAGAACCTGATTTTTCTCCACGAACGACATTTAATTGCCCTACAGCAGTAGAATTTGCTTTTTCAACAATGTTTTTTTCCCCAATAGAAATAGAACTTTCACCGCCAACAGAGGCTCTCGCACCAAGTGCTACTGCATTATGTGCATCAGCTTCCGCAAAGAAACCGAGGGCGACAGCACGTTCTTCGGTGGCATTACCATGAATTGCAACAGAGCGATCACCAGAGGCTTCAGCTTGGTTACCGATTGCAAGAGCATTCACATTCAACGCATGTGCTTGCGGACCAATAGCAATTGCTGGAGTTGTTCCTTCTGCACCATCATCTCGTATTGTCATCCCTTTTGCTGGATCATATCTACCAAAGCTTTCTCTGGTTTCTTTTCTTTCTTTTCCTACTGCATATTTTGCTGGATTAGCCACAGCAAATGCCCCAAACGCAATTGAACTCGTACCTGTTGCTAGAGAATTATCGCCCATTGCCATAGTTTGATCTTGATGTGCGATACTTCTATAGCCTATTGCAGTAGAATGAACGCCATGAGATTCAGAAAGGAAGCCTAATGCCGTAGCCATTTGACCATTACTTACAGTTCCAATACCAATCGCAACCCCGTTTTCACCCCTCTGAGTAACGTGTGCTTCTGCACCAATAGCAATCCCGCCAGCTTTAAACATCAAAGTTTTTGTAGAGTCTTTAACGTAATCACCATCTTTCCCCTCTAAATCAACTTCACCTCTTTTGAGGTCTTTATTGTTTATATCATCTCGATATTCAACTCTAGACCACTCACCTATAGCAATATGAGAACCAGTATTTGAAGTAACATTACCTATATTTTTTGAATGGGTTGGATTATAGTTTAAAGCAATTGCACTTCCTGCTGTCATAGATAAAAATAAACCAGCTACCAATAAGGCTTTCGCTGGCTTTTCTCGTTTATCTGTTGATGACGCTTTACTTTGACTGCGTGCTAATTCGGAAGCTACATCAAAACGTTGTAACGTATGATTCCAAATGATTTTAAATACCTTGTTCATGAGACTGTCCTCTTTGAAAAGTGATAAAACTAAATGTACGTCGAAATAAAGTGCGGTCGGTTTTGCTGTTTTTTGAATTTGTTTAACTACTTTTGCTCAAAAATTTTTGCTAAAATCTGTACAACGCTTCAACAAAAAAACAATAATGCAAATAACACAACAACTTACACTAAATTATCCTCTCCAATTTAGAACAACAAAAATTCTCTCTCAAGGCAATTTACTTATTTTTTAATCAACACAAAATAGCTTGCACTAATTTAACTTTCCATTAATTAAAAATTAAAAGAAAATCATAAAATGAAAAATATTTACAAAAAAACACTATAAATTACAAAATCTATTTTCTTATCTATTTCCTTTTTAGCTAAAAAATTCGCTTAAATAAGTTAATATTTTCTCTATAATAAATGAAATTAATTTTTATTTTTAACTGGAGATTTTATGTTATTTTTTGTGCAAAATCATCAAACAAGATTTGGGCGATTATCTGCCCCGCTGTTATCTTTATTATCGTTTCATGCAACAGCTGAACCTAATGATGCTGTTGTATTAGATCAAATTATTGTTGAAACTGAGCAAGTTTCTGCGAAAGATTCACACACAAACAGTCAGCAAATTAGCCGTGGTTTAGTATGGAATGAACATGATTTAGTTCGCTGGCAAACAGGCATTACCGTAACTGAAGGCGGTCGTGGTGGAGCTAATGGCTATAGTATGCGTGGTGTGGAAAGTGATCGTGTTGCAATCAGCGTTGACGGCATAAGTGCGGTAGAAAGTTATATGCCTCGATTTTATTACATCAAAGGTTTTTATAACGGTAATCGCAATAGTACCGAAATTGAAAACTTAGCTTCTGTACAATTTAACAAAGGAGCAAATTCACTCACTCAAGGTAGCGGTGCTTTAGGCGGTAGCGTGTCAATGCAAACAAAAACAGTGCATGACTTTGTCCCTGCTGGAAAAAATGTAGGATTTTATGCGAAAACAGCCTATAGCTCACGTAATGAAGAATATCGACAAGTCGTGGGAGGAGGATTTATTTATGGCAATGTAGAGGGATTGTTACAATATACTTATCGTAACGCACATGAAAACAAAAATTATTATAGCGGTAAAATAAAAGATATTAATTATTGCGGTGCTGTGCCAAATAGTGCAGGAGATGGTGGTTTTGAAGATAGACGAAAAACCTATCCTGAACTTTGTGGACGTGGTCGCCTGTTACCTGATAACCTTAATTATCGTAGCCAATCTTGGTTAGCAAAATTAGGTTATCATTTTAATCAACAGCATTTTGTGCAAGGTTTTTTTGAAAATTTTGATCAAAACAGAAAAATTTTAGAAAAAAGTTTTTATGCGTTGAATCGTCAGGAGGCCAGTGATGTTACACCTTATCAACGTATTGGCATTGTTTATGATTACACACCAACAAAAAGTTGGCTAAATAAATTTAGTGTACAGTTAGCACAACAAAAAGTGTCACAAGAGGCTAATTCAAATCAATACGGTACGTGGACTGGTAAAGATCACGCTGATTATAATATTGTAACCGAACAGCGTTTGTACAAAACAGAACAGAAACATCATCAATTAGACTTTTCTTTTATCTCTAATGAAGTGGATAGCTACATTGCTCATCATCAACTACAAGGTGGATTTGGTTATCATTGGGGAAAATTAGAAAATAAAAATCAGGAATATAAATATAGTGCCTATTCTAACAGCACAACAACACGTCAATTTACTATTCAGCAACCCGTTTTCCGTCAATCTTGGTATGGTTATATACAAGATCTAATCAATATTAATCCAAAATGGAGTGCAAATGCAGGATTACGTTTTGATCATTATCGCTATCAGCCTAAAACAAGTTCGTTAAAATACGATATCGAAAGTCAAGAAATGGTTGCCCTGGCAAAAAAACAATTTAGTGCAATAAGTTACTCTGCCGGACTAAATTATGCGATCACTGATTCTACTTTATTGAGTTATCAATTTAGTACTGGTTTTAAGGCTCCAAAAATAGAAGAAATGTATTTTGATTTAAAAGGCTCAAGTGCGGTCAATTTTTTACCTAATATTAATTTGAGAGCTGAAAAGGCACAGAATCATGAACTTACGCTAACTACAGAGGGAGATAATTATCAATTAAGTTTAACTGCATTTTATACAAAATATCGAGATTTTATCGATGCTGATGCTAAACCCAAAGTAGCTTCTCGCCAAAGAACTAACTGGGCAACAAAAGAAAAATATACTGAATATTATCTAGATGGAATAGATTATCAGCAAATTAATATCGATAAAGCTTATGTTACAGGTATTGATTTGCATGCTCGTGCAGAAGGAAGTTTGATTGGTTTACCTAAAAATCTCTACACAACGTTTAAAAGTAGTTATGCAAAAGGACGTAAAAATAATGGCACCGCAATGCTGGCAATTCAGCCTTTTAGTATTGCTTTAGGATTAGGCTATCAAGCAGAAGATGATAAATGGAATCTATTATTTAGTGGTCGTTATGTGAGTGCAAAAAAAGCGAGCGATGCAATGGATAAACCTGTAGCCAACAGTTTAAAGTTAGATGTAAATAAAAAAACAGGTGAAATATCAGGATTTGAACAAGCAAAACTTTATCGTTTTTTAAGTGATTCTTACACCGTATTTGATTTAACTGCACAATATCAATTAAATTCAAATTTCACCATCAACGCTGGAATATTTAATTTATTTAATCGTAAATACACCACTTGGGATAGCTTGCGACAAATTAAATATAATGGAGCAATGGGCGATGTGTGGAATTCTGGTGAAGGGTTAGAACGATTCACTGAGGCTGGGCGTCATTTCGCTTTATCATTAGAAATGAGATTTTAAAAAGGGCTATTACAGAAAGTGCGGTGAAAAATGAAAAATTTCACCGCACTTTTACTGTTTGATTTCGTCGTATTATTTATTCAAACAAATTTTTGTGTAATGTGTTGACTACAGCATTCGCCTGATTACTATTTACTAGCATACAAATACTATTTGTGCTTGCTCCATAACTGATCATACGGATGCTGTAGGATTCTAGAGTGTCGAAAATCGTTTTTACTACACCTTCTGATTTATGGAGTTCGTTTCCAATTAATGTGACTAAAGATAAACCTGTATCCACTTTCACTTGAGCAATTTCGTTTAATTGTGCGAGTAATTCCGTTGAGAGTAGTTCTGTGCCACTTGATGCGGAACCCGTTTTATCTAATGTGAGTGCAACGCTGGCTTCGGACGTAATAACCATATCCACTGAAATTTTATGATCTGCAATCGTTTGGAATATTTGTGCTAAAAATCCTTGGGCATGCACCATACTTGGATTAGAAAGTGTGAGCAAAGTTTGATCACGTCTTAATGCCACCGCTCTAAATTGTGGGCGTTGTTGTGGTTCACGAGTAACCCATGTTCCCCCCGCTTGCGGATCTTTACTTGAGCCAACATACACAGGAAGATTACTACGAACAGCTGGCAATAATGTAGATGGATGTAATACTTTCGCCCCAAAAGTTGCCATTTCTGCCGCTTCAGAAAAACTCATGCTATCAATTCGCCACGCCGTTGGCACAATACGAGGGTCAGTTGTGTAAATACCTGCAACATCTGTCCAAATTAACACATTTTTTGCTTTTAGCACTTCCGCTAACAATGCCGCAGAATAGTCACTTCCACCACGTCCTAAAGTTGTAGTGCGACCTTGTGGATCACGTCCAATAAACCCTTGTGTGACAATTAATTTACCTTGTTGAACAAGTGGGGCTAACAGTGCATCACTTTGAATTTGCGTTTGTTCATCGTTCGGCATCGCTTTGCCAAAATGGCTATCTGTCGCCACAACAGTACGAACATCAACCCATTGAGCATCAACATTTAACTCTTTTAATACTTGTACAAAAAGTAAAGATGACATCATTTCACCTTGACTAATCAAGGCATCACTTAATTCTTCTGTGCTATTTGTTGTAGCTTGTTCAGCTAATTGAGCAATATGTGCTAAAATTTTTTCAATTTCAGACCGCACTTGACTTTCATCTTTTAATTGAGACAGGATATTTTCTTGAATTTGACGAATTTCACTCAGTAAACGAATTCGTTCTTCGCTACTTTGACCATTGGCTAAAGCCACTAATAAATTAGTAACGCCTGCTGAAGCAGAAAGTACCACAACACGAGTATCGGGATCAGCAATAACAATATTTGCACAAGCTGTCATTGCTTCATGATTAGCGACACTTGTTCCACCAAATTTGGCAACAGAGAAATTAAGCATGAGTAAATTCCTTAGTAAGTAAATTAAAGTTGAGTACTTGGCATACAAGTAATAATTCGACAAAATTGTCAGTAACGTTCATAACAAAAATAAAAACACCATTCTGAAGAATAGTGTTTTATTTCCCCATTTTGTTAGGGAGAGCGATTATATCACAGCCGTGATAAATAATCACCCTCACATATCCATTTGTATGAAGTTAATGCTTCTAGTCCCATTGGACCGCGTGCGTGTAATTTTTGCGTACTGACTGCAACTTCAGCTCCAAGTCCAAATTGCCCTCCATCAGTAAATCTTGTACTTGCATTAATATACACCGCCGCCGCTTCAACTTGTGCAACAAACTGTCTTGCCAGTTGCTGTGAAGAAGTCAAAATTGCTTCTGAATGCTGTGTCCCATATTTATTAATATGTGCTATTGCTTGTTCAAAATCTTTCACCACGACGACATTAAGATCTAGACTTCCCCATTCTCTATACAAACAACTTTCCTGTAGGGCATAAACTTCAACATCCATTTTTTGCAAAATTGAAAATGAGGTGCTATCAGCATGAAATTTAACCCCTTTTTCACTTAGTTCAAGTGCTAATTTAGGTAAAAATTGCGAGGCAATACTTTCTTGTACTAATAGTGTCTCTAATGTATTACAGGTGCTTGGTCGTTGAGCTTTCGCATTCACAATAACGTTTATTGAGCGTTCTAAATCCGCACTTTGTTCAACAAAAGTGTGACATACACCTATTCCACCAACAATAACAGGGATAGTAGAATGCTGTTTGCAGAGTTCATGCAATACCGCTCCACCTCTTGGAATGAGCATGTCTACATAACGATCTAATTTTAATAACTGCATCACTAAATTACGATCAGGATCTGTCACTGCTTGTACTGCATATTGAGGTAATCCCGCTTCCACTAAAGCTTGTTGTATCACTTTCACTAAAATTTCATTTGAATAACGAGTTTCTTTACCACCTCGTAAAATAATTGCATTACCTGTTTTTAAACATAAACTAGCCACATCAATTGTTACGTTAGGTCTAGATTCGTAAATAGTTGCCACAACACCTAATGGTACCCTAACTCGTTTAATTCTCAAGCCACTATTTAGCTGTCCACCATCAATAATTTTTCCTACAGGATCAGGCAATGAAACAACGTGTCTTACATCATCTGCAATTGCTTTTAAACGTTCGGGAGTTAATAAAAGTCGATCAATTAATGCCTCAGATAAACCCTGCTGCTTTGCATTTTGTACATCTTTTTGATTCGCAGCAAGAATAGCATCTGTTTGTTTTTCTAGTTGATTTGCTATCGCCATCAAACTTTGATTTTTAACATTTTCAGACATTTGAGATAAAACAAAAGCCGCTTTTTTAGCTTCTTTTCCCATCATAATTAGATCTGTCATATTTTATCTATCCTATTGTTCTATTTATTTTGTTTTCGTTGGTAATTTGTCATCATTTTGCTTGCCAGCAATAGTATTTTCTTGATAATCAAATACAGGTAATCCCCATTCAAAATAAATTGCTAACAAACGGATTATAAAACCACTAACTAAAGTAACAATCACAACTAAATTTTGATTAACGTCTAATTGTTGTAAACCAATATAAATTGAGGTTGCTAATAACGCAACACTTGCATATAACTCTTTTTGAAAAACTAAGGGAATACGATTACACAATAAATCACGTAATACACCGCCAAAACCCCCTGTAATAATGGCTGCAATAATAGCGATAGTAAAACTATGTCCCATATCTAGTGCAATTTGAGCACCTATAATCGAAAATACAATCAATCCCACTGCATCTAATACTAAAAATATAGTGCGAAAATATCGCATAAAATGATTAATAAAAGGAGCGATAATAACAGTCAACACCGCAGCACTCGCAACAATAAGGAAATAATGAGGATTCTTCACCCAACCTAAAGGATAGTGTCCTAACAATACATCTCTTACTGATCCCCCACCGATTGCTGTCATCGATGCAATAATAATTACACCAAAAATATCCATTTTTTCACGTCCTGCCGCCAATGCTCCAGTAATTGCTTCTGCAGTAATTCCAACAATATATAAAATACTTAGCAACATAATTTATCCTTAAATTAGCTTAAATCTCAAGCACTAAAAGTGCGGTAAATTACTTGCTATTTTAGAGCCGAATAGTCAAATAAGCTAGCATTACTGTAAACTTATTATAAAAAATCTACCTATTGATATATTCTAAATTAGCTATTTGCACTTTGATAATTAACACTTAGTATTTTTAAAAAAATGACCGCACTTTTATACCAAAATCAATGCTTTCAATTAGTTTTTTAGGGATTTATCTTAATTAATTCAATCTTATAAGTAGCAGCATTATTTTTTAATTTTCCTTCCTCTTTATATCCTAAATGTTTTGGGATATAAAGCTCATAAATACTCCCTTCTTGCATCAACATCAATCCTTCCTGTAAACCTGAAAACATTGCTGCTATCGGTAAAATCACTGGCATTCCATTTAGTGTACCATCTAGCAATTCTCCATCTGATTTATAAGAAGTAAAAAGCACTTTAACCTCATCATTTATTTTAGGTCTAGCACCTTTTCCAACTCTAATAATTTTATAGGATAGCCCTGAAGCGGTTTGATGACTAGTTGTCATGTTAGTATCAATTACGTTGTTATTTTGAGCAACACATTGCATACTAGCCATAAGTATCATAAGAAAATAAATTCTGTATTTCACTTGTAACTCCTGTTAAAGTATATTCAATCAAAGACACACAAGTAAATTCTATAATATAAAGTAAAAGTAAGGAAAGATATATAAAAGATAAACAAAAAGCCCCGATGTTAAAATAGAGGTTTTGTTTTAGCTAGCCATCTATTTTGTTCTACTTGCGTAGCAAGTAGAACAATGGGATAACTCCACTGACTGTCTAAATTTCAATCTCTTTTCATTTTGCAAATTTTGTACATAAAAAACTGCTGGTATTCGTTCAATTACGAATATCAGCGGTTAGTTTCTTCTATTTTTTGCTAATTACGGATTTGTGGACGCACGCAGTGGGTCCCTACAAAAATATCCAAACCCTAAAACAAAAAACCCAGCATCTCTGCTGGGGGGGGATCTATCAAAACTCGGCGGTGACCTACTCTCACATGGGGACTCCCCACACTACCATCGGCGTAACGGCGTTTCACTTCTGAGTTCGGCATGGGTTCAGGTGGTCCCACCGCACTATCGCCGCCGAAAAATTC